>DATIHE010000030.1:0-9761 GCA_035481015.1 Candidatus Nanoarchaeia archaeon
TTTTCGATAGTTCAAAATTATTGCCACTGATCTTCAGGGTAATCATAGTTCGCTACCTCCATAATATTGTTGCAGAGCGGTTGGTATTTGGATTTTGCCGTCTTTTGTTTGGTGGTTTTCAAGCATTGCGATTAAAACACGGCTGTAGGCCACGGCCGTCCCGTTTAGAGTATGCACGAACTGCGTCTTGCCGTCTTTGTCACGAGTGCGGATATTTAAACGCCGGGCCTGGAAATCAGTACAATTACTACAGCTAGTAAGCTCGCGATACTCGCCGTCAGCTGGGCTCCAGTACTCGATATCATATTTTTTGTAAGCCGGGGCGCCTAGATCGCCAGCTGCGATACGAACTACGCGATATGGAATTTCCAGTGTCTGACATATCTTTTCTTCGATTTCCAGTAAGCGCTGGTGCCATTTTTCACTTTCCGCCGGATCACAAAAAATATACATCTCGAGCTTGTCGAACTGATGCACGCGATACAAACCCTTGGAATGCTTGCCATAAGCGCCAGCTTCTTTGCGGTACGACGGCGTCAAAGCAGCGTAAGCCAAAGGTAGCTTAGATGGATCAATAATTTCATCGGCATAATACCCAGTCAGCGCGATCTCGGCGGTGCCGATCAGCTTCAAATCTTCGCCCTCGATACTGTAGGCCTGCTCTTCCTCGCCTCGCGGCTGAAAGCCAGTGCCCTCGAAGATGCGATTATTCACCAAATGTGGCGTCGCCATTAGCGTAAAGCCTTCCATTTCTAGCTGGCGGGAAACTAGTTGCATTACGGCCAATTCCAGCCGAACAACCGGTCCTTTTAAGTAGTAAAACTTGTTGCCGGCTACCTTGGCGCCACGCTCAAAATCTATCCAGTCGTTAGCCTCAGCTACCGTTAAGTGATCCTTGCCTTCCTTCTTCGGTTCACCCCACTTCTTCTCCTCACGCTTGTCGTCTTCGCCGCCCTGGGGAGTGTCGTCGGCCACCAGGTTTGGTATGTTAAACAAGCCGTCTTGAAGCTTGGAGTCAAGCTCAGTCAGCTCACTTTCTAGCTTGCCTAGGCCATCTTTGGCTTGCTGCAGCTGTTTTAGCTCGCTACCAGTTGGCTTGCCTTTAACGTTCAACTTAGCGCGCAGACTTTCAACCTCACCGAGCAGCTTCACCCGCTTAGTATCGAGCTTAAGAACTTCATCAATATCAACAGTAATTCCGCGTTTGCGCGCGGAATCTTTATACACTTCAGGATGTTCGCGAAGATCTCGAATATCAATCATGTTGTTTGTAATTATAAACCAAGCTAGGGGCTAAATAAATGCTTTAGGGAGGGCTTTTGGCTCCCCCATTTATCAAGCTAAGCTTGTAGACGCAGCCTATGAATCAACCATGACGTGTCCAGCGAGGCTAGGAACCAACCTGCTTTGGGGCCGCTGTCTTTGGCCAGTACCACTCTATAAATGGCTACAAAGGCTTGTGGGGGCCGCAAACCGGCCTTCTCTGCTTTGGCATAAACAAGATCGTGCATCCCCTGCCCGCTTAAGCCTTTTTCGGCCTCAATCCCGTCCGCCAACTCAGCCAAAAAAGTCTTTTGCTCACCAGAAAGCTCTACTTTGGGCAATTTTTTCTGAACGGCAAACTTAACACTCTCCGGGGCGTACTTAGCTAACCAGTTTTTTACATAATCAGCTTCTTTTCGCAAAACGTCAGCTTCTTTTTTAACTGCCTCCTCATATCCAGTGCGCTCCAAAATAGCCACCATCTCACCAAATTCTCCCTGAGCAGCCTGATAGACTGCCACCAAGTGACTAAATGGCACGCTCGATATTACCCGATCTTTTGACCCGGTTCTGGCTAGTTCATAAGCTTCTTTAAACTCGTGATCCTCACCCCGCTCCAAAGCTGACTCGATCTTGCTGTATTCTTCGATCAAATTATAAAGACCCAAACCCGAGTCAAAGACCAGAGTGCGATCGGGCTTGCTGCGCACCACGAAGTAGCGCAGCACCTCGGCCGGCATGACGCTTAAAGCTTCGTCCGGTGTTACTAAATTCCCCAACGAGCTGCTCATCTTCTTAGTCTCGCCCACTAGATTAATGGTGTCGTATGGCACTGGATACGGCGCCTCACCGCCAAACAGTTTCACAAATTCCTTACCGGTATCGTAGCTACTGCCTTTGGTGGCTAACTCGCGACCAAACGGCTCGACATCAACGCTCCACAGATGCCAACGGGACGGCCAGTCGAGTCGCCAGTTGAGTTTGGCATTACCAGATGTATAATCTACACCTTCAATCGTCTGTTTGGCCTTGTCCCAAGTCTTAAGACTTGCGTTAAAAAAGTTGTTGGTAACGGGATTAATTACCTGGACCGGCGTCCAGTCGGCATCTAGCTTTCGGCCAGATACCCGCTCAAACACTTCTCGAATCTCATCGATATGCTCTAACGTCTTCTCAATATAGGGAGTCATTTTGCCTACCTGATACTGGTCTTCGTAACTAAAAATAGGATACATTTCGACACCCATCCGGCTGGCAGACTCTTCAAACTCGGCGTAATAATGCTTGGCATAGTTGGAATGACAGTCGCCGAATGGATCTGGAATCAAACAAATCGGCCAGCCGACATATTTTTCAAACTCTTCCGGCAAAAATTCATAACGCCGACGCAACGGATCGAAATTGTCCGAAAAATGCAGATGCTTGGCTTCACGGCCAGCCTTGCGAATAGCCCAGGCCAGCGCGTCGGCAGTCAGCACTTCGCGAAAATGGCCGACATGATAAGACGCCGACGGCGAGATGCCGCTGGCAACTATAATTTCACCTTTGGGATGCTTTTTAATAATGTCAGCAGCCGTCAGATCGAGCCAATATTTGCTTGTCTGCTCTTCTTTCATTGAAGCTTATTGTACCAAAGAAGCCGACCAAGCGGCCGGCTTCAGGTTAGATTCTGATTTGTTTATTCGACCTTTTTGATCCGGTAAACCATGGTGCCAGATGGCACTGTAACTTCAACTTCTTCACCCGGTTTCTTGCCCAAAAGAGCCTTGCCGATCGGACTTTCGTTACTAATCTTGCCCTCATCTGGGTTGGCCTCGGTGCTGCCGACAATCTGGTATTTCTGCACGCCGTCTTCTAGCTCCAAATGTACAGTCGAACCCAAGCTAATAGTCTTGTTGTTGATTGGTGCCTCGATCAAGCTGGCATGTCGCAGAATGTTCTCGATCTCCGAAATTCGCCCTTCGATAAAGGCCTGCTGGTCTTTGGCGTCGTCGTATTGGATGTTCTCAGATAAATCGCCGTATTCCTTGGCTTCTTTTAGCTTTTGGGCGATCTCGGCGCGTTTGTTACCGGTCAACTCCTCCAATTCCTCTTTGAGCTTGTCGATACCTTCGGGTGTTAAAAAAAATTCTTTTTTAGGTGACGCATTCATGTGAGTACTCCTTGCTTAAGCACTTTGGAGGGTTAAAATAATACCCCGGCTGGTTAGCCGAGACTGGTTTTTTATAACTTACTAAATTGTTAGAACCGGCAACAATTCGCCGGTACGCAATCATTTTCGCGTGACTCCCGGCAAGTGTCAATAGTTACTATTGTCAATTTAAAATATAATTTCTTATCTGTTGCAACCCGGTCCAGAGGCCTTCTCCGGACCGGGTTGCGCTAGGACACTGGTAGGACAAATCCCGACCAACCCAGCTCGATCGGCGGGCAACTGGGGACGCGATACTCGTCATGTGCATAGCGGCTCTTGGAGTCCGGGATTCGAACTACCGTGAAGCCCATCCGCTCAACCGCGCCGCGCAACCAGCGGATTATGACGGCCTTGTCGGCCTCATCGATCAAGGGCTGGCGCTGCCGAACCGGTATCACCGACGCCGTGCCGCACTCCGTACATTCTCGCCGGAGTGCCAGCCGCCCTTCCACCGCGAACCTGAACCAGCTGGGCGTCTGCCCATACCTGTAGTCCGCTTCGCCGTTTTTGACCTCCAGCGGCGTCAACGTGTGTGCGTACGACGCCTGGTGCCTTTCACCACAAACCCGACATTGCAGCTGAACGGTCAGCCGCAACCCAGGCTGATGGTCGTAGTTGCCTGAGTCGGAGTGCAGCCCCACATGCCACAGGACAACGTCCATTTTAAACTCCCTTGGTCTGAGCCGACGAAACCAGCTTGGCACCATGACACTTACAGAGCAAGCTTAAGCGTTAATGACCGCTGTTGAAGTACCAAGCCAGCGTTTCGCGGACGGCTGGCACGGCAAATTCGGCGCCTTCACCGCTGTTCTCAATTAGCACTACCATAACTATTCGCGGGTTATCGGCCGGCGCGTACGCCTCGAACCACGAATGAGGCTTGCGGTTCGATCCCGGGTCGGTTTCGGCCGTGCCCGTTTTGCCTGCGACCGGCACAGGTACCTGCTTGTCAAAGAAACAGCAGGCAGTGCCGCTCTGGACGGTTTGGCGCATGGCGTCACGTACTATGGCCAATGTTTGCGGCGTGGCCACATTTTTACGCACGATTTCAGGCTGAATGGTCTGAGCTACCTGACCATGCTCATCCATTACTTGCCTCACCAGGTGTGGTTTAAACAGCGTGCCACCATTCGCAATCGCTGCTAGCGAGGTAGCCAACTGCAATGGCGAAACCAATATGTCACCCTGACCAACTGAGACGTTATAGGTGTCACCCTGGTACCAGGGCTCGCCAACGGTTTTTTGCTTCCATTCTGGTGTCGGCACGCGCCCGGCCGATTCGTCTGGCAAGTCGATGCCGGTGCGGTGGCCCAAGCCAAATTTTTGATACCAACTAGCCAGCCGGTCAATGCCCAGGCCGCGAATGTTACCAAAGCCGCCGCCGACAGTGTAAAAGTAAATGTCTGAACTCATAGCAATTGCCCGGTAAATGTTCATCTCGCCCAAGCCGGTGTGCTCCCAGCCGTTAAACACATAGGTAATGGCCGAGTTGTATTGGTTTACAACCTCCAACTTGCCTTTGTCTTCAATTATCGTTTGCGGCGTCACCACATGCTCGTCAAGCGCTGCCGAAGCCACAAACGGCTTGATCGTCGAGCCGGATGGATACGAGCCATCAATTGCCTTGTTAAACAACGGCTGCCCAGGGTCGTTAGCCAGTTTATCGTAATCGGCTTGCGAAATGCCGCGACTAAACAAGTTATTGTCGTAGCTAGGCAGGCTAACTGCCGCCAAAACCTCGCCGTTGCGCGGATCCAGGGCAATGCCCGAGGCTTTTTTGGCTCCAGATTTATCTAATTGCGCCTGAATCTGCTCTGCCAACTTGGCCTCTAAATCACGGTCAATGGTTAGCCCCAGGTTGGACCCAGCAACAGCTGGTTTGCTAGCTAGTAACTTAATTGGCCGCCCAGAGGCGTCGACCTCAGTCTGCTCCGAGCCGCTTGTGCCACGTAACACGTCCTCGTACGACTTTTCGATGCCTAGTTTGCCGATCAGGTCGGTTGGCTGGTAATTTGCTTGGTTGCCAGCCAACTCGGCCTCGTTAATGCGCGCTGTGTAGCCCATAACATGCGCCAACAAGCCGCCATCTTTGTAGTCACGGATAGGATTAACGTCCAGGCTAAAGCCGGTTAAATCTTGTGAGCTCTGATCTATAAGTAAGGCCTTGTCGCGTTCAACCCCACTGGCCACTAATACCGGCTGTGTACCGTTCAAGCCCTTGGCTTCAGTCTTTGTGGCCACCTCGGCCGGATTTAAGCCAGCCATATTGGCTACTCGGGCGTACAACGCCTGACGATCCTCGGGCCTGGCTGGCAGCAGCGACGGAATCACGGTCAGATCAAAGCTAGCTTGGTTTTGCGCCAGTACATTCTTGTTACGATCATAAATAACCCCTCGCGGCGCGCGAGTGATCTTTTGTCTAATGCGGTTACCCTCGGCCAAGGCTAGATTGTGCTGGCCACTAATTACCTGCAGGCTGAATAAGCGCAAAGAAAGTAAGCCCATCACCATCAACGTTGTAATGCCCAGGACTATAAGCGGCTTCTTATTAGTTTCAGTTTCAATCTGTCCAGCGCTGGCATCACCGCTCATAACGCCTTCGGCCCATTGTTCATGACGGGCCAGTCGACGTTTTAAATGTAAGCGTCCAGCCAGCGGCATGTCTTCTGACGGGTAGCCAAATATACCCTTGCTCTTTGACACTCTAGCCCCCCATCACCTTTGGCGCCGTGGCTGGCATCTGCAGTATTTTGATCAATAGGGGCCGCAACAACACCACTAGCACCAAATCAAGCAACAACTCGCGGCCAATGCGGCCAGCTGCCAAAGACAGCGGGACGCTACCGTGCTGCAAAGCCAACCCCGTTATTACAGCCAAATTATACAAAAAGGCGCCAACAGCCGTTGTCGCCAAGACCAGCCCTAGGTTTTCAAAATCAGCCCCCATTTGTCGCAAAACCATGACTACAAGGGCTAGCACGGCGTAAAAGGCCATCCGCAAGCCAAAATCGGCACCACTTGCCAGGTCTAATATCAACCCACCCCCGAGAGCAATTGCCAAAGTCTCGGTGGCCTCACGCAGTAGGCCGGCATAGATAATAACGATTATTAGCAAGTTTGGCAGCACACCCAGTGGTCGCATGTTGCCCAAAAAATACAGCTGCAGCCAGGCAGCCACAAGCGTAATTAAAAGCAATTTCAGGTTACTCATGACCCGAGCACCACAAAGACTAATTCCAGTTTCGAGATCTTAAGTTCCGAGACAATTTGGGCCGACTGAAAAACGGCGTTATCTTTTTGATCAACTGACTCGACTCGACCGATTACCAGCCCTTTTGGCAGCTCACCCCCTAGTCCGCTAGTTATCACCGTGTCGCCTGGTTTGATAACATCGGTTTGGGCGATCTTTTCCATTGTCAGCCCAGAGCCGATTTGACCCCTGATAGTGCCGGTGGCGCGACTTTCCTGGTCGAGTGCGCCAACCCGGAAAGTAGGGTCAGTTAATAGAAAGATCTTGGCCTCGTGGTCACTTACTTCACTCACTTTGCCAACAAGCTGACGGCCTTCAGCGGTCACAGCCATACCCTCTTTTATGCCATCCCGACTGCCCCGGTTCACGGTTAAAAATTGTCTAAAGTCATCGGGCTGGTACGACACCACTTCGGCCGGTAATAATTGCTTTGATTCTGCCTCGCCGAAGCTAAGCTGGCGGCGCAGGGCGTCATTTTGTTGCCTTAGCTCAGCATCCTCAGCTAATTTTTGCCTTAAATCAGCATTCTCTGAGGCCAGCCTGCGATTTTCGGCTGACAGGTTTCTAACATCACCTACTAGACTAAAAAAGTTGCCAGTACTACTGCCAGCACCGCCAAACAAGCTAGCCGCTGGCCGAAAAACCGCACTTACCAACCGTTTGACCGGAGACAGCCAACCTCTGGTATTCATGACCACCAGCACCAGACCAATGGCTACTAAGACTAGTATGCGATTGCCGGGCTTTCTACGCATTAGCGCGGTATTTTCCCAAATTGAGTGGTTACCAGAATATCCTTTAGACTGTCGATATCCTCAAGCACCAAGCCCGTGCCACGAGCTACCGCCGTCAAGGGATCGTCCGAAACCACTACCGGCATCTTGGTTTCGCGATGCACCAACAGATCCAGCCCTTTGAGCAGCGCACCGCCGCCAGCCAAAATCACACCGCGATCCATAATGTCGGCCACCAGCTCGGGAGGCGTCTCTTCGATAGTCAGCTTAATGGCGTCGACGATCGACCGAATGCTCTTAGATAAGGCTAGCCTGATTTGGTCATCTGTCACCATGATCTCTTTGGGCAAGCCCGTCACCAGGTCGCGGCCGCGCATCGGGGCGACGGCTGGCTTGGATAGCGGATAGGCCGAGCCAATGTTGACCTTAATATTCTCGGCGGTGCGTTCGCCAATTTGCAGGTTAAATTCATCCCTGGCGTACTGAATAATGTCTTCACTTAGCTCGTCACCGGCTATTCTAAGACTTCGGGAGGCCACAATTCCACCCAGACTAATGATAGCTACTTCAGTCGTGCCGCCGCCGATGTCAACGATCATGCTGCCAGCCGCGTCTTGGATGGGCAACCTGGAGCCAATTGCCGCTGCCATAGGCTCCTCGATCAAGAAGGTTTGTCTGGCGCCGGCATTAGTCGCGGCGTCCTCGACGGCCCGCTTCTCTACCTCGGTCACACCCGATGGAATACCGATAACCACCCTCGGCCGGGGAAAGATCGTAAAGCTCTCTTTGTGGACCTTCTCGATAAAGTACTTCAGCATCTGCTCGGTGACCTCAAAATCAGATACGACACCATCGACCAACGGCCTGGTAGCCACAATCGAGGCTGGCGTGCGACCGACCATCTTCTTGGCTTCGTCGCCAATGGCCAGCACCTGGTTAGTTTTGGTGTTAATCGCCACCACCGACGGCTCGTTAATCACAATTCCCTTGCCGCGCACGTACACCAACGTGTTGGCTGTGCCTAAGTCTATGCCGACGTCATGCGAAAAAGCCCCGAGAATGCGGTTAATCATGTAGTCATTCTAACAGGAGTGGATAAGCGTAACAAGGTTGGCTTTGCATCAGGAATGTATTCAAAAAGCCTATGCTTAAATTGCCTAAAAATAAGCATAAGTTTTTTATTCAACTATCTATTTCTTGTCCGTTAGACTTTTAGGTCTGTGAGTTTTAATTGAATATTCAACTGTCTGATATTGACGTAGCATTATACTTATGGTATACTAACTCAGTTCTTGTCCCCCTTCGACAGAAAGAGCTAACCTTGAACACTCAACAGCGTTTGGCTAAAGCCAAGGCCCAAGAGTTCATGGCGATCACTATGGACATCGATATCGAGGCCTTGGGCACCATGAACCTGGGCAAGGCCCGTAGCGCCATGATCGATCTGCTTCAAGCCATGGTCGACGCCGGCCTCAACTGGCGACAGCTCGCAACAACGCCGACCAAGATCCGCGCTCGACTCGAAGTACTCAACATGGCCTACACCGACAGCTACTGCCACTACCTCGTCTTGTTCGACAAGATCCCCCGGCGCTAACTGGAAACCGACCCCGACACACCGAAGACCTCAGTGGCACTTGCCACTCCTCGGCTGCCGGGGTCTTCATTTTGTAAACTATGCTTGTAAACTAGCAGTCTGATCTAATTTAACCAACCTAGATTCGTCTCGGTTGCGCCTCTTCACCTCAATCGAGTCTTCGGCCAGCGTCTTGGGGCTAATGGTTAACCGTAGCGGTACACCCATTAAGTCGGCGTCGGCAAACTTCTGGCCAGCGCTTACGTCGCGATCGTCATAGATGACATCTTTGCCAGCTTTGGTTAGCTCATCATACAGCTTATCTGCTGCCTTACGTACGTCTGAATCCTCGCCCAACACAACCAGATGAATATCGGCTGGCGCGACGCTTTCGGGCCATACCAGCCCTCGTTCGTCGTTATGCTTCTCGGCGATTACTCCCATGGTGCGGCTAATACCGAAACCGTAGCAACCGACCACCGGATACTGCTTCTTGTCATTTTCATCGACGTAGCCCAAATCAAAGGCTTTGCCGTACTTTTGGCCTAGATCAAAGACGTTGCCGACTTCAGCCGCAATTGCTTCCTTGAGTTCGCTCTTACCACATTTAGGACACTTATCGCCCTTT
Organism: Candidatus Nanoarchaeia archaeon; assembly: GCA_035481015.1. Lineage (GTDB taxonomy): Bacteria > Patescibacteriota > Saccharimonadia > UBA4664 > DATIHE01 > DATIHE01. The sequence continues at coordinate 9,646 of DATIHE010000030.1, forward strand.
TTCTCCTTAGCGATCTCGGCGTTGACGCAGAAATCACAGGACTCGCAGTAATAAATCGTATCTTCACCAGCCTCAGTTAGGACCTCGAACTCATAGCTAATCTTGTCACTGAAATT
>DATIHE010000031.1:0-12350 GCA_035481015.1 Candidatus Nanoarchaeia archaeon
CTGGGATTCGCACGAATCCCAGGTCACTTCGGCCAGGCGTCGATACGGCGGGCTTGGTGAGACGTCAGTGGTCCGTCAAATGGTGCACAAAACAGCCAGCCCTGAAGGTGTGTAAAGCCAAGGCTTTCGTACTGGCTGGCCTGCAGCTCGGTCTCAACTCCTTCGGCCGTGATAGGGATACCGGCGATCTTGGCCGGCTCGAGTGCCGTGGCGAGCTCGTCCGGTACCTTGCTGGACCCCTCTTGGCGCAGACACGACTTGTCGACCTTCAGTCCTTCAATGACCGAAATCAGCTGACCGAAGCGGCCAGGCTGGTTATAGCCCATGGTGAAGTCGTCGAGCACAATGTGGACCCCCAGACGACATAGCTGGTCCATGGTCCGAAGAGCTTGTTCTGGGTTTACAAAAGCATGACGCTCCGTGAGCTCGATGATCAAGTCTTCGGGCGCAAAGCCAGTTTTGATCAGTATAGATAACGTCCGGCTAAAAAAGCTCGGGGCTTCAAGCTGCCTGGCGGAAGCATTGACCGACAACGTCAGCTTGGAACCATTCAGTTCCTTGTTCCACAGGGCCAGGTTGATGGCACCATTAGTCAGAGAATCTAGGTAGAGTGCCTGCTCGTCACCAAGGCGCTCGATGACGCGTATGTCTGCTTCCCAGTTCTTTGATTTTGGATCACGCACCGAGACTTCGAAACCCTTTAGGCGACGTGAGCCGGCTTCGACAATTGGCACGTAGATGGTCTCATACAGCTTTTCCCGCACCAACTGCTCCAGCTTGGCGTGCCGCTTGGTAACGGCTTCATACTCAACCTGGAGGCTATCACGGTAATGCTCGATGTGGCTGCCTTCTTGCTTCTTGGCCATCCGCATGGCCAGGTCGGCCTGAACCACCAGCTGCTCAATATCAAGCGCTCCGTCACTAACTTCCGTCCAGCTGACACCGATGGCCAAGTGGAGTCGAAAGTCGGTAGCAGGGTTGGCGATCCGATAGTTGCCACCCCGTACCAACGAGTCGGAGAGGCGCTGGGCGATCTTGAGAACCTCTTGCAGGTTATGGACGTCACGAGCCATGAACATGAACTCGTCACCACCCCACCGAAAGATCTTGTCAGCTTTTTTCACCGAGTTACGCAGTCTGGCCGCGAACGACTTGAGCAGTTCGTCTGCCAGCGGATGTCCGTAGATGTCGTTTAGCAGCCTGAAGTCGTCAAAGTCAATCATCACTAGGCAGAGTGAGCCGACTTCACCGGACTTTGCTTCAACAGCCAAGGTCTCGATCTCTAGCTGCCAAGCTCGCTTGTTGGGCAGGCCAGTCAGCGCATCTTGGTAAGCCATCTCCTCGTAGTCTCCGCTGGTTTGTTCCAGCTCGGCGATGCGGCGGTCTTTTTGGGCGTTGATTCTTATGAGCAGCCAGAGCAACGCCAACAGCCTTGGATCAGTGTTTTCCATCTCACCTCCTCTATGTCAAACCTGTACAAGCCAAAGCCTTTAGCCATTTTGTAACTAGCCCTAGTACTAAGCAAGCTTAAGCGCGAACCAAAAAAGCCGGCCGTAGCCAGCTCTTTGGGTTAACGGATGCTATTGGACAACAATGGTGCCCGTAGCGTCAGGACTTAGATGGTTATGGAAGCCCCAGGTACCAACTTTAGTAAACGTAAAGGTGTAGTCCTCGCCTTTAGCGAACGAACGCAAGGCATCGAAACCCTTGTAGTCGGTGTGGGATGGGTGCGGGTTAGAAGCTACCCACATTGGTGCTGAGGAGTTGTTGCGGAAGGTCACGGTATCGCCGACTTTGATTGTGAGGCTAGTCGGCGAAAAGCTGTTGCCGTCGTAAGTGACTACCATGCCGCCTTGGTTAGTACTGCTCGATTGGTCGCTAGCCGCGGGGGGTGTTGTCTGGCTGCTTGTATCTGAGGTTTTCTTGGAAATGCTGTTTTTTATAGCAAATGCACCGACTGCTAAAACCGCCACGACCACTACCCCAATGATGATTTTTTTCATACTTACTCCATTTACTAACTTAGTTTAAGTGCTTACTCGCTCATAGCTAACATCAGTTTAACAAACCGATCAATCTTGCCCCACCTTATGACGCAACTGCCTTTTGAGCAATTTAAGGACGGCCACCTCGGCCTGACTAAAATGATCGGACTCGGGGCTCAACAGATATTTGTCGACCTGCTTCAAGTAGGATCTAATGGTCTGGCCGCTCAAGTAAAAATCGATTATCCGTGGGTCAATATACGATGCCCGGGCGATGGCCGGTGTATTGCCTAGATGTTCCGAGACGTGTCGAACGGCAGCCGCTACGTTACGTTTAGCGGCCGTTTGCGATTTAGCCTTATCTACTTCCGCCAGTGCCACGGCGGCAATTAAAGTGCCTGCCCAAGTCCGAAAGTCCTTGGCCGAGAAATCATAACCCATGACTTCTTTTATATAGTCATTCAGATCCTGACTCTTAACATCAATCAATTGGCCGGTCTCGTCATAGTATTTAAAGATTTCATAACCTGGCAAATGATCTAGTTCACGCACTATTTTGGCTAGCTGCGAGTCTTCGACTTCTTGGACATGCTCTTTGTCACGCTTACCAATGTAGTGAAAAATCATTTTGTCACCGTCAATCGTTAAATGCCGACTGCGCATAGTGGCAATGCCGTATGTGTGGTTTTCCTCAGCATAACGCTCGCTGCCTACACGAAAATAGGCTAAATCAATCAGTCTAACCATGCAAGCCAATACTTTTTGACGATTCAGCTCAGGCTGCTTTAAATGCTCCCCTGTCACCCGCCGCATCATGGGCAAGGCATTAGCAAAGGCTAAAATGCGATCAAACTTGGCGCGTTCTTGTTTTTCGCGAAACTTTGGATCGTAAATATACTGTTTACGGCCAGCGTCATCAATGCCGGTCGCTCGAACCTTAGCCCGCGGTGACAAATTTATCTCGACCCGTACCCAGGCCGGCGGGATTACCAGGCCTTTAATCTGGTTCAAAGCATCGACGTCACTCACATGGTTGCCTTGATTATCGACATAGTAAAAGGCTTCAGCGGTTCCTTGGCGGTAAAATAATTGTTTTGCCATGACATTAATTTGCACCCTGGACGACGTTGGTGCAAGTCTAGTGCCCGAAGTAGAACACCAAAACAACGGCGAGCAAGGCAACTGCTGCTATGGCAAGTAGCAACTTGCGCATTCTAAGCCCTGACCAGCTTGCCGTCTTGCAGTTTGAAGGTAGTGTCAGTCCGGCCAGCAATCGAGAGGTCGTGAGTGACTGTGATGATGGTGGTCTTTTCTGAGCGGGCCAAATCATGTAGCAGGTCAAAGATCATCTTGCCAGTCTGAGAATCCAAGTTCCCGGTCGGCTCATCGGCCAAGATCAGCTTGGGTTTATTGGCCAGGGCCCGAGCGATGGCGACACGTTGCTGCTCGCCCCCCGACAATCGGCCCGGTTTGCGGTTTTGTTTGTCGATAGACAAACCAACCTGCTCAAGCAGTTTTTCGGCGCGCTGCTTACGGTCTTTCTTCCTGATACCACCAAATTCCATCGGCAGCATAACGTTCTCCCGAGCGGTTAAGTTAGGTACCAGGTTATAGCCCTGAAAAACAAAACCAATGTGGCGACATCGGTATTTGATCAACGCATGATCGCCCAGCTTGGTAATGTCTTGGCCGCCTACTTCAATGGTGCCTTGGCTTGGCTTGTCCAACGCACCGAGCAGCGACAACAGGGTGCTTTTACCACTACCACTTTTGCCAATGATAGACGCAAACCGGCCGTCAGCTACCTCGAGACTAACATTATTAACGGCCACTACCTTGCCGTCACCAGACTTAAATTGCTTGGTCAGATTTATAACTTTTAACATTATTCGGCCCTCATTACTTCTGCCGGACGGATCTTGGCAATCAATAGTGCAGGCAAGGCACTACCAACCAGTGCTATCAGCAACGCCGCGCCTAGGCCGTAGAGCAAAATGCTCCAGCCGACGACTGCCTGTACGTTGCGCAAGCTCTGCCCGCCGACACCAGCCACGCGCGCAAAGCCACGACCAAAGCCGCGGCCCATCCCTCCCCCGCCCATCTGGGCAGAATTGGCACTAGACGAAACTAGTAACTTGGTAACAGGGTTGCTGGCTGCAACCCCAATACCCAAACCAACAACCGCCGAAATCAGCGTGAAAGTAACCGCCTCGCTCATAAACTGAAACATTACTTTCAGGTTGGAGGCACCAATCGCCTTCAGAACACCAATCTCACGTCGGCGCTCACGAACGATCATTAACATAGTTAGTAGAATAATGACCGCTCCGGCCCCGACTGCGCCAATCAAGCTATAGAGCGAAATGTTCTTAATGTTTTCCAGCGGTGTCAAAGCCTGACTTGAAGCATCTTGCTGACTAGTGACATCAGCTACGTCAGTCCCCAGGCTACTCTGAATGGCCTTGGTAGTAGCGTCGACATTGGTGATAGAGTCAACCGTCACCACCGCCTGGCTTACCTGGCCAGCTTGACTAGATAGTTTTTGCAAAGTTACCAACGGCATAACTACCGCGTTGTTAGAAAAGGTATTACCAGAGTCAAAGATGCCATCAACCGTGACCTTTTTGCCATAAGCCTGAAACGTCGAACCAATGCTCAAGTTGTTTTTGGTAGCCAAGGTTTGGCCCATCAAGGCAACATTGGCATCCTTGGTAGGATCAAACTGCTGACCACTAGTCAGCTTGATGTCGCCACCACCCAATAATGCCGCGCCCGTCAGCGAGTTAACCCCGGTCACGAAGACTGGCGGCGTAAAATTGCCACTCGGACGGTTAGGATTTTCAACCGCGCCACCGCCGTTATTACGCCGACCTAAACTGCCAGCTTCGATGGCCGACACCAGGTTGCTGTTGGTTGAATCAAAGCGATCTTGCAGGCTCTCGGTCACGCTTGTCACATGAGGCGTATTTCTTACCTTGGCCATCTGATCTTCTGTCAGCGGTTCGCCGCCACCGTTAAAGCCACGCGCGCCGGCCGGCGAAACGGTGATGGTATTGCCGATCGAGCTTTTCACCGAGGCTATCTTGGCCTCGACTGCTTGTCGGGCTACTAGCATAGTAAGTGCCAGGCCAATACTCAGACCTAGGATAACAATGATAGAAAACGTTCGTACCGAATTACGGAAGGCGTTTCTAATACCCCTAGTTACAACATTCATAGTTTCCTTTACAGTTATGCTCTTACTTTATTTGGGTTAACTGAGAATCAGCTTAAAGCATTTCGCACCAAAAAAACCGGCGTTTTTGGCCGGTTTTTTTTATTAACGAGGGCCGTCAAAGCCTGGATCACCTGGTCCGTGGCCAAAGCCCCCTCCACCTACACCCAAGTAGCCGCTTGGCACATTATTGGCCTTCTCCCAAGCTGAGATATCATCACGCAGCTTCTGCATCTGGGCTTGTCGCTGGGTGCGCAACTGTTGGCGCTCCGTCTGAGTCTTGTTTTGCATGTCCTGACGCTGGTCTTTCATGCTCTGCTTTTCGGACTGCAACTGCGAGAGCAATTCGTTGTGTTTTGCTAGTATCTTGTCCTTTTGCTCGGCCGTCAGCTTGCGGTCTGTGACAGCCTGGTTCAGCCGATCTTCATAACTTTGTTCGCGACTGGCCTGATGGTCGGCCTTGTTTTGATCGAACACTTTCTGAACATCAGCTTTATTTAAATGGAACGCATTAGCGATCTTGTCAACCAATGTCGTCCCGGTCGGACTAGTCTGGGCTGAGGCAACACCGACAACTGCAGCTAGACCTAGAATACTGGTGGCTCCAGCGACGATGAGAGGTTTTTTAAACTTCAATTTATCTCCTTAGTTTAGGACAGCCATAATATAACTGGTCAATCTGAGAAAATGCTTACTAGACTAGGGGTGACTTTTTTGGCTGCTTAAAAGGTAACTTTACGATCAACGTTGTGCCTTTGGCAATTACGCTAGTGGCTTCGATATGCCCACTATGCATGTCTACAATTTGCTTGGCGATCGACAAACCAAGTCCATAGCCATCTGTCGACTTCGACCTTGAGCTATCAGCACGATAGAAACGATTGAAGATATAAGGTAGGTCCGAAGCTTTAATGCCAATGCCTTTGTCAGCTACCTTGACCAGCACGCTACGCACCTGCCGTTCTAGGCTGATAGTTATATCGGGACTAGTTTTACTGTATTTAATGGCATTATCGATCAAAATAACCAACAAACTCACTAGGCTATCGCGCTCTCCCACTACAACCTGATCATCGCCTCCTATATTCAGTTTACCGCCAGTCGATTGAATGATTGGCTCTAACCGTAACCGGGCTTCTTCAATGACTGCGCCAAGCGAAACCTCTTCGAAAGGCACTGCCTCGCCGTTTTGATGTCGCGAAAGTGCTAGCAAGCCTTCCGACAAGGCTCGCAATTTGGCGATCTCTTCCAAGTTGCTGTGGAGCAATTGTTTGGCCTCAGGCATCTTGAGTTTACCGTCGCGCAGGGCCACTTCGATCTCAGTCTGCATGGCAGTCAGCGGCGTACGAAGCTCGTGTGACGCATCGGCAGTAAAACGACTCTGGGCCTCGAGCGCTTCTTCAATCGGCTCCAAAGTTCGCCTAGCTAACCAGTAGCTGCCTAACCCTCCCAGTACTATGATTAGCAAATTCGTACGCACCAGATCCAGCAGTATCCGGCGGCGACCTTCATTCAGTTGATCGTTATAAATTTGCTCCAGGCCGGGAATGCCAGTATCCAGCTGCAGGCGAGGTATCTGAAATACTCGCACTTGCCGCCTCAATCCTTCTTCCAGGCTACGGGAAGCACCATTATAGACCGTAAAACTAAAAAACAGGCTGATAGCCATGATGATTGCCAAATACCAGGCAGTTAGACGAAAGGTGGCTGATTTAAACATCGTTTATACCTAGTTTATAGCCGAAACCACGACTAGTGTGTATCAGATTCGGTCCGCTAAAAGGCTTGTCGAGCTTATTACGTAGGTAACCAATGTAGACCTCAACGGTGTTCGGCAAAATATCGGCATCGTAATCCCAGACATGATGAATAATATTGTTTTTGGTCAATGTCTGATTTTGGTTACGTAACATGTACTCCAACAACGAAAACTCTTTGATTGATAAAGAAACTGTCTTGCCCGCCCGTTTAACTTCGAACTTAACCGGATCAAGCGTCAAATCATCGCAGCGCAGCACTGTGCCAATGCTATCCTGCGGCCGACGCAAAAGCGCCCTCACTCTTGCCAGTAATTCTTCGAAAGCAAACGGCTTAACCAGATAGTCGTCTGCCCCAGCATTCAGGCCCTCCACCTTGTCCTTGGTTTGATCCTTGGCAGTAAGCAGCAACACTGGCGTTTGGATCTGACTGCGACGCATTTCTTTAACAATGTCGACGCCTTCGATTAGCCCTGGTAGCATTCGGTCTAAAATGACCGCGTCGTAGTCTTCGGTTGTTGCCAAGCTAACGCCTTCATCGGCATCATAAGCCACATCGACCGCGAACGATTCCTGCTCGAGTCCTCGCTTTATGGCATTGGCAATCTTGTGTTCATCTTCGACGACCAAAATTCTCATGCCCACATCTTAACTTAGTTTAGCTGAGAATACGCTGAGGCCACCTACAGCGACTTCTCGGCTGGCCTGTCTGGCGTTATCACGCCACTTGGCGCTCGTCCAGACCGCTAGAATTACCATCAAATCAATTGCAAAATTTGCCACCGGATTAAGCTGCCTGGGCCAAACCAACGGCTGGGTAAAAGCCAGCCCACTGTGAACGGCGTATACCAGCAGTGAGTTGCGTCCTAAAGGCACCAGTACCTGCCCAAGCCAGCGGTCGAGCGTCGCTTCGTGTTGGCGAATAAACAAATACAGCGCCCCAAACCAAACCAGCGACAGTACTAGCCGACCCGGCGCCAAACTCCACTTATCAAAGTACTGGCCGATCCACAAGTAACGCTCGTGTAACCAGGTAGTTTTGAACGGACCAAACTCTAAGCTGACATTAATTAATAATGTTGCCAGAGCAAACCGATATAGTAACCGCCGAACCAACTGTTTGCTTTTGAAAGACTGGCGGTGAGTCCACTCTGACAAAGCTGGCAAATGATAACCAACAACCAGCCCCACGACAAACAGAATTTGCCAGGCCATTTCGAAGCTTTGGCCTCTGAAAATCCATAGCAGCACCGACAAACAAATCAGCCACCAAGTTCGCCCTTTATACAGAAGATAAAGCATGAAAGGCGCGGCTAGCATAAAAACAACGTAGTGCGGCAAAAAATCGGCCCAGCCGTACGTATAACGCAGAGTCAAAGTTTGCCAGATAATAGTCGGCCAGTTATCGAGTGATAGCCCGGCCTTTAAGCCAGGCGCCGTGGCCAGACTTTGACCGATCGAAGTAAAGCCAAATGTTAGTCCAGCCGACCACAGATAAAGTTCACCAGCTCGGCGCCACAATTTGCGCCAAACCAAACCTAGCTGTCCTTGCTGGACGGCTGAACGCCGGATGATACCCACCAATAAACCACAAACTATAAAAAAGCCTTCGGCAGCTGAAACCCATAGTCGTCCTTGACCGGTCACAATATCAAAGCCACCGGGGAAGCGACCCAAGTGATCAACAATGATAACTACTAACAGGTAGCCTCTCAGAAGGTCGATACTTAAGTTGCGCTTTGCCTCCATGCGACCCAGTCTAGCGAGCTCTTCTGAGATTTTACTGAAGGCCTAACGGACTTTAAAACTTAAGCGCTGCATCATTATGCCTTCTAAGTTCAGCTGGCCAGCTGGTTCAAAACCCTGTCTAATGTAGTATCTAGCTATATCGTGAGTGATTAGCTCTATCCGCTCGGCACCTCTGAGTCGTAGTTCGCGCATCATTCTCGCCAGAAGTTTTAAACCAAGATTACTACCCCGCGCCGGTGAATCAACATACAGCCAGTAAATGTAGCCGACGGCTGTCTCCGGCAAACCGCCGATAGCGAAGCCCGCCAATTGATCACCTAGTTTACAGCCCAGCAGAATACGTTCCGGCTTTACCCAGGCAGCGGCCAGCTTGCTGAGGCTGTTTTGCCTAACCATTTCGTCACGATAGCGCTCTGGAAAATACCCAAAACTCTCGTCAGCGGCTTTGACAAACAATTCGCGCAGAGCTGGTATATCAATTAGGCTAATACGGCCGAGTTCGAATTCCATCGTTTCATTATACGTTGGAGGCTAGAAACTCTCGGCTGGCTTTTTAAGCGTCTTGGTCTTGGTCGGTTTTTTAGGTAGCAGTCCGCTAAAAATCAGTAGTAGGGCGCCGATTACAACCAGCACCAGGGCCAAAATAACAAACTGGGCTCGCAATTGGTTGCTCAGCTCAGTCAAAAACTTCTGTAAAGACGGCGTTAAAACATTTACCGGCCCTTGCAGTTTCAAATTATTGGCAGTTGAACCCAAGATGGCGTTGATCAGCAGGATAATTAGGCCATATATAAACCCAGCCACTCCCAGCGACAAGCCTAGGCTGCGGTAAGTACCGACTAAATAGCTAATCAACAGACTAATCACGAGTAGAACAACCGTGCCAATTAAAGCCCCTAGGCCAACTTGGCGCGAGATGATTAATCCCTTGGATAATCCGGCCACCTGAGCCTGCTGCACCACAAGTGGTTGCATTTGATCAGCCGGCAAGTCGACACCCTTTTGTCTTAGACTGGCCCGCAGATCACCAAAATCGATAACGGCTGTTGCGCCTTGGCCCCTTAGTAAAACGTCGAATTGTTGAAAAAAATTATCGAATTTGGCTTTAATATAATCCGGCGTGGCCACTTGCGTGATGGCAGCATTTAATTGCTGCTGTACGGCTGGGTTGCCAGCGGCACTATCCGATGCGATTTGAGCGGGCAACGCTTTGGCCAGGGCTTGGTAGGCGCCACTGCTATCAGCTGCTTTGGAAATCCGGTCGTAAGTAAAAACTTGAGATAAGGTAAAGGCCGTGGCCGTCACAATAATGGCAATGGTGAGTAGACTATTTATAAAGCGCAGCAAAACTTTCATGCTTATATCATACTAGACCACTAGCCTATGGTCGTATTTTAATTTCTTCGCCAAAGTGTTTTTTTAGCCTTGAGCGGATTGAACCAGGATGTCGCCCAAAAGTCGTGGTCAATTGCTTTAAGCCAGTGCCGGTTTCATATAGGTCCTTGAGTTTTTCATCATCGGATTCATTCCACGGTTGGTAGGCGTTGGGGTAGCTGCGCCGCATTTCGGTCAGGCGCTCTGACCAAGCCGAAGCCGGACGATCGGACTCATTCTTTGCCGCTGATGATTCCGGCTCTGGCCAATTTTTTTCAGCCTCGGCTACCGCCGTTGCGTATTTGTGCAACGCCTCGTTAGAGGCTTTTTGTAGCGACGATTCAATTTGGGCTGCTTCTTCACTTATTTGTAACGCCATATTATTTAGCCCAGTCAAAACCAACTGATCTAGTCGGCGCACCCGCGACAGGGCAACATAACCCATGCCCGGGGCAAAAGCCCGGCCCAAATCGATGCGGGCCGCATCAAGCGTCATGCCTTGGCTCTTATGAACCGTCATTGCCCAGGCCAGCCTGAGCGGTAGCTGAGTTAGCTGTGCTCGGCGGATGTCGCCGTCTTTTAAGTCCCAAGTTTCTGGCTTTACAACTATTTCGCGACCACGCCAGAGTTTGATTTTTGGATAGTCGGTGTCCTCATCAAACCCGGTAACGATTCCCAGGCTGCCGTTTACGTACTTTTTATCCTGGTTGTTGCGGATGCACATCACCAACGCGCCGACCTTGAGCTCTAGTACTTCCGGCGCCAGGCACGATCGCTTTAGTCCCTCGATGTACTGCTTGCCACCTGTGGATTCCATTAAATAGTCCCGGCTTTCCCCGTCTAGCTGTTCCAACTGGGTCGCATTGACGGCATCGACGTCAATGTTGGTCGTGTGCAGCCTGGTTGGTGCTGGTTGGTCGACTAGCTCGGCACCGAGCCTGGCCTGCAAGGCTTCAACCTGATCCTCAGACAACTCACCACTGCGCAACGCATTTAGGATGCCAATGAAGTTGCTATCGTCCCGTTGCCGATGCTGGTCGTGTAAATACAAAACTTCGAATTTGCCAGACCGCCAAGCCGCCGAGTTAGTAATAAAATGCCCGGATCTGGAACCCGCTCGATTAACCGGTGGCAGCTGAAAAAAATCACCACATAAAATAACTTGTAAGCCGCCAAACGGTTCATCACGCTCCCGCACGACACGACAAACCTGGTCAACCATATCCAGCCGATAATCGTGCAACATCGAAATCTCATCGATTATTAGTACGTCGGCCTGCTGAATAATGCCCTGACGTTGCTTGCTAAGGTTGCGAGCGTGGCCTGGTGGCAGCTGGTCGTGAATGGCGATACCGCTCCAAGAATGTATGGTCGTGCCATCCAGATGCGTAGCAGCCAGCCCAGTTGTAGCCGTCACGGCAACATGTCTGCCAGCGGCCTTAGCTCGGCGAATAAATTTGTTCAATAGGTAAGTCTTGCCGCTGCCGGCCGCGCCAGTTAACAGTACTGAAGCGCCAGATTCCATAATTGCCAAAGCTTCTGGTTGAGTCATAGAGTATATATTATTCGGTTTTTGTTCGGTAGGTCAAGTGCCGTTTGGCGGATGCAAGACGCCCTCGAGCAATCGCAGACTCTTCATTAAACGCAGCTGAGCATCTTTGCGCTCGGTAATATCGAGCGAGACATTTAGTAATAAATCAACTTTGCCGCTCTCGTTTCGGCTAAAAACCGTACCTTCAGTCCGCACCCAGCGCCAGCCGCTACTTTTGTGTTTCAACCTGTACTCAAAAGTAGCAACAATTTCTTCCTCTGGACTATCTTGCATATTGGCATACTCCAGGGCGGCTTGATTCTTCTTCATCACATCATCGACGTCGTCAGGGTGAACCAATCCAGCTATAAATTCCATACCACCATCAATAAACTCTTGCGGCTCATATCCCAAAATCTTAGCCAGTGCCTTGTTAACGTAAACGTATTCGCCGGTATTGATGTTATACAACGCGACAATAGCCGGCACGGTGTCGGCTATTTTTAGAAGCATGGCGTGGTCGATCTTAGTTGACTGTGACACGAGCCCTCCGCCTTATAACAATAGAACTATCAGTCCAATAATTCAGTGCCAAGAATAACCATTTAGGCATTATCTCTGGCGTATTATTTGTGAGATGCCCCAAAAACACCTAGCGTCCTGCCAATTTTCATCGGCTTACTGGCGCCTTACTTAGTGATCTCGGCGGTGATTAACATTTCAGCCTCTAGCCACATCTA
>DATIHE010000032.1:0-5656 GCA_035481015.1 Candidatus Nanoarchaeia archaeon
GGCTTACGAAGCCTCGGGTGGGTTCGATCCGGCGGTAACTGATGTTGAAGACATTGATCTCGGCTTTAGGGTTCATCGTTTGGGTCGAATCGAAATAGCCAGAGACTGTCCTGTTCTAACTTCTGGTAAGCGCTTCCAAGCGGGGATCATCAAAGGGCTTATTCCATATATTAAAGCTTTTGGTGGGCGTTTTTGGCTAAAGCAAGGCAACCGGTACGGTCGGGATTAGCCCCAAAAGCAAAGACCCCGAAACTTACGTCACGGGGTCTTGGCACGTTGCCTTGCGGTGGATCTCGGGCAGCACTTCGCGGACTTCGTGGACCGCGATGCCGGCAACCAGTATTACCAGTACTAGCTTGACTGGTCCGATGACCCCGAGGTTATGCGTGCGGTAAGCCACAAAGGCGGCAGTAGCGGCCATGGCTGATACTGCGACATCGATACTCAGATGCAACACCAGGGCGCGGCTCAGCCGCGAGTGGTGCCGTCTTCGGGATGTTGAAATCCAGCCGGCTGCCAACAGGTTCAGGCCAGCGCTGGCTGCCTCAAAGCGTACTACCTGAAGTAGCGTCCGGGCGTGAGTGGGTTGGCGGACGGTCAGCACCACCAGGGTCACCATGACTACATAGATCAGGCTGGCGGTGCCGGGGTCCAGGTTGTGTCTGGTCCAGTGCCAGTCGAAGCGCCTAGTGCCGTAGATCACCGCCAAGCCGACTAGCGGCACCAGGCCGTCGACGGCATTGTGCCAGCCGTCGGCCGATACCAGGCCGTTGTGTAGGATGTGATTGGAGTAGAACTGGTAGATGGCGAAGGCGAGCAGGGCCAGAGCGGCCCCGATCGGCATTACGCCGTCGTGGTCCTCTGACAAATAGCACACCTCCTCAGGTCAACGTGCGAAGCTAACTATATAACATTTAGTCGCAGTTAGCTAGGCTAGCTGCGACTAAAAAGAAATGCGAGTAATCAGAAAAATAAAGCTTACGCCAATCAAGGTCATGACAATTGCTTGGCGCGAGGGGTGTTCGCTGTGGGCTTCGGGCAAAATATCACTGGCACCAATGTAGAGCAAAAAGCCGGCGAAAAAACCAAGGTAGAGCACCAAGAAACTGTCGGGTAATTTAAAAAATAACGTCGACAGCGCGCCCAATAGTGGCGCCACTGAGTCCAAGATTAATAACTGTAGTGAACGCCGATTGCTGTTTTTGTGGTTCAGCATTAGGGTGACGGTATTTAATCCATCCGAGAAGTCATGGGCGATTACGGCGATAGCCACCAAGATGCCGACCTGGGGACTGACCTGAAAAGCCAGGCCAATACCGACGCCGTCCAAAAAACTGTGTCCCGATAATGCCAAAGCAGATAGCTGTCCGACGCGAGGGTGCTTATGTTTGCCGTATTCGTCTTCGTGGGCGTGGTGGATTAAGGTTAATTTTTCGGCGACGTGGAAAACCAAGAAGCCCAGCACTAGGGCAATCATCGGCCGGCTGGGATCAAAGTGGTTGTCGGCAACCAAGCGAAAGGTTTCTGGCAAAATGTCGAAGGCCACGACGCCTAGCAGCACGCCAGCGGTGAAACCCAAAATTAAATGCAGTCGGTCGCGATTTTTTAAGGCGAATAAACCGCCAAACAGGGTTGAGAAAAACGTCGTGATGGAAAGTATTATTGCTAACATTTACTAAACTATAGTCTTAACGGTCAGGCTTGTAAAAGCGGCCAGCCAAAGTAAAAGGACGCCCCAGCCAGGGCGTCCTTTTTGGACAGGATCGTTTAGCAGTCGCGCAGCTCAGGCCGCTGAGCCAGAACCTGGCCCTCGATCGAGGTGAAGATCTGCCAGCGCTCGTCGTCCAGACCCTCCACGTCGGCGCCTCCGATGTAGTGGCAGTTCTGGAAGGCCAGCTCGGCCAGGCCGAAGTGGTCCTCCAGAGCATGCCGCATCGAGGTGCTGGCGAAGACGCGCAGCAGCTGGTTGCGATCGCCGTCGGCCATGTGCAGCGGTGCCTCGATGGCGATGTGCTCGCCGCTGTTCAGCCGCCCAGCCAGAGATTCGACAGCCTGGAAAGCGAACGGGAGAGAGGTTCGGATGATGTTGACAAACTCCTCCTTGCCCAGCTCGCGCTTCCTGGCCTTGTCTATCTGCTTGTCAGTGACAGTCAATGACACGACGTATCCTTCCCTAAGTCCAATACTGGTCTTGTGACCAGCTAACGGCCCAACAATGTTGAGTGGAGCTTGGGCTGTTAGCTGGCAGCAATTATTGTGTGACTAAGGTGGGGTTTAAAACGAATTCAGGATCAACTTGCTTGGTCAAGTCTTCACCAGCGCTGGCGTTGGCCCAACCGATAGCGTTCTTAATATGGAAGTCGACAGTTTGCTCGTAAAATTTCTGCCAGTTCTTATTTTGATTATCGACAGCCTGTTTCATAACTTTTAAAGCAGTGGCATTGGGCGGCTCTAATTGCCCGAAAGGTAGGTGGTTGCCTTTTTCCATGGCACGTACGTAGTTGGATCGGCCAACCCAAGTTAACAAATCGTCGCCAACCTGTTCGCGCAAAAACTCAATGTCACTTTCGTCCTCAACCTTATTGCCAATAACCATTATCTGGACGTCGTAATCCTTAGCGTACTGTTTGTACTGCTTGTAAACACTCAAGCCTTTTAAGGTCGGCTCGGCGACCAAAAAAGTCACATCGAACTTGGTAAACATACCCGATGCAAAGGAATCAGCCCCGGCTGTCATATCGACAATCACATACTCGTTTTTGCCATCAATCAGGTGGTTTAAAAGCAGCTCAACGGCGCCAACTTTTGAGTGGTAGCATTTTAAACCAAGGTCGTCTTCACTGAAGGGGCCAGTGGCCATCACCCTGACGCCTTCAATCTGGCGTTCAAAAAAATCGTAAATGGGATTAGCTTCGACAACTTTTATTAGCCTCGAACCGTTGCCGGGCGGCGTTGTTTTGGCCATTACCTCATTGGAATGGATCAAGGGATTAGTACCGCGCAAGTATTCTTTGATTTTGTCAATTTGCAGGCCCATGGGTGGTAAGTTTGTCGCATCTGCCTCATCCATACCTAAAGCCGCTGCCATATGCTGATTGATATCGGCATCGATTGCGATTATTGGGTGATTTTCGGAAGCTAAATAGCGGCTAAATAACGACGATAGTGTGGTTTTACCACTACCGCCTTTGCCTACAAATGCAATTTTCATACAACTTAAGGTATAGTAATTAAAACGTAATTGCAAATTTGTCGCAATTAGACTATGATATTGCAAATGCTTGAGAGACTAGAACAATATTTACATTCGAAAGACTATAAACTCACCAACCCACGACGTGAGGTGTTTTTGCATATGCAAAAACACGATCCATGCACAGTACAAGATGCAACATTGCAGATAAAGGCGGACAGGGCCAGCGTTTACCGGGCATTGAAGCTCTTTCGCCAGCTCGGCATAGTCCACGACGTGGTAATCGGCGGTCGGCGAATGATCGAGTTGACCGATGAATTTGATAGCCACCACCATCATTTGACCTGTCTACAGTGCGGTCGGACAGAGACTTTAAACGACCCAGCTATCGAGCAACGCCTGGTGAGTTTGGCGCAAGGTCGTGGCTACCAAAACACTAGCCACCAAATTGAGATCAGCGGTATTTGTGCCAGCTGTTCTATTGGTTAAAGAAGTCGAAGGCGCGCTTGCTAAAGTCGGCAATTGCTCCGGGAGCGGCGTTTAGGTTTGACCAAGGACCAGTAACTGCTATTACTAGGTAGTCGCTTTTTGGTCCATAGACTATACCGGCATCGTGAACAAAGCCATCCAAGTCACCCGTCTTATGAGCAATAGTCGTGCCGCTAGGCAGGCTAGCCGGTATCCGGTTGTTGATTTTCTGGGCCTTTAACAGATCTAGGAATTGCTGCGAACTGTTGGGTGAAAGTAGTGTGCCATTGTAAAGACGCTCGAACAGAGTTGCAACATCACCGGCGGTAGTCGATTGAGGGTCAGTAAGAGTCGTGCCTTTAAAGCCAAGATTGTGCAAATTGGCGTCTTGGCCGCCCCAGCCTATCACAGTACCCAGGGCGCGGCCGCAGTCGTTGTCAGACCAGGTAATCATATCACTTAGACAAGAGGCCACGGATTTATCAGTGCCTTTGACGTTGTCGCCTAAACTCACTTTGCCGGCATCGATTTGCTTATAAATTGTGGTCGCCACGAATAGTTTGTACAAACTGGCACTGGTAAATACTTGGTCAGGATTACGCGAGGCGATTTGGCCGGTTTTTAGGTCTTTAATAACTAGCCCCATTGGCGCCGATTGGCCGCTGGCGAAGCTATCCATTAATTTCTGCAGCTCAGCGCTTTGTGGCACGCTGGCGGTCGGCGTGGGGGTTGGTGTTGCTGTGCTGCTAGCACTGGCTACGGCTACGGGCGTGGCCGTGGTTTGGGTTGTTCGAACTGATTGGATGCGGTAGATGCCAAAAATCGAGACAGCCAATATTGCCGAAGCCGTTAGTCCAGCGCCAATTCGGTAACGGGCGTCAATTACGTTTTGCAATAAACCCGACCGGAAGGCATCGTTAATCTGAGCGGCTAGAGGGTTTGATGGCAAAGACATGGTTGCCGCCAGGTCGGCTTGCGGTTGCATAGGGCGGCGCAAGCCATCGATTGACATGCCGCCTAGCTGGCTTAGTTTGGGTAGTTGTTGCGGCCGGTTTTCAGCGACTGGCGGTTGGTAATTGGCGGGTTTTGCTACAGGCGCTGGCTGAGGCGCCGGGCGGTTAGTCTGCTTAGGTGAAATTGCCAGCGGACGCACTAAAGGCTCCGGGGTTGGCTCCGGTTGGTAAATAATCGGCTGCGGCATAGGCCGACCAGTCGATTGCGACGCAGGTCTGCGCACTCCATCCACAACGAGGGGTTGCATACTTCCAGTTTAGTATTAGCATAAGCACTTTTCAATAGCGGTTAAGCTTTATTTGTGGGCGGAAGCAGTAGAAAATATAAACGGAGGAAATAATATGAAGCTAATTAAAAATATTCTAGGCCTGTTGCCACTCGAAACTGTTTATGCGCACTGCGATCTGCCATGTGGGGTTTACGATCCGGCCCAAGCCATGATCGAGGCCAAGTCTGTATATGCCATTATGACCAAGTATGCTGATTTGTCGGCTGAAGATAAAACTCGAGCAATCTTAATTAAGGAACAGCGAGCCGAGCTAGTAAAACATCATTTGTGGGTGCTGTGGACAGATTACTTTAAGCCTGAGCACGCTGAAAAATTTCCACAACTACACGAATTGTTTTGGCGAGCCACCAAAGCCGCCGGACAAGCCAAAAAATCAGTTGATCCGGCTGATGGCAAGACTCTGATGTCTCTGATCGAAGAAATTGACGGCATATTCAAGCAAACCAGAAAATAATCGTGGCCTGGCCGCTTAAACTGTACAGAGTTCAAGGCGAGAGCATGCTGCCGACGTACATGCCTGGCGATTTAGTGCTTGGTAAACGAAACTTTAAACCGCGGGTCGGTCAGGTGGTGTTAGTGCGGTTTCATCATTTACATATCAAGCGAATTCGCGAACTATTACCTAACGGTGTTTGGATAGAGGGCGATAATCCCGACAAAAGTACCGACAGCCGCCAAATTGGTGCTGTCGG
>DATIHE010000033.1:0-15195 GCA_035481015.1 Candidatus Nanoarchaeia archaeon
ATGGCTCACAACGATCGCGAGCTGACCAAACAGGAGTTGATGGCATTTCAGGCTCTGGTTCGTGGCCGCGGCAGCCGTAAACCGCTGGTTCATCTGACCGGAAAGCGTGAATTCTACGGGTTAGAGCTGCAGATTACCCCCGATGTACTGACGCCAAGAGCCGAAACCGAGAAAATGGCCGAATGGGCCATTAAGTATGCTCCCAAAGGGTCCAACCTGTTAGACATGGGTACCGGATCTGGAGCGCTGGCCATTACCATTGCCAAACATCGACCCGATTTAAAGGTTTTTGCATCAGAAGTTTCGCCAGCGGCATTGAAGGTTGCCGAGCATAATGCCACCAAGCAAGCAGTGAACATAAAATTTATTCAAAGCGACCTTTGGCAACACATTTCTGCGCATTTTGAGACCGTCGTAACCAACCTTCCTTATCTGGAAGATGGCGCCGAATTGATGCCAGAGGTGCAGAAAGAACCGGCCGTTGCACTATTCGGCGGCAAGGA
Organism: Candidatus Nanoarchaeia archaeon; assembly: GCA_035481015.1. Lineage (GTDB taxonomy): Bacteria > Patescibacteriota > Saccharimonadia > UBA4664 > DATIHE01 > DATIHE01. The sequence continues at coordinate 504 of DATIHE010000033.1, forward strand.
TGGTTTGGGACTTTATCGCCGTTTTCTAAAGGGTCTCCCCGACCACCTAAAACCTGTCGGCTACTTATTTACCGAGTCGGACCCTTGGCAGCACGAAGCACTTATAAAAGAGGCTAAAAGGTACCACCTCAAACTTATCGAACAAGACTACTTTATTCTTGGCTTTCAGTTAGCAAAGGAGTAACCTGTACCCATCCCGGGCAGGGAGTCGCTTCACAAAGTCCATAGCCGATTGGATCCCATAGGCGATTGGCAAAACAATATCCGACGACCATAACCGATTGGCCAAGGGCCATAGGTAATTGGAGAGAACATGTTAGACCCATATGAGGTCAGAGGTTTGCTTGTGCGTTTGCACATTCTGAAGGGCCGCGGCGGTACCGAGACTGCTACGGGCCGAGCCTTCGCTTGGTGGATCACGGCTCCGCCCGATACAGAGCAGGTCGCTTTCGAGATGGTCTACTCCTACGACAGCTACCACTCGGCAAGCACAGAGCCAATAATGATTACTCGTCTCTACCTGGGACCAACTGAATGGCGTACCAGAGTCGGTCTGTGGGTTGAGAGACACCCGGAGTGGAATAGCCTAGAGGAGTTGCTGTGCACGGCGGCCTCTTCGCTTGACGGGCCGAGGCGTCGCATACCGTCGACGCATCCTCTCGCGCTCGCCCACCTCGCCCGCATGCATGCCGCCATATCCCTAACCCTCGGCGAGGACCCAGACTACGAGCTCGAACTCGAAATTGCCTCAAAACGATTGGCGCGCATCATTCGAGATCAGGTCGATTCAGTTACACGGGTCTTCGAGTTCAGCTAGGCTCTCCTGCCCGGGAGCCACTGCAATTATTCCTTCCGCAGAATCTTCTCCATTGCCTTCCCCTTGGCTAGCTCATCGATCAACTTATCGAGGTAGCGAATTTCTTGCATGGTTGGTTCCTGGATGTCTTCGACGCGCACGCCACAAATCACGCCGGTGATCAGCCGTCGTGCCGGGTTCATTTTGGGAGCTTTGCCATAGAAGATTTCGAAGTCGGTTTGTTTTTCGAGCTGTTCTTCGAATTGTTGCTGACTGTAGCCGGTTAGCCAACGAATAATTTCATCAACTTCTGCTTTCGTACGGCCTTTTTTCTCGGCCTTGGCCACATAATAAGGGTAAACATGTGCGAATGCGGTGGTATAGATGCGATGTTTTTCCATGATGCTATTTTAGCAGGCAGTTTATTGAGCGGGCGCTTCTTCGAGTGTGGCGTCGATAGACTGCTCTTTGCCGTCGCGGAGGATGGTTAGGCTTATTTTGTCGCCGACTTTGTGTTGGCCGATTAGACTTAAGACTGAATGGCTTTGGTCGATCGCCTGGCCACTTATTTTAGTAATAATATCGCCGTCTTTAAGCCCGGCTTTTTCGGCTGGGCTGCCTGGCACGATTGCTGGACTGGACTGACTGCCAGATATATAGGCGCCGTTATTAACTGGCAGGTTATTGGCCGAGGCAAACTCTTTGGTAATTGGCACATAACGCACGCCCAGGTATGGCCGCACTACTTTGCCGGTCGTTTTAACACTATCAATAGCCGGCTTGACCTCGTTAATTGGGATCGAGAAGCCAATGTTTTGGGCGCCACCGGCGACCGCCGTATTTAGCCCAATCACCTGCCCGGTCATATTAACCAGCGGACCGCCAGAGTTACCGGGATTGATAGCGGCATCAGTTTGAATCAAATCCTGCAACGATTCAGGCGATTCAGCGCCGCCGCCGGCAACAATCGGCCGGCCGAGACCCGAGATTATGCCTTGAGTAGCTGTGTTTTGGAACTGGCCAAGCGCGTTGCCGATAGCCACCACCTGCTGACCAACCAATAGATTTGTCGAGTCGCCGATATCGGCTGGCTTGAGCCCGTGGGCACTGATGCGCAGAAAGGCAATGTCGGTAGTTGGATCCTGCGATACCAACTTGGCATTTTTGTATTCTTTGCCATCACTGGTAAAGACGCTGTAGGTTGCACTTGCATCACTAGCGACGTGCTTGTTGGTCAAAATCAAGCCGTCCTCGCTCATAATAATTCCAGTGCCAGCGCCGGTTTGCTGAGTCGAACCAAAACCAAAGAAGCTGGGTACATTTGAGGTAGCCGTAATACTAACCACGCTCGGCGAGACCTTTTTGACAACGTCGATCACGGCCGAGCTTTCCTGTAACACCACCTGCTGCTTGTTAACCGGAATGGCCGAGGGAGCGTAGCGAATGAAGGCGTAGCTACCAACAAAACCACCGATCAGTCCAACTATTAGGGTCAGGGCAATTAAACGTTTAAATAAATCGAATGGTATTTGCTGATGCTCGTCCATGGATTCCCTTTTTTCTTATGCTAATAATAGCGAGCGAGCCTGAGAAATAGCTGAAACTAGATGACACCACTCCACTTGGTGCCGTACAAAACTATACCGATCAGCAGCAAACCGATCATTAGGTATTCTATCAGTCTGGCTCGGCTGAGCCGGCTGCTTAAGTGCGCTAGATAAATACCACCAAAGCAGTAGCCCATGGCGGTAATAACTACGGCGGCTTGGGGAATTATAAGGTAGCCACCGAACAACAAGTAGTTAATAGTCCAAGTCCACAAAATCCAGGCGCATTGGGTGGCAATTAAAGCCCAAGCTGCCGCTAGCACCGGCCTTGCTCGCTCCCCGCGACCACGCAATAAGCCATCGGCCGCCACAAAGCTGCTGATCCAAACCGCAGCCACTACTATGGCCGAACTAAAGTGCCAAAGGGCTGAGGCCAGGAAGATTGAGCTTAGTGCCATAAACTGAACGATGCCACTAACTGGCAACGAATGGGGCTGGTCGTCATGTAATGCCGCCCGGACATAGATCAGCCACAGCCAGTAGCCGGCTGCTAGGGCCAGCTGGCTGACAAGTTTAGGCAATAAGGCGATCGACAAAGCAACGCTTAATCCAACTAGCCAGCGCGGACTTTGAGCCACCAATTTGTCTCGGGTTAGCTCACCTTCTGATAACAGTGGATACGCAGTCGCCAGCACTACTACCGGCAGAGCTACCCACAATAAACCGTGGGACGACAACAGCCAGATGAGCGCTGTGAATAGTAGGTCCATTACCACGTCACTGATGGCTGGTCTTTTCATTAGTTACCGCTAGATCTGTAGTTGGCGCCGATAATGACCTTAATATCGGTCGAATCATCTGGCCCAGGGTTAGCTTTTTGCGCCTTAGCATTAAAACGGGTTTCCAGATAATGGATGGTATAGGGCTTCTTGCCGCCAGTGTAGTCGTAGATAACCGTTGCCGGGTATTTTTGGTTTGGTGCGGTAGCAGTTTTGGTGACGTTATAACCATAGCTCTTGAGTAGGGTGGCTACTGTGTTGGCCAGCCCGGACCTGGTTGTACCATTTTGGACTTCGACACTGGCGCTCTCGTCTTTTAAGTAACTGTCGATAAACAGACCGTGCACGAAGGCACGGATGTCAGTAAAGTTGCCAATGCCGGCAGTGGGCACGACTACTGAAGCGCCATCGACCATATCGGTTGTGACTAGATTGCTCGACTCGTCTAGCACCTTGTTAACAATACCGTTGGGGTTAATTTGCCTGGCAATCTCAGCCAGTTTCTTAATTTCATTGGGTTGCAAGTCAGTCTTAACGTGATCACCAATAGCATCTATTAGACCTGATAACTTCGCCGGATTACTGAGCGTCTGCAGACTTAAAGCTTTTTCACGCAGAGCCAGCATAACCTGCTGCTGACGGGCGGCGCGGCCGAAGTCATTGCCGCAGTTACCCTTTCGGCAACGAACATATTTAAGTGCTAACGTGCCATCCATGTGCTTTTGTCCTGCACTTAACGAAAAACCGCACTCCCTTGCCTGGTTGTTGTCACACGGGTACTCGGGGTCATACAAAGACTGGGCTACATTAATATCTACGCCGCCAACCGAATCAACCGCTTGCTTAAAGGCCCCAAAGTCAACGCGAATATAGTAGTGGATGGGAATGTCTAATACCTTTGAAACCGTCGTCTTGGCTAGCGCGCCGCCGCCACCGGGATATTTGTAGGCTTCACCGTAGGCGTTGGCCGCGTTGATCTTGGTGGTACCGTATCCTGGGATCGGTACATATAAATCTCGTGGCAATGACAACATTGCCACATCCTTAGTACGTGGATCAATGCTTACCACCACCATTGTATCGCTCAAATTGCCGCCGTCATGCCCAGCCCCGCCGATGCCCATTACCAGGATATTGACGCGACCGTCACCCTCGCCCTTTAGCTTGGTCGGGTCGACATCGCCGGCCAGCGCCGGGGCGCTACCCGAGGCATTCCGAGTAATTATCTTATGCGAAGCCAGTACGGCCTTAACTACTAAAAATAATCCAACCGTGGCTAATAGACCACCGCCAATCAAAGCAATCTGGCGCTTATTAAAGTTGAATCTTTTCTTGGGTTTGGTGTAGGTAAAGACCGGTGCGGGCGTAGTCGGATTGCCAGATGGTACTACGGGTTGAGGCGCCCACTGAGGCGGTCGCCGACTGGGGCCATCCAGCCGGACCTTGCGAATCTCGTTACTCATTGCGCTTAAGTATAGCCGTTCCGAGGACTGGCGTAAAGCTTGCGACGTCTATACGAACTCGCTTATACTAGAGTGAATGAACGACCCCCAAGACCCAAATAGCCAGCCTGCCGTCCCGTCAAATGGGTCTGTAGTCCAGCCAGAGAATCAAACCGGCGCATCACCTGTTTCTAACCCAAACCAGCTGGGTGGTACAGTCGTACCACCAGCTCAGGCTACCCCCGTTGTCCCGGTGACACCGCCAGCAACTCAGCCTGTTGCACCACCGCCTGTAGCTGTACCTGAAACACCGCCGGCTGCACCCCCGGCAATCCCTCCAACCGCCACGGCTCCGGTTCAGCCAACACCGCCACCAGCTATTTCGCCGCTAGAAAGCCTAAACCTAACCACCAATCCGACCGAAACCGAAGAAGCACCTAGCTCAGGTAGTCAAGTTACCGCCTTCTTGGGTGCGGCCGCAGCCGGCTTCTTTAACTGGGTGGTAGTACCGGCTGGCATCGTCCTAGTACTGCACTTCTTTGTTTTTCAAGCCTTTCACGTCGTTGGCTACAGTATGATCCCAACCCTTGATCAGGCCGATTATTTGATTATTGATAAGCTTGACGCCAGCCTGGCCCGGGTTGCCAAACTAGTTGGTAAATCGGGTAACTACTACCCTAAACGCGGCGAGATTATTGTTTTCCATTACCCCAAAGACCCATCGCTTGTTTTTGTGAAGCGCACCATTGCCCTACCGGGTGATCACATAATTGTTAAAGATGGCAAAGTAACTTTAATTAACAAGGACCATCCCCAGGGCATTAATCCGGATGCTACACATCTAGTTGCTGACCCGGTAACGCTGGGTGATGTCGATGAAATTGTACCCAACGGCAATATCTTTGTTATGGGAGATAACCGTACCCCCAACGGTTCTTTCGACTCACGTGACTGGGGTGACCTGCCGACGAATATGATTATTGGCAAAGCCGTCCTACGCTTATTACCACTTAACCGCTTCCATCCCTTCGGTACCGGCTCTTAGCCACTAGAAACACAAGCGGATTGATGCTACTATTACTCCTGAAAACGGTGGAAAAACGTGCCCCATATTATTGCTATCGCTAATCAAAAAGGCGGCGTCGGCAAAACCACGACGACGATCAACCTGGGCGCTTACCTGGCCAAGGGTAAGAAGCGTGTGCTGGTAGTCGATTTGGATCCGCAGGGTAACACTTCAAGTGGTTTGGGTATTGATAAGAGCGCCTTGCAGCAAGACTTATATAGTATTCTGATTGAGAATAAGCCGCTTGAGGGTGTCATTTACCAAACGCCGTACCACGGGCTGGAAGTTCTACCGGCTTCCCCCGTTCTAGCAGCAGCTGAAGTTGAATTAGTGGGCGCCCCCAGGCGTGAGTTTCGACTGGCTGAAGCGCTTAAAAATCTCGACCATGATTATATTTTGATCGATTGCCCGCCTTCACTGGGGTTGCTGACGATTAATGGTTTGGTGGCGGCCCAGTCGGTTATGATTCCAGTGCAGGCAGAATTCTATGCCCTAGAAGGCTTGGGCCAGCTGATTCAAACGATCAAGCGCGTTAAGCAAGCATTAAACCCTCAGTTAGAGCTGCTTGGCGTACTGTTGACCATGCACAACGGCCGCACCACCTTAAGCACCCAAGTGCACGACGAGGTTAAGCGCCACTTTCCTGATAAAGTTTTTGATACCATCATTCCTCGTAACGTCAGACTGGCTGAGGCACCTAGTTACGGCAAGCCAATCAGCCATTATGATAGTTGGAGTAAGGGCGCGAAGGGATATAAACAACTAGCCAAGGAGGTGCAGACTCGTGTCAAATAACAAACGCGGCCTGGGCCGTGGCTTCGACTCCTTAATACCAACCGATTTAATCGAAGCCGAATTCGACCCGACGGCTAAGACTACGGCTAAAGCAAATCAGCCTGTCGGTGAGACGATCATTCAAATTGAGGCTAGCTTAATTGACCCTAACCCACATCAGCCACGCCAAATTTTTGACGAGACGGCGCTCGAAGGATTAAGCGAGTCAATCCGAGTTCACGGCATATTACAGCCTATCGTTGTGACTGAAAGTGCTGGCCGTTACGAGCTCATCGCTGGCGAGCGACGACTACGAGCCGCCAAGTTAGCTGGTCTGGGGACCCTACCTGCAATCGTCCGCTCTTTTAACGACCAACAAAAATTAGAGCTGGCCTTAATCGAAAACCTGCAGCGCCAAGACTTAAACCCGATCGAGACGGCTACCGCTTACCGCAAGCTAGTCGACCAATTTAATTTAACCATCGGCGAGATTGCCAAACGAGTTGGTCGCGATGATTCAACCATTTCTAACTCCATGCGATTGCTCGGCCTGCCGCTAGAAGCCAAACGAGCTGTTGCCACCGGCAAAATCAGCGAGGGCCACGCCCGCCAGATTTTGACTGTGCCTGGACTCGAGAAACAGCTAGCACTACTAGATTTGATGATAAAAAACGGCTGGACGGTGCGCCAGGCTGAAAGCTTTGCACGCGATTTTAAGACGCCCAGCGCCACCAAGGAGCGCTCTATTCAGCGTTCGTCGACTTCCAACGAGCTGACCCGTGATCTGGAATCCTATTTCGGTACCAAGGTTAGCATTCACCATCACGCCAAGGGCGGCAAACTGCAAATCGAGTTTTATAGTGACGAGGATCTTGATCGTATCTACAAAGCTATCAAAGACGTCCAGGCCTAATCCTCGGCCAATAGCTCCAGCCAAAACTGCATATCATCACGAATCATCCGGGGCAGCAAGAACTTATGGCGCACTAATTCGTGTCCATACTGACCCATAGCCTTGGCTCTTTTTGCATCGGCTAGCAGCGCCACCATCCGCGTCGCGGCTTGCTTAACCGAGGTCACTAAAAAGCCGCTTTTCCCATCTATAACCTGCAACGGAATGCCACCAACTGCCCCACCTACTACCGGCGTACCATTCCACAAGGCTTCGGAAACTGTTAAGCCAAAGCCTTCCCGCAATGACTTCTGGATTATCAGATTGGAATGAGACTGAAAAGCCTGCACCGCCCGGTCATCAGCCCGGTTAGCAATTATATAGACATCCGGCTCGCCAACGGTCACCGTCTCAACCGCCTTTAATATCACCGAGCCCTCGGGGTCGTCTTTGGCAGTGTCGCCAATTAAAGCCAACTGCAGGCCCGGCACTTCAGCCCTAGCTTCTTTCCAGGCTTCAATCACACCCAGCGGGTCTTTCCATGGGTCAAACCGCGATACCTGTGTGACTAACGGCCTGGTAACATCGATTCCAAAACTTTCGACAATTGTCTTCGCCTCACCCGTCTTCATGGCAACGTTCTTAGGGTTAAGTGGGTCAATTGCCACCGGAATTACACCCAGATGCTTCGGCTTATAGCCTGGCGGCACGAACTTGGCCATGGTAAATATTGCGCCATCGTAGGCGTCCCAATATTTAACGAAATGCCGCAGATAGCTGGGGTTGGCATGCTTGCTATCGATATGGCATCGCCAGGCCCATTTAGCCTCACCATCCACGCCCATAAAACTACGGACCGCTGCCGGCTGCGGGTCGTGAACGACAATGACATCCCATTTGCTAGGATCAATCTGCTCGGCCAACTGCCGGTTATAGTTCTCGTAAGTGTCCCATTGGCTTGGCTTGAGGTTCAGTAAGTCGCCTTGCAAGCCATTATGCATATGCTTAGTAACTCCGAAAAAGGACTGTGGCGCCTCGAGTGTTTGCCACTCGGCCTGCAGCCCCAAATCGTTTAGCAGTGGAATACTTGGTCGAAGCAATTCGACGACGCCGCCGCCTTTACTGGTGGCATTGATCTGTAAAATGCGTTTACCGCGCAATTTTTTGCCTAAGCGAACCACCTCATCAAAAAGGGTGTCACTAATAATTCCCCGGTAGTCTTCAAACCGGCGCTCACCCATCTGCACCTTCTCTAGCATGTATTAAATGTAGCACAAGCAGTTTAATCGTCCCAAAACAAAAAACGGCCTAAATGGCCGTCTTGATTGATCGTGTTTAACCGATCGAGGTGATCTTGATCTGGGTATACTTTTGGCGGTGACCGGTCTTGGTCTTTTGGCGCTTTTTAGCCTTGAACTTCAAAACGTCGATCTTCTCGCCCTTAACCTCACCCAAAACGTCGGCCTTAACTTTGACATCCTTAACCAACGGCTTACCGATGTTTACTTTGTCGCCGTCGATAGTCATCAAAGTTTCCAGCTCGAGCTTGCCTTTGGTACCCTCGGTCAGCTCGACTTCCAGTACTTGGTCTTTACTTACGATGTATTGTTTACCGCCGGTGCGGATTACAGCTTGCATTCAGTTTCTGGTTTAATAACCAACCTAGATTAGCAGATTAGGCCCGATCTGTAAAGAAGCCCGCGGCCCCGGGGCATGTCCCCGGGGCCGTCACTTGTAGCCGAAATACTGCCGCAGCAACACCATCAAACGAAGTTCTTGACGGCCTCGCCACCGTGGCAGATCGCTGGAGTGCAGTTGCCGCAGCATCGCAGCAGGAATCCGGTTGCCCTGGCAGCAAATCGGTGCCTTAGTCCGCCTGTCGCCGAACTCCAGCTGGCGGCCACATATTTCGCAGACCGGCCGCAGCCCCTTGGTGGCAAGAATTTCAAGCAAGAGGTAAAACGCCCGGCCGCCGACGTAGGTGGGGCATTCGTACCGCCGCTTATATGCGAAGACAATCAGGTCGTGTCGGCTGGTCGCTTGCCTTCGAACCCTAGCCATTGCCAAAGGCCATGCTCAGAAAGTCCACGGCACTTTGACCAAAGTGCTCGGTCGCCAGTAAATGGTGTGGATGGGTGGCCAACTGGCGCAGACTACTGCCTGCTATGGCTTGCTGGCTACCGTCGGCCAGCTCGTACCAGTGGAGCCCAAGGCCAATGGCATTGCGCAACAGCCGATTGAACAATCTGGGACCGTAGTTCTTGGGGCGATAGCCCAGGCTATGAGCACAGCGCTCAAAGTCAGCTTTGCTCACGGCCTCCTCGGGAAAACGCGCTACATAAAGCACGCGGGAGTGAGTCGTCGGCACTTTGGGCGTTACACGCACCTGATGCGTTCGACCCCGCAACCGCCTGGCCAACCGATCTGCAGCCTCAGCTGAGGTGCAGGGAAAGCTGGCACTGACCAGATAGTATTCGGACATCAAGCTTCCTTCCCTCCGCTGACGAAGGCGTGGCAAAAATATAACCTTAAGCTAGGCGGCTGTCCAATTTAAGTGCCGAATTGGATCTTCTTGTGGCGAACGGCGATCGATTCTAATAACCCAATGCCAATCAGGCCGATCAGCAGGCTGGTGCCGCCGTATGACACGAATGGCAGCGGGATACCCGTCACCGGCAGCAAACCAACATTCATGCCGACGTTGATAAACATGTGAAATAGCAACATTGCCGTAATGCCGACGCCTAGAAACATGCCAAAACGATCTTGGGCTCGGTAAGCAATCACAAGGGCTCTAAGTAACAAAACAGCGAACAATAAAAGCAGTAGCAAACTGCCCACAAAGCCCAATTTTTCGGCCAATACAGCAAAGATAAAGTCTGTGTGTTGTGATGGCAAAAAGTTCAACTGACTTTGTGAGCCAGCCGCTAGGCCGCGCCCAAACCATTGGCCACTACCAACGGCGATTGTCGATTGCACCACATTGTAGCCAGTGTTTAAAGGGTCGGCTGCCGGATTAACAAAGGTCAGCAAACGAGTTCGCTGATACGGCTTTAAAAAGCGATAAATAATTGGCAGTGCGATTAAACCAGCGCCAGTTAGCATTGCCAGATGCAGCTTACGGACTCGGCCGGCCACCGCCATCGACAGCCAAATGATAGCCAGCACCATGGCAGTTCCTAAATCTGGCTGGGCCAAAACCAAGGCCATTGGCAAAGCCGTTAGGCCCAGTGACCAAATTAGATACCTTGGCCGATCAAGCTGGTCATAATTATCGGCAAAAAACTTGGCTAAAACGATGATTAACACTAGCTTGGCTAGCTCGGAAGGCTGAAACTGGAAGAATCCCAGGTTAATCCAGCGGCTAGCCCCTAGTACTGGTTTGGTGGCCATTACACCTAACAACAACACTAGGCTTGTTACGTACAAAGCTGGGGTATATTTCGCCCAAACTCGGTAATCTAAAAAGGCTACTAAGGCCATGGCAGCTAGCCCTACGACCGCAAAGACTATCTGGTTCCTAGCATCGACCGGTGAGGCGACATTGGCCGCTTTAAAGGTAATGGAATACAGCACCAAAATGCCGGTTGCCACCAGTAACAGAGTGACAATTAGTAGTATCGGGTCGAAATTGCGCCAAAAACGCGACTTTAACATAACCCCATTATAACCTGATCTAGCTAAGCTTTTCCGAGCTCGATAGTTAGATCCATGCCTTCAATTAAGGCTGGGACTTCACTGCCTTTTTCAACAATCTTCAGATCTGTAGCCAGCGTTTCCTTGGCTATTAGGTCGCTATTTGTCTCCAGAGCCTGTTTCAACTCAGCCGAATCAGTGCCCAAAACCAGCTCTATGCGGTCATCGACCTGCAGATCGGCCGATTTGCGAGCAGCCTGAATTTGGCGAATAATCTCACGCGCCAAGCCCTCTTGTTTCAATTCTTGAGTAATTTCTGTATCCAGTTTGACGGCCATTTCGCTACCCTCTTTATATTGAACATTTTTTACATTCAATTCTTCGCTAGCGATGTTCAATAGCTCATTCGACAGCTTGGCGGGAGCCGTGATTATGGCTTCGGCAAGGGGTTGGCGAACTTTGATCTTGGCTTCAGCTCGTTGGGCCAAACCAATCGTCACAGCCTCACGCAACGCAAACATCTGCCCAATAAGCTCGGTGTCTACCTCCTCTGTCTCTGGCCAGTCAGTCAAATGAACACTATCCGGCACGTCCATCCCATCAGTCAGCTCGCGATAGATTTTGTCTGAAAGGAACGGACTCCAAGGTGCTAACAATTGAGTAATTCGCACCAACACATAATGGAGCGTTGCATAAGCCTCGTTCTTGTCACCGTCATTCTCGCTCTTCCAAAAGCGTCGGCGACTGCGACGCACATACCAATTAGACAGGTCTTCAATCAGATCTCGCAACGGCCTGGTAGCCCGCGCTATCTGGTAGGCGTCTGCATGCTTAGTCACCTCTGCAATCGTCTCATCCAAGCGAGCCAGCAACCAACGATCCAGCAGATGCTTCACCTCTGGCCGCTCCAGTTGCTTGCCTGGCTGCCAGCCATCCACCTCAGCGTAAGTCGCGAAGAAGCTGTAAACGTTATAGAGCGTCATGAACACGTTGCGCTTTACCTCGTTGACAGTATCAAAGCTAAAACGAACGTCTTCACCGTTTTCTACGGGGCTACTCATCAAGAAGAAGCGCAGGCTATCGGCGCCGGTGGACTCAAAGATCTCTGATGGATCCGGATAGTTGCGCAAACGTTTTGATAATTTCTGTCCGTCAGCCGCCAGCACCGTGCCGTGCACAATGACGTTTTTAAAAGCCGGCTGATCAAACAACGCCGTTCCCAGAACATGCAGTGTATAAAACCAGCCACGAGTTTGATCCAGGCCTTCAGCAATGAACTCGGCCGGGAATTTATCTTTAAATTCGGCCTCGTTCTCGAAGGGGTAATGATCTTGAGCATACGGCATAGCCCCAGATTCAAACCAACAGTCAAAGACTTCTTCGACGCGCTTATAGGTTTTACCGTCTCGCTTAATCACAACATTGTCGATACCTGGCCGATGCAGATCAAACTCTTTGTCGCCAGATAGCTCCCTGAGCTCGTTTAGGCTGCCAATCACGATTAGGTCGTCCTCATCAGCCTCGTTAACCCAAATCGGCAGAGGCGCGCCCCAGAAGCGGTTACGGCTAAAGTTCCAATCTCGAGCCTCGGCCAACCAGTTACCAAAGCGGCCTTGCTTGATGTGATCAGGTACCCAGTTGATCTGGTCGTTATTCTTGACGAGTTTGTCGCGCAGATCAGTCACCTTAATGAACCAACTAGGCATAGCAAAGTACAGCAGCGGCGTCTCGCAGCGCCAGCAAAACGGATAGGTGTGTTCAAAAGTTTCGGCGGCGAAGATGCGACCTTTTCCGGCCAAGTCAGCGATAATGTATGGGTCGGCTTCTTTAAAAAACAATCCTAGGGATTCTTTTGGCCCAACCTGCTGAATGCCATTCGAGTCAACGCTCTGCACCATCGTTAAGTCATGTTTTTGTCCTAGATCCAAGTCTTCCTCGCCATAAGCTGGGGCGACGTGCAGAATACCGGTTCCATCTTCAAGGCTGACACCTTCAGCCGCAATCACAGTGTGTGTGGTCGAAGTTTTATCCTCAATCTCATAAAGTGGCACATAGCCAAGCCCAACTAGTTCCCTGCCTTTTTGGGTCGCGGTCACTTTGTACTCGGTCTTGCGCAACTCCAGCTCGCTCAGACGATCTTTGGCCAGTATCAGCTTATGAACCTGCCACTCATCAGGTTTTGCCGTCAGTTCGACCGTTACATAGTCAGCTTCTGGTTTAACTGCCAGCGAAGCATTGGCCGGCAAGGTCCATGGAGTCGTCGTCCAGGCTAACAACGCAGTCGATGGATCATCAACCAATGGAAACATCGCATAAACACTGGGGTCTTTAACGCCGTCTTTGTATCCTTGGTTAAGTTCGAAGTTCGACAACGGCGTGGCGCAGCGTGGACAGTATGGGTTAGACCGAAAACCGCGATAAACCAACTTCTTCTTAAACAGCTCCGATAGCACCCACCAAACGCTCTCGATGTAATCATCGTCTAAAGTGGCATAGCTGTCTTGGTCGGCCCAGCGACCCATGCGGGTCATAAACTCTTCCCACTGTTCTTTATATTTAAATACGCTGGCACGGGCAGCTTCGTTAAACTTGTCGACGCCCATCTCTTGAATCTGCTTTTTGCCCGAGATCCCCAGCTGCTTCTCTAGCTCGTACTCCACCGGTAACCCATGAGTGTCCCAGCCATTACGACGTGGCACCAGGTAGCCTCGCATCGTTTTATAACGGGTCATTGAGTCTTTTTCGGTAATGGCCACCACATGGCCATAATGCGGCAAGCCGTTGGCAAACGGCGGCCCATCATAAAAGCTAAAGTGCTTGGCGTCTTTGCGCGCCTCTAAACTCTTTTGAAACGTCTTTTCCTTATCCCAAACTTTAAGCATCTCGGCTTCAAAAGCGGGAAAATCTGCTGGCTCGGCTTTCTTCATTGTTTCTCCATAAAAATAAGCCCTCGCGCAGGGGCCCCGGGTTGGGACGGTACCACCCTGCTGTGGACTTCATTCACTGCTTACGCTCAGTTGGCGGAGAGTTCTACTTGGTTGCCCGTTCTTCTCTCGGCTTGCGGTTGATAGCCGCTCAAACGCCTAGTAACTACCCTTATTTTGCCTTAGCCCATGCCCAAAAGCAAGCGGGGCGCATACCATAGAAGTCCCTGCAGTAAAAAGAAAGTCACCAGGGGCGCCAAATCCAGAAATTGACTCTTGGGCAGCAAAGACCGCACCGGTGCTAAAAGAGGTTCAGTCAGATCAAAAATAACCGCTGTGATCTTGTTGGAGTGCAGGTCGGGCACCACCCAGCTCGATAACACTCGGGCGATAATCAAAATGTTATATACCTGGACAAACAGAATTATGAAGGTCGCCAGAACGTCAGCGATCATTGGTGCGCCAAGTAGCTTATGTCTGTCGCCAGTGGCAAGGCGTGCTGCCAGCGTTCAATCACGCTGCCGTCGTCCCGTAGCAGTACAACCGATGGACGACTTAACAAATCGTATAGTTCGGCCAACGCTGCGCCGTCGCGTGTGTCGGCGTCAATAAGTTCATTTGGAACCTTCAGCTCTTCTAAGCTTTTAGCAAAGCTTTCGGCCAGGTTTTGTGACTCGGTTTCTTTGTTATATAGGATTTTGGCAATCATTAGCACAATTTTAGCACGAGAGAGGCCCCCGGGTATTTCCCGGGGGCCATTTGTGGAGGGACGGGATTTGATACCCGCAACTTTCGCCACCACTAGTGATTGGCGAACGCTTTACTTAAGCTATCCC
>DATIHE010000034.1:0-2366 GCA_035481015.1 Candidatus Nanoarchaeia archaeon
CGACTGGCGATCACCAGCATGTCAAAATTAAGCCCAAAGACACCATTATTTTGTCTTCCAGTGTCATCCCCGGCAACGAAAAGGCCGTGGTTGGCTTGATCGACAACCTGATGCGCGAAGGTGCCGAAGTGTTTGCTCGCATGACTGAAGGCATCAAAAAACACGGCCCGGTGCACGTCGGTGGTCATGGTCACCAAGAAGATGTCGGCGATTTAGTGGCTTTAATAAAACCAAAGTTTTACATGCCAATTCACGGTGAGTTCCATCATCTAATCTATAGTGCTGAAACAGCCGTCCAGAACGGCGTGGCTACCGAAAATGTGTTCGTCATGGATAACGGTGACGTGTTGGAACTGACATCTACCAAGGCTCGTCGAGCCGAACGCGTGCCTTCGGGCGCTGTCTTAGTAGACGGCAGCGGTATCGGCGACGTTGAGAATGTCGTGTTGCGCGACAGGCTGGCCATGGCCAACGAGGGCATCTTTATGATTGTTGCCACCGTTGATCGCCGCAATGGCCAGCTAATTTCAAGCCCAGATATCATCAGCCGCGGCTTCATTTACATGAAGGACAACGAAGAACTAGTCGGCAAAGCCCGCGTCGAGATCCGTAAAGTGTTCGAAAAGCGTAACACCAAAGAACCGCTAGACTGGGCCAAGTTTAAACTGCGTATGCGTGATGAAATCAGCGATTTCTTATACAAACGCACCAAGCGCAATCCGATGGTTATTACTGTTATTAACGAGGTCTAGAAAATATAAGTCGGGATGGTTTGACCAAGGCCAAGCACGCTATAAATCCAGTAGGCGGCGATGATCCAAAAGGCCAGCATGGCCAGACGGGTAATAAGAACGGCGACGGTGGAGCGCTGCGAGAATAGCCAGCAGAGCAACAGCACGATGGCGCCGCCAAACACAAAGCCGATGTGTTTAACGTCGGCCGACACCCAAGCCCAGTAAATGGGTGTAAGTAAACCAAATGCCTTGAGCGCTTGTGGCACTAGCCGTAGGCGTTCTTTGTAATTTACGCGAGTGGAGTAGACCAAGTAGGCCGACCAGCCGATTGCGCCCAGAGCCAGCAGCCAGCAAATTACTCGGAATACCTCACGGATCTTGAGGTTAAATATCAGGACGTTATTGGTGCCAACTGTTTTCTCGGCTACCACTGGTTTTTCTTTCTCGAGCTCACTTTTAGCCTGATCAATCTGAGCTTTTAGCGCCGGGTCAGGGGCAACGTACGTCGATTGCAAAGTTTCGACCGTCCGCGGTTCTCCCTCCGGTGTGATGATAGTTTCAGTCTGTACGTTTTTACGTTTAGCCATCCACTTAATATTAAAGCCCATAGGCAAGGATTAAAAGTCAGTCATCTTGACAGCATAAGCTTTTTATGATATATTGCGATTAATGTTTTCTAAAACAAAAACCATTGGTCATCACCTAGGACTGATAGGGCATAAGCGGTATAATGTAACCTGATATGGCCAAGAAGAAAAAGAAGAAACAACTAGACGACAAAGATTTTTTCAGCTGGAAGCCCAACCTGTCTCCAGAGGCCCAGCGTGATATTGCCGCTGTCGCTTTAATCGTCTTTTCAATTATGTTGCTGCTGGCCATGGTTGGTATTGGCGGCTCGTTGCCCTCGGCTTTATTCCAGGGACTCGTGCTGGGCTTCGGCTTCGCTGCCTATTTGTTGCCGCTACTTTTTTGTGGCCTGGCTTGGATGTTGTTCCAGCCCGAGAAGTATGAGCTAAAAGCCAATAAATATATTGGTATGGTGCTGTCGTTCTTATCGTTGACAGCCCTTTTGTCGATCGTTGCCCCACAAATGGGCGGCGGTTACCTGGGCATGGGTATCGACAATGTCCTCCTGCCGCTACTTAAGCCAGTTGCCGCCTTTATTTTAATGACGGCCGTTTTGGTCGTTGGACTAATTACAGCCTCCAACTCCAGTCTGCGCGATATCTTTAACGCCTTGTTCCGTCGCGGCCCGAAAGAAGAAATCCAGATCAACGAAGCCACAGGTTCTGAGATGCCTTACAACCGTTTGCCGATCCGCGGCACCATTGGTGGCAGTCGGCCAACGGGCAAAGAAGACGAAGGCGCCCTGACGGTGGCCGAGGATGCCGACTGGCAGGCGCCAAGTATTGATTTACTCGAAGCCACCAGCACCAAGGCCGATGCCGGTAACATTAAACAGAACGCCGGTACCATCCAGTCGACGCTAGCCAGCTTTGGCATCGAAGTTGCTATGAGTGAAGTTAATGTTGGTCCAACCGTAACCCAGTACACGCTTAAACCCGAGAGCGGCGTCAAATTGAACAAGATCACTGCGCTCGAGCACAACCTGTCACTTAGCCTGGCCGCCCA
>DATIHE010000035.1:0-2006 GCA_035481015.1 Candidatus Nanoarchaeia archaeon
GTATCTGTCACAGCATCAACCGTTGTTTCTTTGGCTTTGATTGATAAGAATGCTCCGTAAATGCCGCTGTAAAGTTTTGCACGACTGTAGCGCTGCTTGCGGCCATCCTTTTTGATGACCTTTAAGAATGCCAAGTCGACCTGCTCATAGGTGGTAAATGACTCACGGCAGTCCATGCAACGCCTACGGCGCCAGATTTGGGAGCCAAAGCGTGTTGGGCGGGAGTTAAAGACATCGGTTGTTTCGCCACGGCAATAGGGGCACTTCATAGCAAGTGCCCCTTAAAAGCAGAAAAGACCCCTAGTGCGGACTTTCGGCCGCATCCCAGTCTAGGAGTCTTTTTACCTTCCTCGCCACAACGGCTGGGTAAAACCATGACAACATATTGTCATATGACTATAAAAAGCGCAAGTGGAAAACTTTTCTAAAAGGGGATAAAGGGTAGCAAATGATGGCTACATGTACGGCTATCATAAATTTTTGGCTTAACTAAGGTTTAATCAGGGTTCTTTGAAAAAGGAGAAAGATGGCGCTTGGATTAGATTGTGCGGAAGGAAAATGCGAGGTCTGCAGTGGCACCGCTACCTGTAGCAAGTACTACGAGGGCTGTCGGGAGTGCGCCTGTCTTTGCGGTTGCCATGTTCGTCGGGTTTTGGATTACTTGCTTGGAGAGTATGTGAGTGATCATCAGATCAAGTTCGCCAAGAGGCTGGTTGAAAGTAGCCGGGCATGCCTAACAACCAAGCAGTACGCTCGTCGACTAGATCAGATTGATTTGATAGACCGTCTGCTAGAGGCTAGGGGGTCGTAACCCGTTGGCAAGCTAGCTTGTATCTGGTATAGTGCCCTGGTCCGCCTGCGAGGGGAGAGGGTGTGCTCGTTATCATCTCTGGCCCCTCTGGGGTCGGTAAGGACTCGATCGCCAGAGGGGTTATCGGCGAAATTCCGTGGCTCGAGATTTCACGCTCGTGGACTACACGGCCTCCGCGACCCACAGAAACGGATGAGTCTTACAACTTCGTCTCTAGGGAAGAATTCCTCAAAGCCGTCGCGCAAGACCGCTTTCTGGAATGGGCTGAATACCTCGGAAACCTCTACGGCACCCCGATACCCCACGAAGACGACTCTGCCATCCTCGTCATCGAGGTACTTGGGGCACTGCAGGTCAAAGCTCTTCGTCCAGAAGCCGTGTGGATCATAATTGTGCCGCCGAATCTGGATGAGCTCGCCAGAAGGATTAAAGATCGTGGCACCGAGACACCCGAACAGCAAGCTGCTCGCCTCGAAGGCGGTAAGGACGAAGTCAGAATCGCCATCAACAGCCGCTTAGTTGACCGAGCCGTCATCAACGACGATCTTGCTCTGGCCATCGGCCAGGTTACTCGCTACATCCTCGGTCGCGTTGCCGCCTCAGGTTTAACTTGAGGCGGCTTTCGCTTTAATGAGGCAGCTCGCGGGTGTTTTGGACGGCGTTGCCGTAGCCGATAGCGTCGTGGATTTTTTTAGTCAGGCCTTGGCGTCCGGTGGTAATAGTCGCTTCGCCGTAACGAAAATTTATCTCATCTAGGGCTTGGCTAAGCCTTTCTTCACGGTCATGATCATCAAACAATTTTTGACTTATGAATCTGGTGTCGATCAAATCGATGGCGCTGACCGATACGAAACGCACTGGTTTGGGCATGCGGCAATACGACAGCAGCCGATTGACCTCACTAAAGAAGGTGGCAGAGTCAAAGAAAGCTTCGCGGCCATGGTAAACCTTGCCCCACCAACTACGGTCAACAAAGCGGACCGACACGGCGATGCCGCGAGCCGCCATGCCGGCCGACCGTAACCGGATGGCGGCTCGGTAGGTTAGCTGGCTGGCGACGCTCAAAACTTCGGCGCGACTTTTGGCGGGCTGTGGCACGATGGTAGTCTGGTGGCCAATGATGCTGCGATTAGTCGGCTTAAGGTCGACCTCGTAGCCTCTGAGCCGCAAATACCACATCTCGCCTGGTATGCCA
>DATIHE010000036.1:0-2981 GCA_035481015.1 Candidatus Nanoarchaeia archaeon
TTGTGCTTGATGGCGTAATTTTCGGTCGGCAAGCCAAAAGCATCCCAACCCATTGGGTATAAAACATTGAAGCCTTGCATGCGTTTGTGACGAGCCATTAGATCCAATGCTGTGTAGCTGCGTACGTGGCCGATATGCAGACCGTCGCCCGACGGATACGGAAACTCCACGAGGTAGTAATACTTAGTGCGTGGATCATCATCGTCCGCAGCATAAATCTGGGTTTCGTCCCACACACCCTGCCACTTCGGCTCAATTATCTTGGGGTTATATTTATTCATTAGTCAGTACTGATTTGCTTATTGCCGCCTGATTGGTTAAGCACGCTACTGGTAAACGTCGCGCTGTGGCGACTGCGCTCGGCGTGTGCTTGCTCGGCTAATTCGACTAGCCTGCTGACCAGCTCGACATTCGAAACCCCACTGGCCTTCCACAAATGCTGCTGCAGAGTGCCGGGCAGCGGATTAATCTCGTTCAAGTAAATATCACGTGTGCCTTTGTCGATCAAGAAATCGAGCCGGCTAGTGCCGGTGCCACCGATAGCTTTGAAGGCACTAACAGCCATTTCTTTTACCTTGATCTGAATTTCATCCTCAACCGGCGCTGGAATTACCGAGCCACCAGTACCGCCGGTGTACGCTCCCCCGTCACTCTTGGCACCGCTCATGTATTTGTCGTCGAAACTCAGCAGGCCCGCTTTAGCCACCGGCTGTTCTAGCTCGGAGGTCTGGATTTTTTCATTGCCTAAAACCGCGCAGTTGACCTCTAGTAGATCAGTTACACCCTGTTCGACGATTACTTTATTGTCGTAATGTAGGGCAACTTCAATAGCTTGCTCGAGTTGCTCGGGCTTGTCGACGCGGCTTATGCCGATGGTAGAGCCAAGGTGAGCCGGTTTAATGAAAACTGGTAGCTTGAGAGTTTCAATCTCACTACGCACTCGTTTTTCAGACTTACTCCAGTCCTCAGCGGTAAACCAAACATAAGGCACGGTCATTAAGCCAACCGCCTGGGTAACTTGCTTGGTTAAAACCTTGTCCATGGCAATCACCGAGGCTTCTAAATCACAACCGACGAAGGGGACATTCGCCAATCGAAGCAGACCCATTAAGCTGCCATCCTCGCCGTAGGTGCCATGCATCGCCGGAAAAACCACGTCAACTTTGGTTTCTTTGGAGCGCAAGCCGGGTGTTGCAACAACCAGACCTTGCCCAAGGCTCAAATTGATAGGTTTTAGCTTGGCTAGCTTTTGATCGAAATCAGGATCTTTAAAGGCCTTGATCTTGGCCAGGCTAGCGTCACTATACCAGTGGCCATCACGCGCAATATACAGTGGCAGCGGTTGATGGCCAGCGGCTTCCAGGGCAGCAATAATAAATTGACCAGTAATGATAGAAATATCGTGCTCGACAGATCGCCCGCCGAACACGACAGCAACGGTTTTCATGCGTGTAATTATAGCTTATAAAAGCGATATCGACAGTACTTTTGTTGACAAATAGAGTAAAAAGAGATATAATATGACTATTCAGTGGCGTCCGCCGCTGTCGATCGAAAGGACCCCCAATTGCGCAAGCTGTTGTTCATTCTCGTCATGGTGGACTGCGGACTTGCCTCCTGGTGGGGTATCCGCATGGACTGGTCGGAGGCGATCGTGCACTCGTTCTCGAGGCAGCACTTTCTGCCCTACTTCGCCCCGTTCATCATGCTCGGCATCGAAGCCGGACTGCTGTTGCACTTCCTGATGAGGTGGCAAGAGCCGCCCCAGTCGCGCTACCGCTACGCGATCTGCCACTTGCTGGCAATCGTAAGCGCCATCCGCGTACTGGCCTTCACTCATCCGTGGCATTTCGAGCGGGCCAACCGCGTTGACGGCGTTAGCCTGACGCTGCTGGTGCCAGTCTGCCTCGTGCTGGTGATCGAAGGCTTCAGCGAGGCCAGAGCCACCACCATCGCCAGACGGCGACGTCGCGAGATGCTGGTTGCCATGGGCGCTGCCTAACGGCGCCGACCACCCAAGGGTGGCGAGATTTTCTCGCCACCCTGTTTCATTTTAAGCGTAATTATCAGTCCAGTCGTTCTGAATAAGGACGACATCCCCGGCGACGGTCATCGACGGCAAGGCAGCAAAGCATTTCAGTGGATCATCGTACCATGTCAGCTTACCCTTAAAGCTGGCCTGTTGCAGGCCTTCGGCAATGTAGGGCGTGGCGGAATTTTTTATCAAAATAACTTGATCAATTTCGGCCTTGGCTAGGGCGCGGCCGATCTCACGATGCACTTCCTGGTTATGATCGCCCATTTCGACCAAACCCGGCGTAACGTAAAATCGTCGACCAGGCAGAGATGCCAGAAATTCAATCGCCGCTTTGGCACCGTCCGGATTGCCGTTATAACTGTCGTCAATCGTCACCACGCCACCGGCGTCGCGACTGGGCTGCATCCGATGCTCGAACGGCCTGGTAGCCGCTATCCCTTGATCGATTTGTTCGGCACTCAGGCCAAGCGCGCTAGCAATATCAATCATCGCCACCAATGGCCCGACCTGGTGCAGCCCGAGCAAGCGACTGCGGGCCTTAATGACGACATCATCTTTTGTAGCCGTAAAACTAGTCCCCTCTAGGCTGGTCGCAACATCACTCACCCGCCACCCATTAACTCCCTGCCGGCTGTACCGATATGGGTAGCCGGCCTCTATGCGATCGGCCGCCAGCTGGCTTTCACTATTAACATATAGAGGCTGTTCACCTAGATGATCACCCAGCTCAAAAATAGTATTTACGGTGCGGTCCAACGTTTTAAATTTCGCTAAGTGCGCTTCGTTAATGCCGGTTATAACGCCCATACTCGGGTCGATCAACGAACACAGATCACGAATGTCACCGGGGTAATACTCGCCCATCTCAAAGATCAGTACTTCTTCGTCACCGGTTAAAGTCTTGGCAAACTTGGCGATGCCCAACGGCGTGTTATAGCTAAGT
>DATIHE010000037.1:0-13541 GCA_035481015.1 Candidatus Nanoarchaeia archaeon
GCGTTGGCTGGTAGCTGGATGTTAAACTCAAACGATCTAGTACTTCTAGCTGGCAACTCGAGCGAAGGATTTTGGATACTAAACCATGGCACCAGGTTGTAGACGCTGTCAGTATCAACTAAGTCCACCTGGCCCTCGTCACCTTTGGCTACAAAGCCACGGCGATCAACATCAAGCGTCAGGGTTTGGTCGGTCAAGTTAGTTACCTGTACGCTACTAGAGACCTGCTCGCCGGGATTGCCTACCAACTCCACCACTGGCGGCGAGACGGCAAAGCCAATCGACTCGGCATGAGCTGGCCAGGGTACCAACAGCACCAGCACCAACAGCCACAGTTTTTTAGACAATCTCGCTCCAGGTTGCAACATTAGAATAATAATAACAGCCGATAGAAGCGGCACCAATGGCTAATAAACGGGCGTGGCCGTATAGATAACCGAGGTAGTGTAGATGCCGGCTCGGGTGGTACCCGAAATACCGACTTGGTGACCAACCCGAGTGGTTTGTGACGAGACGGGTGCCGCATCGTAGGCCACTTCGGCGTTAGTAGTCGTTGCAGCTGCCCATAGGTCGCTTATGAAACGGTTAGCGGCGGCTGCCTGCAGACTAGCATCATCGGTGGTATAGCCATAGGCTTCTGTGCCTGGTGACGAAAATGCCGTTGGCGAGGCATTAGAGCCAGTATGATCGCTGATTTGGAAGCCACCCGAGGTAGGCTTGCCGGTGTAACGTATATAAACGGTATAACCACTACCAGCATTAGTCGTAACTGTCAGATCTTGGCATACTATCGAGTTGGCAGCCAAGCTTACAGTGCCAAACGGAATCGTGCTCGAGCTAGAAGCTTGGGTACTGGTGGCGCCATTACAGCCCTGACTGGCAGCTACCGAATTAACTGTGAAGCTGAGCGTTGGGTCGACGGTAAGTGACAAAGTTTGGCCAGTCGTAAAGATAAATGTCAGATTTACGTTATCAACACCATTGCTGACGCAATCGGTATTGTTATAGGTGCTGAAGCGCAAATAGTAATTGGTATCAACGGTGTTGCCGTTAGAAAGACCATCTAGCACCCAATGACGGCTCGATGATGAAGCCGGTGTTTCACCGCTGGCATTAGTGAAGGTAATCGTGCCGTCGGGGTCGGAGCCGCCTCGGGTCCAACCAGCAGGGGTTGGTACATAATCGGTTGAAGCGTCTAAAGTGATACCGGTGGCGGTCACCATGCCCGATGGCTTGGTGTTTCCTGATACAGTGGTGGCAAATACAGCTTTCACGCACTTTATTGCTGAGGTTGTCACCGAGCTGGCTTTTAAGTTGTAGTTAGCTGTCTGGCTGGGCCTGGAATCACTTAAGGTCACCGAAGCGCTAGAGAGACTGGCGGCCCTGACGAAGGTGGCACCCCAGCCCAACGACATGGCAACAATTAAAACAGCCAGCCACAGCCGGTTGCGTAATGTAATTAATCTGTTCTGCAGACTCTTCATCAGTTGGCTTAAGCATAAGCGTAATGAAGTATCATGTCAACTTAAGCTCTAAAACCTAGAGCCGAAGTTGCGTAAGCTGGTATACTGTTTCGACGAGGGCGAGTGGTGAAATGGCAGACACGCTAGCTTCAGGAGCTAGTGAGCGCAAGCTCGTGGAGGTTCAAGTCCTCTCTCGCCCACCAGCAATTATTTAATGCCGGCTGGACAAGCCGGCTATTTAGATTCAGAATGGTACAGATTTAGTGACAGTACCTTGAGAGGAGCGAGATGAAGCTTCGTCGGCGCCAGAAAAAAGCCGAATCGTTGCCGGAAGTTCGGATCGAACCGGGCAAAGCGCCAAACACTGTTCGGATCGTTGTCACAAAGGGCTCCCAGCCACCGGACGTATTCACCGTCCCCACCGAACCACTACTGGGACCAAGCGAACGAGGTCGACCGTGACAGACACGGCGATACTGCTCGGCTGGACGGCAGCTTTTTACCTACGGCCTTCGGGGGCGACAGTGGCATTGGCCCGGCAGTTGCTGTCCGAATACCAGCCTTCGTTTGTACAGAATGGAACCGATCTAGTGGTGTGCAGCCGCTTACAGGCCACCGACGTCTTCGAGGTCATGGCTACATTGCAGCCGTTTGTGTCCCAACTAGGTAATGCGATTCGCGAATCGCATTACTACCAGACTGGCCTCTACCAAACTGAGCCTACTCGGCCCGCTTGGCGACTGGCCGGCGTCAGCGAAGCCGCTGACATACTAGGCGTTTCCAAGACGCGCATCGGCGAGCTGCGCCACCATCCCAACTTCCCGCCGCCGCTGTTTGTACTGAGGGCTACGCCAGTCTGGTTGGAAAGCTCGCTCATTAGATACCAGCTCAAGTTTCGCAGCCATCTAAAACCGCGATCGTAAGATCGCGGTTTTTGCTATTCAGCAAATTTCTAACTACCGCGAGCGACCTGACTAGTGCGGATCGTCCATCTTTCGACTCCATAAAATCTGTCAGCCGGATCGATGAGCCGATGGGCTTTAAGGCCCAGCAAGTTGTTGTTGTAGGCATAAATATAGGTCGGTTGATACAAAACTATCGCCGGTGCGTCATCGGTCCAAGTCTGCAAGAAAGTGTGATACTTGCCGGTTCTGACATCGTCGTCGCTAGATAACCTGGCGCTCTCTAACGCCTTGTCGGCCACAGCCGAGGAATACTGTGACAAGTTTAAGCCTGGATCACTAGCCTGGCTGGAATGCCAGTAAACATAAACATCGGGATCGGCGCCGATGTTTATGCCGTACAGCAAGACATCATAATTTCGGGCCCGAATATAGGTTTGCTGCAAAGTAGCTAGATCAGCGGTTTTTACATCAACGCCAATTCCCAGCGCTGCCCATTGCTTCTTAACTAAGTCGGCTACTTTAGGATACTGGCCACTATCGAGCGTCACCAGCCTCAGCTTAAGTTGTTCGCCATTTTTTGTCAGTAAACCGTTTGAATCTTTGCTCCAGCCGGCATTAGCCAGCAAACTAGCTGCCGCGTCCTGGTCGAAACTAGCCTGGCGGTACAGTGGGCTATAGCCAACCTGACCAGGTAGCAGCGGCGATGCCAATGGCAGTGCCTGCTGATCGAGGGCAACATTGATGATTTGGTTCCGATCAGTCGCCTTTACCAAAGCCTGACGGACGGCCTTGTCGGCCAATGTGCCCGAGGTGGTGCGTAAGAACAAATCGGTTTGGTCGGGCAATGATAGCTGACTCTGCTTTAAATTGGCCAGGGTTCGCTTAGATGCCGACTCTTCAGGGCGCCAGCGACTAATGCCGTTGACCTGGCGTTTGGCGTAGGCATCAAGCATTTGATCGTAGTTGTCATACATCTTAAAGCTAAAGCCGTCTAGCTTGGGTCGGCCGCCATAATAATCACTGTTAGCTTCAAGCTCGATTTCACCTTCTGCGGCGGCAAAGTTTTTAACCTTAAATGGGCCAGTGCCAACCGGCTTTTGGTTAAATGAGGCAATCCGTAGACTGGAAGGATCACTGGCTTCGAGGATATGCGCGGGCAAGATACCAAAGGTTGTGGAGTTGATAAATGGTGCGTTTGGGTTGGGCAGGCTTAGAACAACGGTATAGTCATCCTTGGTGTCGGCTTTAACGTTTAACCAACTCGGCGACAATGGTGAGCGAGTGTCTGGGTTTTGAATAGCCGTGATAGTAAAAGCTACATCACGCGCCGTAAACGGTACGCCATCGTGCCACTTAACATCGTGACGCAGATTAAAAGTATAGCTGCGGCCATCGGGACTTATTGACCACGAGGTCGCCAGGTCGGGCTCAATAACGCCTTGCGGGTTGTAGCGAGTGAGCCCAGAAAAAACCAGTCGGGTGACGTCAGTCGAGACGCTGCTCTCAGGCAAGATTGGGTTAATTAACTTAATATGGCCCAGCTCGGCTTCGGTGTACTGCCCACCGGGTAACCCTCGCGTGACCAGGTAATACTGACGCAAACTAGAAATTTGGCCAAATAGCCCAGCTGTTAAGAGCAGCATTAGGCTCCACCAAACGACCACCAGCCGCCTAATAATACCTAGCTGACGCCATTTACCCCAGACGTGCCGGTTGAAATAGTTTTTTGACCAGGCACGGACTAACAGTATTTCGCGTCGCCATTTTCGGGCGCGTCGTTGAACTTGAAATTTTATATAGGCCCACACGCTACGATTTAGACAAGATACCTAAAAGTACCGACAGTACAAAAACGACGGCCGCAATTATTGTCAGGTTGAAAATAGCCTTTTCGGCCCCCCGACGGCTGCGGTAAAAGTTGCCCTCGCCGCCAAAAGAGGCGCCCAGACCAGCCCCACGAGACTGCAAAAGAATGGTAGCAATCATAATGACAGCGCTAACGATAGTAATGATGTTAAAAAAGTTTTTCATTTCGGTTGAGGCTCCAGTAGGTCGTTAAGCAAATAGTTAACTAGCCAGATAATAATAACAGCGGCAATCGCCGACCAAAAGGAGGCAATGTGGAACTTGTGATAAAAGAACGTCACCACGTAGAGCATCATGGCATTTATGACAAAGGTAAATAAGCCTAGGGTTAGCACTACCGCCGGCAGCGTCAGCAAAATAACCAGCGGTCGGATAAGGGCGTTGGCAATCGAAAAGATTAGCGCTGCCCAAATTAGCACTCGCAGGTGCTCTTGGTAGCTAATGCCGGTCAGCAAGGTAGCAGCCGTCCACAGGCCAAAGAAATTAACCAGCCAGCGAAGTAAAAATTGCTTTAACACGCTTGCGATTGTACCAGTAATTCGGCTCTAGAGCTAGCTAACTGCCTCCAAGTTTGTGCCTAGTCTTCGGCTAAAACTTCCTTGATAGTATCGGCCATTTCCTTGGGCGTAAAGGTCGATTTGGTTAAGTATTTCACGGCCCCCATCTCCATCGCGTGTTTGACGTCATCGGCCGAGACAATATTTGAAAATACTACCACCTTGGTAGCTGGGTGCTTTAAAGGCTCAAACAGTTTTAAAAACTGGGTACCGTTCATGTTTGGCATAAGCATATCGAGCAGAATGATATCGGGCGGGTTTGCCTGGGCTAACTTTAAGCCCTCAAGCCCGTCAGGGGCGGTATCGACATCAAAACCTTCCACAGTCAAGACTGTGTTGTAAGCATTTTGCAAGATAGCATCGTCTTCAATTACTAATATTCGAGTCATGTAGCTATCTGGTAAGCGCGTTAATTCTTTCCGAAAAGCCGTCGACCAAGGCACGGTCCTCGGTTAGAAGTGCCAGCGAAACCTTAACCCACTCCGCCAACTTAGGCAGGTCAGCCTTGTTGATCTGCTCAGGTTTTTTGTCTAGATGAAAGGTAATCTGGCGGTCGATAAAACGTTGAGCAGCTGGGCCCAGATAGTCTTCGGTGATAAGGATAATGTCCTCATACAACGACACTGTCATTTAACCTCTTCGATCTTGGCTAAGCGCTTGGCACCAGAGGCAATAAAGCCGTAACCGACGGCATACAGAATCAAAATTACATATATCAAGATAATAATGAACTTTAGGCTGGCCGACGATAGGTTTAGCGATGGCCCTAAGGCACCGAGAAATTGGATCAAGATAGAAAATACCACCACAGCAAGCAAGCCATTGGCCAGTTTGGCAAGGGCTTGTCGATATAGACTACCCTTGGCTGAATGTTGGTAGTTTTTGATACTAGTTACCGCCAATATACCAAACAGCCAAGTGGCCACTATCGGGGTGACTACCAACAAAATTATGAGAATATCCGGCATAAAGTAGGAGGTGTACTTGATAATGTCTGGTGTCGCATTGCGGTAAGGGTTATTCAAGACAGCCCAAGTGTAGGTGCTAGATAGCGCCGTGAAGGCAACTATCGGGAACAGATAGGACTGTGGCGTTATGCCTTCTTGGCGAGCTAGACGAACCAGCCCCGAGGCGCCGAGATAGATCATATAAAAAGCCGCTATAGGGAGCACTATTGTCAAAGCTATATTTAAATAAGTGAAGCCAATGGCATGCCCACTGGTAATCATGCGAGTACGCAATGTCGCAAACAAACTCTGGACAATCGAACCCGCCACCAGCACAACCAGACCATTCGACACTTTGTCTAGGGCCTTGCCGTCGGCACTATCCTGAATCAAGCTCGAGTAGTACTTAAAGTTGGCTGCTCCGTAAACTGCCAAAATCCAAATTAAAAGTACTGGCAAAACGAAAGCCAACTGCAATAGGCGCGTGCTGGTATTTGAGAGATTGTACGAGTTGGACAGGATCGGCGCCGTAAACGTTAGAATAACGTAAACTAGCGCGCTAATAATAAGCCCTAGGTAGTAGTTCCGTTTTACTGATTTGGCCTTAACGATGTCCATTAGCGCCTCTCCTAAAGTGTTTGATAAATTATAGTCTGCTCATACTTGGCTTGGCAAACAGATGGTAAAAGTCGAACCTTTGCCAAGGGTCGATTCCACTTCAACCTCACCACCGTGCATCTCAACGATGGTGTTTACCAGATAGAGCCCTAGCCCGGAGCCACCGACTTGAGCGCTCAGCTCGTTGTCGATCCGAGAAAATCTTTGAAACAACCGCTTAAAATCTGGCTTAGAAATTCCGACGCCACTGTCAATAATGCTTATTAGTAATTTGTTTTTTTGCCTGGATAGCTTTACTACAATGTGGCCGCCATCGTGGGTGTACTTAATGGCGTTGCTTACTAGATTGTCGACAGCCATGCGCATCTTTTCTTCATCTACCACGGCGTCAAACTTACCAGGTGAGGCTTCAAATTTTAAGGTTTGCTGTCGGCTAGCGGCAACCGCGCCTTGTTCAGTGGTGATTTTTTCTAATAAAACCTTTAGGTCTGTTTTGGCCTTTTTTAATACTAGGTGCCCTGTGTCGGCCCGGGCGACGTTTAACATGTCGTCGATTATCCGCAGTTGCCGCTCATTGCTGTCATAAACTTTTTGCAAAAACTGTCTTTGCTTCGCTGTCAGCTTGCCGGCGTAACCGTCCATCAACATTGAGGTGAAAGCCTTAACGCCCGAGGCCGGAGTGCGTAGCTGATGAGAAGCTAGGGATACAAATTCGTCCTTGGCCCGCTCCAACTCACGCTCGCTGCTAATGTCGCGAAAGACTTCGACGGCACCGATGGGCCGACCGTCAACGACCACCGGCGAGACGGTCATAAATACTGGGAAAGTACTGCCGTCTTTTCGAATGTACATAGCCGTGGCGGTCACGACCTCACCGGTGGAAAGAGCTTGACTGATCGGGCGCTCGCCTGTTGGTATTTCCTTGCCATATTCATCGGTTACAAGAATAGCCTTCGGAAACCACTCACCTACCAGCTCAGATGCCTGGTAGCCTAGTAGCCCACTGGCCGCCTCATTGCAGTTTGTAATGTTGCCGTACTCATCAGTGGCAATTAAGCCTTCGCCAATACTTTCCAACAAAACCTCATCCTTGGCTTTTTCTTCCTCAGTACGGCGGCGCAGAGTTTGTTGCTCCTGTAGTAAAATACGACCCACAAAGTCACCAGCTGAGGCTAGAATAAACATAATCATGGTGTAAACGACCACAGATGTTAGAACATAGCCCCTGTCACTGTGCAGGGCTGGGAAGAGGATGTTTCTGGTCCGGGATATATGAAACCATTCCAAACCTAGTATCAAATCGTAACTAAAAGCACAGATCGCCGCAGTTACATAGGTCGCTAGCCGACCAAATAAGCCAGCCGCAATAACGATTGGTACGGCATACAAAATGATAGTTCGGCTCTCGACGCCCCCGCGGTTATATATCAGGCTGGCGGCCAAAATAATGTCATTAATTACTAGCACCCAACCTAGTTTTCGATAGTAACCAAGACTGGCTTTAGGGTAACGGCTGGCGAGCAACTGGACTACGCCGTTGAAGACCAGCCCAACCCCGGCAGCTAGCAAATCTTTGATAACGTCGGTGCCTGGATTGTGGGCAATCACCTCGGTTGAAACGCCGACCGAGGCCAAAATGGCGATGTACAGCCAACGAAACATTATGTAGCGCCCTAACCTGTTGATGAAATCGCTGGTGGCGGCCGCCGGTAGTCGTTTACTTATTTTTGACAATACTTTCTTGCCCTCGTTGCTCACTATTATAGTTAAGGTTGATGCCGTTTAAAACCAGTATTGTATCATTTAGTTTTGCGCTTGGTGCCGCTACCTATCGCTTTGGCAAGGGTAAAAACACTCTTGCCGCTGACGGCCATGCGGGTACGGCGTTTGCGATCACGGTTCTCCGCTCGTCGCAGGGCCTGGTCGAGCTGACGCTTAGTACTCAACGCAAATGCTCCTTTACCAGCTTGGCTCGGGCAGGACCAACGATCGCCTCTAGCTCAGTTGGGCTGGCTTCGGCGACGCCTCGCACGCTACCGAAAGCTTTAACGAGGCGTTTGCGTGTGGCCGGACCGACGCCAGGAATGTCATCCAGCTTTGACTTGGTTTGGCGCTTGCCCCGCAACAATGCGTGATAAGTAACTGCAAAACGATGAGCCTCATCACGCACCCGTTGCAACAGCTGTAAGACGTGTGATGAAGGCGGCAATAGGATGACCTCGAAGTCCTGGTTGGCAGTGATCCAAGCTTCATCCTCGTAATGGCCACTATCAATTGGCCGACTGCTGGGCCGGCGGCGAATAATTTCTTCCTCACGTTTTGCCAAACCAATGGCCGGGATACTAACACCCAGCTCATCCATAATCGACAGGGCGGCCGCCAGCTGACCCTTGCCGCCATCAATCAATAGCAGGTCGGGTTTGGGCCAGTCTTTATCACTAAGTTTAGAGAACCGCCGTTTTATGACCTCGCGCATGTGACCAAAATCGTCATTACCCCGCAGTCGCATTTTAAAGCGACGGTACTGGTCTTTGTTGGGCGCACCGTCGGTGAAAACGATCATACTAGCGACATTATCGCTGCCTTGTAGGTGCGAAATATCATAGGCCTCAATTCGCCTAGGGATTGGAATATCCAGTCGCTGACTCAAACCAGCCAAAGCTTGATCCTTCGATAAATCGAACGACTCTTTGTCGCCAAAAACCATTTGCTTGCTTAGCGATAGCATGTCGCGCAGTCTGTCGCGAGCCTTAGCGGCAGCTTCGTAATCGCGCTGTTTGGCGGCTGATTTCATTTCTTTTTCAGCCTCTACCACTAACTTAGCGCGCTCGCCTTTCAGGTATCGGACTAGATTGCGAATGTTCCGGCGGTATTCGATAACCGAGATGGCACCAATCTCCGGACCGGGACAAAGGCCTAGATGAAAATGCAAACAAGCCCGCTCGGGCCACTTGTCATGGGTGACATAAGGGAAAACGCGCCGAAGTAACTTCATGGCTCGTTTCATGGCATCGCTCGATGTAAACGGCCCAAAATAGGTTGCCTTGTCGTCCAACGGACGGCGGACGTAGCTAATGACCGGAAATTCGTCGGCGCTGATTTTAACGTAGTTAAAGCTTTTTTCGTCCTTGAGATCAACATTAAAGGTTGGTTTGTAGCGTTTAATGAATTCCGATTCCAAAAATAAAGCTTCAACTTCGGAAGCAACCGCTATCCAGTCGACATCTTTGATTTCACTCACCAAAACCTGGTTTTTGGGACCATGGACAGTGCCGGCTAAAAAGTAAGACTTTACCCGGTTTTTAAGAACAGCCGCTTTGCCAACATAGATAATCTTGCCCTTGGCGTCTTTAAAGAAATAGACACCAGGCTCGGCTGGCAGGTTTTGTAGCTTCTGGTCGAGCGTTGACATAAAGCTATTATAGCTTGGATAATGGCCACACTCGCCTACCCTGGAGGTAGCTGTGAACGCACCTCATCAAGCCGTGAACTGG
This sequence comes from Candidatus Nanoarchaeia archaeon, assembly GCA_035481015.1. Taxonomy (GTDB): domain Bacteria; phylum Patescibacteriota; class Saccharimonadia; order UBA4664; family DATIHE01; genus DATIHE01. The sequence goes on from DATIHE010000037.1 coordinate 9,851, forward strand.
TGGCCTCTCGTCACCTTCGTCACCGTCGCCATTTTCTTTGCGTACGCCTACTGGAGCCTATCTAGGCTCTCGATCGCGCGCCACTACCCGAAAGCGGTGCGTTTGATTCGCCAGTGGCAAACTGACACCTCGAATCCCAGCTTTTTGCGCGATAGTACGATGGAGCTGGCTGATTTTCTGGACGAGATCAAGTTGTCGGAGTTTCTGACCAAGCTCATCGCCGAGCTGTCGGCAAACCTAGACTTTGATCCCGAGGCGTTGAAGGCCGAAATCAACGCCGGCCTCGACGAGTTCCTGCAGCGAATGAGGAACGAGCAGCCCGACTGGCAATTGATGGAGGACTACGACATCGTTAGCCGACGAAGTCGGAAACTGCGGGCGACCATCGTCTACTCGTCAAACGATCCGCAAGGGGCAGTTAGATTCTTCGACGACGCCCGTGTGCTGCTTGAGCGGCAGCTGGCCGAGCAAAAAGCCGGACTGTAACTCCCGGTGACAACATCAGCCCCCATGGCGAACTGCCATGGGGGCTTGCTGCGTCACGAGGGCTTATTGGAACGGGTTTGGTGCAATGCGTGCATTGGGCCAGCATTGACGGTACTGCCTAGCAGCGCGCCGGTAGCAAGCTTGCAAGCTCGGTCCTAACTCAGTCTCGCCAAGAGCTTTGCGAGCGAACCGGACTGCACCATTTAGAAACAGCTCGTTTGGGCCGCGGTCATAGCCAATCTTGACCGAGTCATCACCCGACAAGATATAAGCCCAGAACCACAATTCGATCCGATTAGTTACCTGCTTTGACAGCTGCGGTTGGAGCTTTGACACTGGCTGCGCCTTTCTTTGGCGCACCTCCGCCCAGCATCCGTTTCAAATACTTCCCTGTGTGCGAACTAGCTACTTGGGCTACCTGCTCGGGTGTACCCTCAGCGATTATTTTGCCACCACCACCGCCGCCTTCGGGGCCCAGATCGATAATCCAGTCACTACTTTTGACGACATCGAGATTGTGCTCGATTACCAAGACTGAATTACCCATCTCGACCAAGGCATTTAGCACCCCAAGCAAGCGCTTAACATCTTCGAAATGCAGACCGGTTGTCGGTTCGTCTAAAATATACAACGTTCGGCCGGTACTGCGGCGCGCTAGTTCGCTCGCTAGCTTAATACGCTGGGCTTCACCACCACTAAAGGTCGTAGCTGGTTGACCAAGGTGTATGTAGCCTAGCCCGACACTGTTGAGCGTCTCGAACTTACGACGAATAGTCGGGATATTCTCGAAAAAAGTTACGGCTTCTTCGACCGTCATGTCTAGCACTTCACTAATGTTTTTGCCTTTGTAGTGGATCTCTAGGGCTTCGCGGTTATAGCGCTTGCCCTTGCACTCTTCACAAGTCACATAAACATCGGGCAGGAAATGCATTTCGATTTTGATAATGCGGTCGCCGCGGCACATCTCGCACCTACCGCCTTTAACGTTAAAGCTAAAGCGGCCGGCTTTGTAGCCGCGAATCTTGGCTTCAGAAGTTTGGGCGAAAAGCTCGCGGATGTCACCAAAAACACCGGTGTAGGTGGCTGGATTACTGCGAGGAGTGCGGCCAATTGGCGATTGATCGACGTCGATCACTTTGTCCAAATTTTTTAAACCTTCAATATCATCATGTTTGCCCGGTAAGTCACCTGCTCTGTGATAGGTTTGCGACAACTTTTTGGCCAAAATATCATTAATCAAACTAGATTTGCCCGAGCCAGACACCCCAGTCACAGTAACCAGGTTGCCGAGCGGAATATTAACATCGATGTTTTGCAAATTGTGTTCGCGGGCACCTCTAATCGTCAGGCTCAGGCCATTGCCGCGCCGACGCTTAGTCGGTACCGGGACGGTCTTTTTGCCGCTTAAGTACTCACCAGTCAAGCTGCCAACCGTAGCCGCGACCTGCTGGGGCGTACCGGCAGCCACAACTTCGCCGCCATGCTCACCGGCCGCTGGGCCGATATCGATTACCCAGTCGCTGGCCTTAATAGTATCTTCATCGTGCTCAACCACAATGACTGTGTTGCCCAGATCGCGCAGCCGCTCTAGGGTCGTAATTAACCGGTCGTTATCACGCTGATGTAAGCCAATCGATGGTTCGTCCAGGATATATAGAACGCCCATCAGGCTCGAGCCAATCTGAGTCGCCAAACGGATACGTTGAGCCTCGCCACCAGCCAGGGTATTAGCACTGCGATCAAGTGTCAAATACTCTAAACCAACGTCAACTAGGAACTGTAGCCTGGCGCAAATCTCTTTTAGAATCTGCCGAGCAATGTGAGTTTCGCGTTCATCAAGTTTCAAACCGTCAAAAAAGGTAGCAGCCTGACTAATCGACATCTTTGTCAGATCGACAATCGAGCTATCGCGAATTGTAACAGCTAAAATCTCCGGCTTTAGACGCTGGCCGTGACAGGTCGGACACTCCCGCTCGGCCATGTACTTTTCAATTTCTTTGCGCACAAAATCGCTATCGGTTTCGTGATAACGGCGTTCCAAGTTGGGAATCACACCTTCGTAATTGGTGCGATAAGTCCGACCGCCTGGGCCGCGCAAACTAACGGTATCCTCGGCGCCGTACAGAATAATACGTAGGTCGGCCGGCTTCATTTCAGATACGGGCACATCCAATGAGAATTTATACTGACTTGCCACCCCGGCCAGTAGCTTGGTATACCAGCTCATACGGGCGGTGGTTCGACTCCACGGACGAATGGCGCCCTCGGATACCGACAGTCGGCGATTCGGGATGATCAGCTCGGGATCAACCTCTAGACGGGTTCCTAGCCCGGTGCAATGCGGGCAGGCGCCATGCGGCGAGTTAAAACTAAAATTGCGTGGGGCGACTTCGGGCAAGCTGATTTCGGCGTGATCAGGACAGGCAAAGTGCTCGCTAAACATTAGTTCAGTGTCATCATCAACGTTCAACAATCGTACAACCCCTTCGCCTAAAGCCAGGGCCTGTTCAACCGATTCACTCAGCCGTTGTCGAATCTCGTTATCCACCACTAACCGATCAACCACGGCTTCGACGGTATGCTTTTTTTGTTTATCCAGGTCGGGAAACTCATCAACATCATAGATGGCTTTGTCGACCCGGACTCTTTGATAACCTGCCTTTTTTAGGGCAACTGCAACATGACGGTGCTCGCCTTTTTTGTCGTCAACAACCGGCGCCAATAGCATAATGCGGCTGTCAGCTGGCAACTGCATGATTTGATCAACAATCTGGCCGCTAGTCTGGCGCAGCACTTCTTTGCCGCAAATCGGGCAGTGTGGAATACCAATACGGGCGTACAGCAACCGCAGATAGTCATAAATCTCGGTGACGGTTCCAACTGTTGAACGCGGATTGCGCGAGCTAGACTTTTGATCAATCGAGATAGCCGGACTCAAGCCGTCAATCTGGTCAACGTCGGGTTTTTCCATCAGACCTAAAAACTGCCTAGCATAAGCCGACAGCGATTCGACATAGCGACGCTGGCCTTCGGCATAGATAGTGTCAAAGGCTAGCGACGATTTGCCAGATCCGGATAGGCCAGTGATAACCACCAGCTTGTCGCGTGGTATCGTGACATCAATATTTTTTAAGTTATGTTCGCGCGCGCCGCGAACAACGATCTTGTCGTGCATGTCACCCCAAAATTCACAAATGACAGCTTA
>DATIHE010000038.1:0-12000 GCA_035481015.1 Candidatus Nanoarchaeia archaeon
CAACCGCGGGGCGAATACCCGCCTCGGCGACAACACGGGAGAGGACGATGACAGAGTCTAGCTGCTGTTGAATTTCTTGCACAGCAGGGTCTGAAAGGTCGTCGGCCGGGATATAGATTGCTTGGACTGAGGTGATTGAGCCATTTTCATTGGAACTTAAACGGTCTTGCAACCGACGCAAGTCAGAGAACAGGGTCGGTTGATAGCCGCCTTCGCTAGGGATCCGTCCCACCACCGTCGATAGTTCGGTCAAAGCCTGCACAAAACGATAGATATTGTCGACGAAAAACAAAATGTTGCGTTTTTCTTCATCACGAAAGTATTCCGCGAAGGTTGCAGCCGAGATCGCCACCAGCGATCTCAACGCCGGCGTTTCATTCATTTGGCCGAAGAACATCGCCGCCCGCCCGAGCAGGTTATTGTCGCGCAAGGTTTCGTATAACTCGTGACCTTCCCTAATACGTTCTCCAACACCGGCGAAAACCGACAAACTGGTTTTATCGGATGCCACGTTATTCATTAGCTCCATTGTCAAAACTGTCTTGCCGACACCGGCGCCACCGACGATGCCGATCTTGCGGCCCTTAACGAAGGGTGCAAAGAAGTCGATAACCTTAATGCCGGTTTCCAGCAGTTCGGGCTTAAAAGCTTTGAACTCCTGGCTGGCCACCGGCGTTTTATAAATACCACGACGCGGTAGATTTGGGTCAGCCGGCTTATTGTCGATTGGCTGGCCTAGTGAGTTATACATCCTGCCAAGAGCACCTTCTGTCACTGGGACGGTAATCGTTTTACCGGTGCGGACAACTTTTGAGCCGCGTCGCACTTGCGGGCTGTTGGCTAGATTTATGCAAACCGCCGTTGAACTACCTTCGTATGACTGAATTTCCAAGTTAACTTCGGGGGCATCCGGCATAGTTAATAGCTCGCGTAGCGGCGGACGGCTACCGGTCATGGCTATCTGGACGGCTAGACCCCTGATCGACTTAACCTGGCCAACCACCTCGTTAGTATTAACTTTTTTTACCGGCTCAGCCTCTTGTTCTTGTGCCGGAGCGACTGCTCGGAGAGGCTCAGTTTGGGTGGCTGATGCGGCTGGTTTAGCAACTGGCACAGACGCTGCGGAGCCAGGGGCAGGCTCGTCTTTGGGCGGCATGATAATAACTGGTTGTTTCGAAGCCGCTTTGTGGCGAGCCTCATGCTCTGGATGCCGCTTGGCTTTGCGTTTAACTTTTAGCTTTTCATTCATACTGCCAAACTCTTTATGGAGTTAATTACTTCCTTCGATCTTTCATCGTTCTCACTACGTCTGCTTCTATTATACTTAAGCTTTAAATCTCCCTGCAGGTCGGTGGCCTTAATTTTGGCAGCCGACATGGCGTTAAAGCGGCTGGCGTATTGGGCCAATTTGGACTCCAAGATCACCTGGCCGAGAGCAATACCCAACATACTGGACTCCATGTATTCGATGATTTCTTCTTGGCTGGGTTCAAAATCATAATCCCTGGTCGAAATTATTTCTTCCTCAGCCAGCGTTTCATTACTCAAAGCCTTAACGGCCGATATTAGCTCAATCTTGGCAGTCTGTTGCTCAGCCAAAGAAACGTAAGTCTGGTAAAAAGCAGTTGCTTGGTTGTAGTTGGCCAGCTCAGCAATAATTGGGGCTACCTCGACCGTACCGTCACCCTCGGGCAACTTGAAATACTTTTTAATCGGAATGTTTGCCTGCGATAGTAGCGTTGCTCCGTGTCCACCCATCACCATAATGTCAGTGGTCTTATTGTCATACTGCTTGACCATCCAGTTGACGATCTTGGCGTCAATATCACCCGACAAACCACCCTGCGAGGTAATAACAATAAAAACATTGCGCATATGCGCCCGCTTAGCTTGCTCGGCTTCGCTAGTAATGCGGTCGGCATCGACACGCATTTGGGAATAGATTTGCCACAGCTCGGCAAAAAACTGTTTACTCTGCACTACCTGGTTTTTAATCTTGGCAATCTGCATACTGGCGATGCCCTCGAAAACCGACGTCAAGGTCTTGATAGTGCCTATTTGCTCCAGGTCTTTTTGTAGAGTCGCAGAACGGATCATGTTTGGGCCTGCTGGATTGTATTATCGGCAAGCAATTTATCGATTGCCACTGCCAAGTCGGTATCACTCTTGGCGTTTTTAGCTAGTTCACCGGCCTGTCGCTTCATGGAATCGACATTAATTTTGATCTTGCCCTCGGTTTTAAGCACCGTCGATAGAAACATTTCTTGCTCCATGATGGAATAGATATGATCGGGGGGCTGTTTAAACACTTCATAAATGCGCTTGCCTAGCTCCAGGTCAGCCTGAGCATCGAGTGCCAATTCCGAACCAAAGCGTGAAAACTCGGCAGCTTGGTGGTAGGCAGCGATTTTTTTAAACAACGTATCCATAATTTTCTTTTGACGGTCGTTAAGCCCACGACCACCGACACGTGATACCGACAGACCTACGTTAACTGCCGGTCGGATGCCCTGCCTAAACGTCTCTAAATCGAGCACAATCTGCCCGTCGGTAATGGACATAATACTGGTCGACAGGTAGGCAGTAATGTCGTCGCTGGGTGTAAGTACCACCGGTAGGGCTGACAAGGTCGCCCCGTTAGAGGCTATTTTGCCGGCCCGCTCTAGTAATGATGAGTGAGCGTAAAACATATCACCCGGATAAGAATCACGCCCTGGGTTGCCACGACCCATGAGCGATATCTCGCGATAGACCTTGGCGTGACTAGTCAAATCGTCATAAATAATAATGCAGTCTCTCCCCTGCTCCTGCCAAAAATACTCTGCCATGGCACAGGCAGCGTAGGGCGCCAAATACGACTGTGGCAGTGCTTCAAAAACATTGGCAACAATGACGATAGTGTGACTTATAGCGCCGGTGGATTGCAGTTTGGTTAAGAGAGCATCAACATCGACTTTGCGCTTGGAAATCATGCAGTAAATAACTAACCGGTTGGTGTTTAGCTGGCTCACTGTCAGCTGGCTCAGGAAAGTACTTTTACCAGACTTACTGTCGCCAAGCACGGCAATACGTTGGCCTAGAACAACCGGGAATAAAAAGTCGACCATGGCTACGCCGGTAGGCAGCGCGTCCTTAACTTGCGAACGTTCAATGACGCCTGGTGCCGAGTTAAAAACCGGTCGGCTGGCAGTTAGCCGCATCGGGCCCTTGCCGTCGATCGGCTTGCCCATCGCCGAAATTACTCGACCAATCATTGCTTCACCAACACCAATCGACATAATGTCGTCTTCTAGCGTCACCAAGCTACCAATTGGCGTGTCCTCGGCTGACAAATTTAGAATGGTAACACCATCAGCTCGGACTTCACGTACCATGCCTTGAAAGCCGTTTTCGAATAACACCAGCGCTCCGGCTGTAACTGATTCCAAACCCTTTACTTGAACCAGGAAACGGTCAACAGCAATTACTTCGCCGGTTGGTCGGTCTTCTTCGACTAGTTTTTGAAATCGCGCGTCATCAAACATGGCTTTTCTCTAGTCTCCAATGAAGCCAGTTTGGAAACACTCGCTTGGCTATAATTCTAATGTCGCGAGTGTTATCAAACACGATGCAAGATCTCCGGAATCAAGTTTTGGTGTGCCAAAAACTGCTTTCGGAAGGAAAAGTCATAGATCCGGCCGGTCGTCCGCACCACCAAACCACCAATGATATTACGGTTAATGCTAAAGCGCACCAAAATATCTGGCGAGATTTCTTTGCGAAACCATTTAACCATATCGGCCTTGATACCAACTGTTGGCGGTACAGCAAAGGTTAGATGGACCACTGGCTTTTTCAGCCAATCAGCCAGCCTGGTCTGCCAAGCCTCTAATTCACCAGTGCTTAACATGGCAGCATCCTCAGTCATTCCCAATAAATCGCTCATTTCGGGACTGAGCAGGAACGGCTCGGCCGCCTTGGTCGTGGCACCAACTTTTTTTCTAGTATCTTGACGCCGACGCCAGCCCAAATACTGCTCCAACTCCATCTGGCAAGCCTCGAGCTGCTCGGGAGAATAGATACTATCCGGTAGTTGCTTCGGGTTCGCCACCTAGTATCTCCTGCTTTAGTTCGCCCTTGTGCTCTTCTAGCATCTTAAATAAATACTGGCTTTGTGCACCCAAATCAACGTCATTGCCGAGACTCTCCACGAGATAGGCCGACACCACGTCCGATATCTTGTTCTCGAACTTCTCAATCAAAACCTGTTGCTGTTTTTTAACTTCAACCTCCAGATCAGCCGTCAAAGTCGCCTTTTGCTTCTCTAGGGCATCATTTATTTGACCCAAGGCACCGCTGGCCGCCTCACGCAGATTACCAAGCGTTTCTTTATATTGCTCCAATTCTTGCTGGACCAATTGACTAGCCCCGGTCTGCATCTGTTCGGTAATCTGGGCGCTGGCTTTTTGCAAGCTAGTAGTAAACTCTGCTGCCGCTTTATCGAAAATACCCTGAATGCTTTGGTTGGCAGAACTCTCAAGCTCAATTAGCGTCTCGGCCAACATGACGTTGTGCGCCTCCTGCTTGAGCTGATTCAGATCTTTTTGCGTACTGCTGACCGCCTGGTTGTCCTGCCGCAGTTTTTTCTGAAGCAAAGCAACCCAGCCTAGCGTGGCTAGGTTAATCAGCGTTAAGGCCGCAATGACTATCAAAATTAGTTGATAGGAGCTCACTCTAGTTATCCCTCGTTATCTCGGCCCCACAGGTAAATGCGCTACTGTAGCGCAAAGTCCGAAATTTGCGAACGGAATAAGTCCGCCCATGCTCACCTGCTTATTATCAAGTATACCGCACCAAGCGTAACCAGTAAAACACCGACACAGGCCAAAATGACATGCAAAATGCTGCGATAAACAGCTGACTGGGACAGTGGATTACGACCGATCGAGATAATGCCGGAATGGATGGAGCCATACAAAATAATCGAGATCGCAACCAAGGTAAATACCAGCAAAATCGCTGAAGTTACGATTCGCAGAGGCGAAACACTCCTGCCAGCGACAGCGTTGACAAGTTCTTGAACAACCTTCGGGATGGGAGTAGTCTGGTCGCCACTGCCGGCCACGTAGTAAGCCACGCCTACCAAGAGCGGTACTTGGCCGATCGAGACCTTGCGTGTTTGGCCCGACTTATCCTTAACATCATGCGAAGTGGCGCCTGTCGATTTATCATTAAAGTCACCCTGGGCTACGCCGACGATCTTGGTTGATAAAGTAGCCTTCATGCCAATTCCACTGATTGGTGAAACCGTGATTTTGTCCCCTGCCTTGATATCGCCGTTCACCGTCGAAACCAGCACGTTGGCTTGTCCCGAAGTGGCGACACTGACCTCATTGCTGCCGTTAGTCAGCGAAATAAGTGAGCTGTCCGAAGACACCACGACTCCTACCAAATCCTCTACTTTATCGATAGTGGCAGCCTGAACGGTATTAGCGGCCGAGTTATCGAGACCAACTATGGTGCCGTCAACAACTTTTTCCGATGACTTGTAACCTTGAGCAATAGCTGCCAAAGCCACACCGCCCGAGAACAAAAAAAGTGTCGACCACAAGCATAGCTTGAAAACTAGAGTCTTTGGCTTCATAACGCTTATGATTATAGCACTAATAAAATGTTATAAAATGTGCCTGGCAACAGGCTTGCAATCAGATTAGAAATTGCCTAGAATTGTGCTAATGCTAATAAGGTGGAGATAAATGGATCTACAACAGAACAACGCTCCGGCCCCGCGTACGCGCGAAACATCCCCGGCTAGTCATCACTCAGCCGCCGGTGTCGCAAGCAGCGCTGGCTCGGTCTTAAACAAAATCTTAGTCGTGTTATTAATCGTTGCCGTCCTTTTGGGCATTGGCACACTAGTATCCCGTTTCATCGGCGGTACACAGACAGCCTCGGCTGTTAAGGGCAAGCAGTACCAGGCTTTGTTCTTAACAAACGGCCAGGTTTACTTTGGCCACTTGGCACAAGTTGAGTCAGGTTACGTCAAACTGAATGACATTTACTACCTGCAGGTCCAACAGCAAGTCCAGCCTGATGCCAACAAGAACAGCAACCAGCAACCGCAGATCTCGCTAGCCAAGCTAGGCGGCGAACTACACGGGCCCGAAGACGTCATGTACGTCAATCGAGACCAAGTATTGTTCTGGGAGAACCTGAAGAACGACGGTAAAGTCGTTAAGGCCATCCAAGACTTCCAGGCCTCCAACAAGAAGTAACAAAATTCCTACTAAAAAAGCCCCTACCACGGGGCTTTTTTAGTAGCTTGTTAAAAGGCAGCTAGCTCGGCATCAAGCTTGGACTCATCATCAGTCTTGGCATCAAGCTGCTCGTTATCCATCTGCTTCTCGGCAGTATCCAGATCACTGGTCGATTTGATTTCTGCAGTGCTGGCCGGCTGGCTAACGTTGGTCGTAACAGCTTTGGGCTGGAAATAAACTCGGTAGGCCAGCAAACCAACCAGCGCCAATACAGCCGCCACTAATACCAGTTCTAAGGCAGCAAAGCCCCGTGATGACTTGGTCATTGCTTATTCTCCGTCTTAGTACTATCTTCAGCCGGCTTATTTCGAACTGCCTGGATCAGTAGTCGCACAGACGTTCGATAAGTTTTTAGATCGCTCCGGACTAGCTTGGCATCTGCCAACAAAGTCTGGCCTTCGGCCTTTGGGTTGGCACTATCACATTTAAATGCTTCAGCGTCAGTCTTTAGGGTGTCTAGATCTTTGACTACCACAGCTCGCTTGGTAGCGATATCAGCCAACAGTGCGTCATAGTTGGCCGGCTTGCGGTTCTTGTCTTCGGCGAACTTCTTGACTCTCGCTTCGATGGCATCAAAGACTGCCAGTTGGCGATCGGCTACTTTTGTGAAATTACGACCATGAAGCTTAATCACGTCTTGGCGAACCTGGCACTGTTTCTTGTGGATCTCGTCCAACCTGGCATCCCTGGCCTCGGCCAGCTTGCTCTTTTCAACTTCGGTCTTAGCCTGGCTAGTGTCTTCGGTGTCCTTTTCGGTCTCGGTGGTATTGGTCGTAGTAGGCTTAACGGAGTCGCCAGTCGTCGTGGACTCTCCCTTAGCTGCCATCGGCACAGCTACGCTCAAGCTGGCCAGCATTGCTATCACCAAGCTTCTTTTAATAATTGCTGCCTTCATATCCCTCCTTAATCAATCGCGAACACTATTTGCGCGATACTCCATATAGTATAAATATTAACCGCCAGGCCGACCAGTCCTACAACGAGCAAGATAAAAGAGGCGGGCGAAGGCACATTCAACAAAAAACTCTGGAAGCTGTTAAGCCAGAGCGGCAGAATCAACTGGGCCGAAGCTAGCAAAACCACAAATAACATAACGGCCGTTACTATCTGCATAAACGGCCGTCGTACCCGACTATCAGCCTGGCCTTTATTTGTGTACTCCGTTTCGATAACCACTTCATTGCGGGCTTCGATAATAACGTTTGAAATGGCCAGGAAAATGACATAAGCGATCAAGCCAATGCCAGCAAAGAAAACTGCCTTTACAATTAGATCGGTGGCGGCTAGCTGGCTAACTTTGCCGAGCTGGATATTATAGCTACTTTGCAGATACGGTTCGACGCCATTTAGACTGCTAATGTTTGTCTGATGAAAAAATTTAGAAAAGATTAGGCCTTTGAAGGTAGCCAGCAAGGTGATTAGGCTTAAAGTCAAGCAAATCCAAATCTGAGAAGAATTTGGGATAATGATTTGCCTAAGCTGTTCTCGGTTCATCTACGGTAAGTATAGAGCACAAGCAGTTTGTCTACAAAATCCGGCGCTGCTTACGCCTGAGAACGGTGAATAAGCCAAGGCCAAACAAACCAGCCGACCCCAGCATCAAGGCTCCGGCCGCGTCAGGCGTCCAAACTGGCGATTTGAAGTCATAGACGTATTTGGCTTGATCCGGCATCACGGCACTTATGCCGGTTGGCTTTAGGTTTTTGGAAACATAGTCAGTTACGCAACGAGCTTGGGTTATGGAATCTGCCTTTGAAGCACAGGCTTTCTGAGCACTGGCATAAATTTGGCCGCTTGGTTGCGCAGCTGTTTCAGCAGCAGTCAAATCGCGCTGATAACTGGCAGTTAGCTCAACCCGTGTAGCTGCCGACATATGAGTCGAAGAAAAAAGCTTGAGAGCCGCTAAATCGGCTGTAGGATCCTGGCTGGCTTGGTCTTTGGCCAAGATCTGGTCGCGCATAAGCGATGCTTGTCTAGCATTACCCGCCAGTTGCCAGACGCCCGCAGCCAAGGTAACGGCCGCGGCAATAAATAAATAACGTGCTTTCATACCTAACTAGACTACTGGCGGGACGTGTGCTTGTCAAAGCCAGCTAGGTCTTGAGTCTACCCCACTTAATCCTATCCCAAATGCGTTCGTGTCCGAAATACAGCAAGGTGCTATATATATTTGAAACTACCACCACGGTTAAGGCAATATCGTAACGATGAGTTAACACTAAAATAATGGTAGCATCGGCCGTTACGATGATGGCCCTGTAGCTAACTGACTTAACCACAGAACGAACTTTAGAGTCACGATACTTTACCATTCTTGCAGTATAAGCCTGGCGGGTAGCCAGTGTACAATATGCTTATGTCTAACAAGCATATGCAATTCCCAAAAGATTTCTTTTGGGGGGCCAGTACAGCCGACCACCAAATCGAAGGCCACCAACACAACGATTGGACGGAATGGGAAAAAGCTAATGCCGACCGACTGGCTAAACGCGCACCCAAGTTGTACGCTAACCGTTCGCCAGTTTGGGAACTAGTTAAAGATCAGGCTACCGATCCGGCCAACTATATCACTGGTCGCGCCGCCGACCACTGGAACCTGTGGCGCGAAGACTTCGAGCTGGCAAGTCAAATTGGCATCAATGCCTACCGGATGTCGATTTCTTGGTCGCGTATACAGCCCGGGCCAGATCGCTTTGACCAAGAGGTTATTGAGCAATATCGCCAGATGATCAAAGACCTAAAGCGGCGCGGTATCGAGCCATTCATTACGATCTGGCACTGGCCGCTGCCCCTTTGGTTATCCAAGCGCGGCGGCTGGACTTACGAAGAAATAAGCCATTATTTTATAGGCTACGCTGCGCTTTTAGTCAGAGAATTTGGCGCTGACGTGAAGTACTGGATTACCTTGAATGAACCCAATGTTTATACAGAGAACTCCTTCTTTATCGGTCAATGGCCGCCTCAAAAACGTAGCCCCAGGCAGTTTTATTTGTCCGTCTCAAATCTAGTAAAAGCTCATCGCGAGGCTTACCACATCATTAAATCAATCGACCCTGATGCAAAGATTGGCATTGCTAACAACTTTATCCCCTACATTGCCGTCAGACAGCACTGGATCAACCGTTTGCTTAAAAGCTACGCTGACTGGCGCTGGAACTATGCCTTTATAAAGCGAACAAAAGAACACCTCGATTTTATCGGCGTGAATCATTACTTTAGATATCGAATAAATTTTGGGTTCAACCAGGTCAATCAAGGACCGCGGTCGGACCTTGGTTGGGAGCTGTATCCACCGGCGATTTATCACACATTGAGGGCTCTGCGGCGCTACAATCTACCAATCTTTATCACCGAAAGCGGCTTGGCTGATCACCGCGATATATACCGTAGTTGGTACATTCGTGAAACTTTGCGACACGTACACATGGCGATTGGTAAAGGTGTCGATGTTAGGGGCTACTTTCATTGGTCCCTGATGGATAATTTTGAATGGGACTCGGGTTTTTGGCCACGTTTTGGCCTGATCGAGATAGACTACTCTACCATGAAGCGCCGTCTGCGATCCAGCGCCAAGGCCTACGGCGATATTATCAGGGCCGGCGGTTTACCAGATAGGCCTGACAAGTACCCCGAAGACGCTTCTACCAAAAGCGCTTAACTACTCCCAACGGAACAGGCGCACAGCAATCGCAAAGGCAACGATTCCCCAAATTACTAGTCCCAAGATATCGCCTCTGACGGTCGTCAGACCAGCGCCTTCATTAGCAATTCGGTGCATAGCATCAGCCAGATAGGTTAGCGGCAAATAATCAGTTATTACTTTAAGATAGTGCGGGAAACCATCGCGCGGGAAGAAAACACCCGATAAAAACAGCATCGGGAAGCTAATTAAGTTAGCTACGGGCGCGGCTTGGTTCTCTTCTTTAGCCCAACCGGCAATGCCGAAGCCAAACGCCAAGAAGACGATTGTGCCCAGTGTGGCCACTATTAGCAAGTTTAATATATTGCCGATCAGATGCAGGTGAAAGAATTTGATGCCTAAAAATAGCAGCACACAGACCTGCAGCATACCGACGATCAAGCGGGCCACCGATTGGGCGATGATGAAGTTAACTGGGTGGGTCGGTGTGGCTTGCAACCTGCGCAAAGCACCGCTCGTTTTATAGCTAATGAAACCAAAGGCAACACTAAAGACACCAAGCTGCATGATACTCATAGCCATAATGCCAGGAATCAGGAAGTCGATAACACCCAGATTGTTGGTTTTTACTCCTTTAGTGTCGACAGTCAGGGTTTGTGGCGTACGATGCAAGTTGTCATTAAAGCCGCTGACGATTTGCTTCAGGATTAACGCCGCCGGCTGGCCCTGTTGAGGGCGGCCTTCGTTGTAATAAGCCTTGATCTGCGCCTCCTTCGGCTGACCAGTTTGGTCGAACTCACCAAACTCAGCCGGTACCACCACTTGTAAGTCAGTCTTGCCCTTGCCTAGCTTATCAGCCGCTTGGCCTTCGGAAAGCTCTTCAACCTTAATCGCGGTAATATCCTTAACCGTTTTTACAAATGTTTTTGATAGGTCAGTTTGAGAATAATTGGTCACCGCAACATTAATAGAGCTACCGCTACCATTATTTAAGACTCCAAATATGACGATCAAAAGCACCGGGATAAACAATGTAAAGAAGACTGCCGTGACATTGCGAAAATACATTTTAATTGATGCAATGGTCAGGCTGCGAAGTGATTGCCAGTTGCGTTTCATTATTCTCTCAAATCCTTTCCTGTTAGATCGATAAAGACATCTTCCAGGGTGGCTTTGGCAACATTAGTTTTAGGTTCAAAGCCTCGTCCGAGCAAGTCGGCGATTAGACGATCTGGGGTGTCTAGAGCAATTATCTTGCCAGCGTCCATGATGGCAACTCGATTACACAACACCTGGGCTTCCTCCATGTAGTGCGTGGTAAGTATGACGGTAGTCCCCTTTGCCTGAATCTGTTGGACCAAATCCCACAGATTTCGACGGGCTTGCGGGTCCAGGCCGGTAGTTGGCTCGTCCAAGAAGATGGCGATCGGGTTATTTACCAAGGCCGCGGCAATACTGAAACGCTGCTTTTGACCGCCTGACAAGTTTTTAACCCTGGCCTTGGCCTTTTCTTGGAGATTAACTTCCTTTAACAGCTCGTCGGGATGGGCCGACTGGCCGTACAGATCACCAAATAAGAATAATATTTCGGTCAGGCTGAGGTTGTCGAAAAATGACGATGACTGTAGCTGCACACCAATCATTTCTTTTATTTGAAAGGGATGTTTCGCTACGCTGACACCGTCAAGGGTAGCACTGCCTTTATCGATCGGCCGCATGCCCTCGATCATTTCTAGCGTGGTGGTCTTGCCAGCACCATTGGGGCCAAGAATGCCAAAAACTTCACCAGCCTTGACCTCGAAACTAACCCCCTTAACTGCTTCGAAGTCACCGTACTTCTTGCGCAGATCCTTAACTACTAATAAGGCCTGGTCGGTACTGGTGGGTCGTTTTACTTTGGTAATGTCGTTTGGCATAGTTTTCCTATATTAACTAATGATTACTTGTGCGTTAATGGCCACCAGCGGTGGTCTGACCTTTTTCTAGGTCTCTGTGAGCTGGCAGCAAGAATGAAACCAAAAACCCAATACCGGCAAACAGCGCGCCACAGGCCAGGTCTTTTTT
>DATIHE010000039.1:0-2794 GCA_035481015.1 Candidatus Nanoarchaeia archaeon
GCCACCACTGCGCCAAGCCTCGGCTTGTGGTTCTAGTATTTTGTAACAAGCCTCGACCAGTTCGGGGTCTAGATGTTCGTCAACTCCCAAACCACGGGCTAGGTCCCAACTGTGAATCAACAAGTCCATAAAAACCTCGGCGGCATAGTCGCTGCCTGGCGTGTCGCCGCGCGACAATTTGACGGTTCGATCCAGCGCACCGGGCTCGGCAAAGGCGGCCTCTGACTCTGATGCCGCAGCCAGCCAAGCGGACTTGGGGTCGGCGCCCAGTAAGTCACCTTCAAATTTATCGCCAACTTCGTCAATTGTCTGTCCGCTCACCAGCGGCTTGACCCAGACGTTTTCATAGGTTACGTGGTTTAGCAGGTCTTTCACAGTCCAATCGGCACAGGGTGTCGCCGCGCCCCACTGATCGTCTTTGACGTTCGATACCAGTTCGCTAATATGGTCACTGGCTTTTTTATGTAACTCGGCTGTGTTCATTTGGCCCCCTATTTACCGCTAGATTCCAAGATTACCCAGGTCTTGCCATTAACTTGGCCGTCGTTAGGCAATCCGTTTTTAGTCTGTAGGCTTTTAACTGCTGCTGCCGTTGAGTCGTCAAATTTACCGGTCGTGGACACAACGTAACCTAGCTGTTGCAGGTCCCACTGCAAATTGGCCACACACTGCACGTTGCCGTCGTCGACGTCGCCTTTTTGCAAAACTGGGTGTGGCGCGCCTTTGGGCCCAGTTGGACAGCTATGCGGGTTAACCGGTCCAGACGCCCGGCTAAGGGCCATCACCGTGGCGCCAACCAGTACAAAGCCGCCAACGGTAACCGCTAGCCCCGGGCTCAATAATTTGTGCTTTGATTCCATTTAAACCAAGTCTAGGCGTCGTACTTACAGTTTGTCAAAGCCACCTAAATGCTGATTCGCCCAGTCGATTGGCTGGGCATAGGCACTGCGCAAACCGTTAAGCGACTCATTCACTTGCAGACTGACTGAGTGTATGTAGTTCACATAAGCAATCATTGCCAGCGCCATTAACAATATCTTCACCTTTGCCCCCTATCCTACTGATATTATGGCGTCAGTTTAGCTTAGCGGGCAAGCAACAGCAGTTTATAATAAAGCTATGATAGAAGTCGAACAGCTGTACCAAACTATTCTCGCCTGGCTCGACCAGCAGCCCCAGGTTAAGTTAACTTCGGGCGAGGCTTACCCTGGCATTGAGCGCGACGTGCCGGTGGTAAGGGGCGCGGCGGCTGAAACCGACTTTGGCAAAATTGAGTTTAATGTTACCACCGACGATGCCCATCCTCATTTTGAGTGGCTGGCCGAGATTAGCGTTGATCGTGGCGGCGCCGATTATACACGTTACTTGATACAGCCTGACTTTAAACTAGTCCGTGTGCAGCGCAAAGAAATCACACAACTAAATGACAGCGAATTAAGCGACTTGCTGAAGCTCTGCAGGAGTACGTTGGTCTAGCGCAGGCCGCGCCAGGTTGGTTCGCATTTCGTCTACCAACTGTATAAGTGATAACTTTCGTCTGGCATTGAGGCTAGCTTTTAAAACCGCAACAGCTTCGTCACCTTTGTTGAATAGTTTCGTCTTTAGTTGGGCGGCAACTTCGGCCGGTAAAAAGCCTAATTCTTTGTCTAGCAAATTTTCTCTACCTCGGGCAAAGGCTTCCTGGCTTTCTAGAAACGTTAAAATCCGTTGTTTGTAGTCGGCCTGTTTATCGGCGTTCAGCTTGCCAGGATCCAATAAATCAGACGCAGCCTGTAAGTTGTCTTCGAAAAATAATTTGTCACTGTCACGCACCAGCGAGTCGCCGCCATCCATAAGCGAACTGTTGATGTCGGCCAAACCGACAGCATGAGCTACTATCGAGTCGGTTTTTGCTAAGTTTGGCTGCACCATGGTGTGATTTTGATTGTCCCATTCCGGCACCGTGCCCATTATTGCCGACGAGCAGACAACTTGGTCTTCTTCATTAAACGGCGGTTCGGTCGGATTTTCCTGGTTAACTTGCTTTGTGTAATCCAACAGTTCAAAGGCGCTGTCTCTTTCATTATCACCCATGCGACGCTGTCTGGCCTTGATCGGGCCAGTATGGTTTGGTTTAATAACTTCGTCCCATTTTTGAATGGTGTCGTGAAAAGCGGCGCTCAATTTAGCCTGTCCAACCATATGCTCACTTACCAGGTCTGGGCGCAGACTTTGAATCGCGCTCATCACCCGCCCGGCTCTGTCGATCACGCCCTCGGTGTGGTCGCGCAGATGAAAATTGAGATTGTTAGCTTCGCTTTGCTGATCTTGCGCGTACCTATGATCTATTTGCTGCAAAGCGTGATCGGTCGCCTGGTCAACGGCTGCCACAAACCTGGCCTCAGGATTGGCCTCAAATTCGATCGTAGTGCGTGGTGCTTCTAAGACTTCGGCTGGCATAACGTTTTTGTTTTATTACGATTATGCTTATTATAACCTAACCGCTGGTTACGACAACTATAGGGCAACGACCTCGGTGGCCCGTTCCAAAATATCGATTGGGTAAACACCGTCGAAGCACGAGGTCGACAGCTTAGTCGGTGTTAATCCTGTCGCCTTCAGCATACCCTTTTGCGACAAATAGCCCAGATAATCACAACCAATCTCGCTAGCGATTTTTTTTACTGACAAGTTGGCGGCAATTAAATCAACTTGCTTGGGCGTATCAATGCCATAGAAGTCTGGGTATTTGACAGGTGGTGAGCTAATTAAAACTGAAACCGAACGGGCACCGGCGCCATGCAGCATATGCACG
>DATIHE010000040.1:0-8630 GCA_035481015.1 Candidatus Nanoarchaeia archaeon
TACGGCAAAGGCAATTACCGCGCTGAAACTGATACTTTTGACACCTGGTTTAGCAGTGGTCAATGGCCTTACGCCACCCTGATGGCGACCGGCGACATGGACCGGTTCTACCCTACTAGCGTCATGGAAACCGGGCGCGACATCTTATTTTTGTGGGTTACCCGCATGATTATGATGGGTCTGTACCGAACCGGCAAAGTCCCTTTTAGGAACATCTACTTGCACGGCATGGTCAACGATGAACACGGCAAAAAGATGTCGAAGTCGAAAGGCAACGTGATTAACCCACTGGAAATGACCGACAAATACGGCACCGACGCTCTGCGTTTGGCGCTAACCATTGGAATTACTCCGGGCAACGACGGCACGTTGTCAGAAAAAAAGATCGAGGGTTACCGCAACTTTTGTAACAAACTATGGAACGTTGCTCGCTTTATTCTGAGCCAGTTACCGGCCGACTACTCCCCTACCCCGCCAGAACCCAAGAGCTTGGCCGACCGTTGGATTCTCGAAAAATTACACGCAGCTATCAAAAATGTGACTTCCGATCTGGAGAAATACAAATTTTCAGAGGCCGGACAGCGTGTATATTCCCTCCTGTGGGACGACTTTGCCGACTGGTACATCGAGGCAAATAAGGTCGAGCCTAATCTAGATCTGTTGGTTTATGGATTGCAGACGATTTTAAGTCTGCTCCACCCTATCGCACCTTTCGTAACTGAAGCTGTATGGCAGAAAATGGCTTGGCAAAAGGATAATTTGATTATTTCTGAATGGCCAGAGGCTGGCAAAGCCTACTCCAAAGACGCTAAAGACTTTGAGCGCTTGCAGGCTTTGATAGCGGAGATCAGAAATCTGAAGTCAGAAGTCGGAGCAGGGGAGTTGCGGCTGGTTCATGTTAAGGACCAGCTGATCGCCGACAATCACGGCTTGGTAAAAAAACTGGCTGGCGTAAGCGAAATTGAATCTGTTGGGCAGGGGAGTGGGCTAGCCCTAAGCAGCTACGATGCTTGGCTCGATTTGGAACCGCAGACCATTCGCGCTTACTTAAAACGACTGCAAGACAAGCAACAAGAGCAGGCTAGCTATCGTGATCGACTTAAGAAGCAGCTAACCAATTCGGGCTACATCAAGTCAGCCCCGCCGGTGGTCGTCGCTGAGACCAAAGATCGTCTAGCACAAGCGGAAATGCTACTATCGAAGCTAGATGAACAGATCGCTACGATCAGATCGGATTAAATTTAGGCTGCTGAGCCTGGTGGCTCTAGTTGGCATTGGTTTTGTTTGGTCGCAGGCAAAACCCGTTGTCGATCATCAGCGGCAAAAGCGGGCTGCTACTCTGGCGGCCGAGGCCGACTCAATCAAAAATTCCGATGCCGAGAAGGGGATTGCCGATTTATATCTGGCCCGAGCGTTAGACGGTGGTAATCATGATTACTCAAACCGTTTGGCTGATCGCTTGATTGTCGCTGGCAGACCAGATGAGGCAATTAGTGTGCTTGCTCGCTTGCCAGTAGGGGAGAGTGCGCTTCGGATCGCCCAAATTCAGTTTGACGGGCGTGATTATAGGGTAAGTTTGAAGACACTCACTGGAGTTGATAGTGATAGCAACGACCCAGGAGTTTTCCGGCTCGAGGCCATGAACCACCTAGAGCTTGGCGAGTTGGATTCGGCTATTAAGGCTGGTAAACAGGCTTATGACCTTAATTCTGGCCCTGAAAGTTCGGTGATTTTGGGCTTAAGCTACGCCATTGCGAGTAATACGACCGATCTAAATGTTTTTATGGGCTCTGTAGGCTCACCAGAGGCTCTACAAAAGCTAAAACGAGCGAGCAGCTCTAACACAGCTCTAGCTCAAGAGGTCTACGCCTTGGGGCTCGTTAACAGCGCAGGTCGCATTCTGGACGGTAAGCTAACCGATAGCCAGGCGTATGTATTGATGGCCGAGGCCAAATTAGCTACAAAGCCCAATCAGGCAACCTTAAAAGAGCTGATTGGCACGCTTGGCCAGGGGATAGATAAAGATCCTGGCAACTTATTGCTACACCAGTTACGCAGAGAGGTTGCCGAAAAGACAGGCGATAGGGGAGTAGTAGATCATGAAAAGCAATTGATCGAGCAGTTGCAGTCGGGGCGTGTTTAGCCTTTTCTAGTGACCTGATTTGTGCTAGTGTTTCTAGGTTCAATGCGCGCCCGTAGCTCAGTGGATAGAGCATCAGCTTGCGGTGCTGGGGGCCGGAGGTTCGAATCCTCCCGGGCGCACCAGTTGTGAGTCTCGAAAGATTTTCGAGGTTCGCAATTGAGATCTATCTGGAGAGGTGGCCGAGTGGTTGAAGGCGCTGCTCTCGAAAAGCAGTATACCGGCAACGGTATCGTGGGTTCGAATCCCACCCTCTCCGCCAGGAAGTATTCTATCTGATCTGATTGAGATGCCAAATGGGATAAACAATGGGATAAACGACCAGAAACAGCCCAATTGTTAATAGTAATCCTGCGACCGCAAAGACACCTTGATACCATTTTTTATGAAGCCAATACATTACAAGGGATATAGAAACCAATCCGAGACCGCCAACTATTAGCCATTTCCCGACATTGATAGTGTGATTTATGTCTGTAAGCATTAAAACTTCAGATAACGGCTAAGTCGCTCGATGGCGTCGGGGCGGCGGTCTGAACGCGGCAGTTTTTCGGATAATACGGTCACAATTTTATCTAGATCGTCGTCGGCAAATAATATGGTAAGACGAGGCATAAAGCGTTGAATTGGGTCCAGATCAATCGTATGCCAGCCGACGTCGCTGACGACGGCAAAAGAGCGGAACTGACTAAAGGGGTAGTGCTTGTGCTCGATGTCGATGCCGTCATCAGACAGGCTGTAGGTGAGCGTACGCGGTGCTTTTCGGGCATACACGACGACCGCGGCAGTCATAGCTGCCAAAACAGTGATGGCCGACCATTGTTGGGTGTAAACGCCAATGCCGACTAGGGAAACGACGCCAACCACCAGCCACAAATACCAGCCAGTTTTTTTATCATGATGAATGTATTCTGAAGCCTGCCAGCTGATTAGCGGTGCATCAGTAGACTCGCCACCACTATCAAGCACTTCACCCGAGAGGCCGGGCTCTTCTAGCTGCTGGTTTTCAGCTGGCTGTGTTTGCTCGTCCGGTTGTTCCATAAGCTAATTATGCATCAAAAAAAGCCGACTGACCATGTCAGCGAGCTTTTTCTGGCGGAGAGGGAGGGATTCGAACCCTCGCGGGAGATTGCTCCCCCCTACCGGTTTAGCAAACCAGCCCCTTCAGCCTCTTGGGTACCTCTCCAGGCTAAAAATAACCCCTCGGTATTCTGGCGGAGGGGGTGGGATTCGAACCCACGGACCCGTGAAGGTCTCCGGTTTTCAAGACCGGTGCACTCGGCCGCTATGCGACCCCTCCGGGCGTAACTAGGCGAGTATAGGTGTTTAGCCCCAGATTTTCAAGGCTAATGCTTGGCAGCGACAGCGCCCCAGACACCTTTGGCGCGCATCTTTTTTAGCTCGCTGGCACAGGCGTTTAAGGTGGCACCGGTCGTTAATACGTCGTCGACTAGCAGGATTCGAGCGTCCTGAATTAGGGGAGTGCTCTTAGCTTCGAAGGCTTGGCTCATTTGCTCCAGTCGGCTTTGGCGCGACTGGCCGAGCTGGCGGGCGTTGCCGAGGCGGACTAACGGACGCGAATAGGGGAGGCCTAGCCGACGAGCGACGGCTTTGGCGATAAGCTCAGCTTGGTTGTAGCCCCGGGACCGGTAGCGAGATGGAGCGGCTGGAACGGCAGCCACCAGATCAAACTGAGCAGAATCGAGCAGGGGAGTGAGCAACTCGGCTAATACTTCGGCGGCAGCAACGGTTTGCTGAAATTTAAGCCGGCCGATCAATTCTTTAACCTGGCCGTCATAGTGACTGGCGACGATGACGCCGGATAGGACAGAGGAGCTGCGGCAACTATTGCAGGTTTTGCCGCTCTCGCTTATGGCATTACATCGGTAACAAGTCGCTCGTTTAGTAATGACGGCAGTCACACGACAATCACCACAAAGTAGGCTGCCCTCTCGGTTACAAACCAGGCAACTATGTGGTGCGATTAAACCGGCCAATCTGTCGAGAGTTCTAATCATTGCTAGCTTTTGTTGCTTTTACTGAAAACGTCTGGATATAATAGGTTAAACGCTACTGTAAAGCAATTTTGTGTTGTGGCGCGCAACTAACCGGAGGTCTACTATGCCCGCAAAGAGAGACGGCGGCGAAGATATCTTGCAAGACGAGTTCTTAGACGCTGCCGAAGGTACAACCGAAGACTGGCTGGGCGAGGAGTTCGAGGGTCAGCTGGCAGTTGATGTGTACCAAACCAAAGACAATGTAGTTATCAAGGCCCCGATCGCGGGCGTAAAGGCCGACGACATCGACATTAGTGTGTCAGAAGATGTAGTGACTTTGCGCGGCGAACGCCACGACGAGAAAGAAGTCGACCGCGAGCACTACTACGTGCAGGAATGTTACTGGGGTTCGTTTAGTCGCTCAGTGATCCTACCAACCTCGACAGTCGCCGAGAAAGCTCAGGCTAGTTTGAAGGACGGCGTTTTGACTATCACCATTCCCAAAGTGGCCCAGGACAAGGTGAAGAAGATCAAGGTTAAGCCAGCTTAATTCGAATCTAAACAAATTTGCGGCTCCGGCCGCTTTTTGTTTTGCAATAAAAAAGAGCCCCGGTCGGGGCTGCCTTTTTTAGGTCGATTAGCTGGACTTGGAGAACTGCTGAACGACGAAGTTGACGGCAGCAAAGGCAAGAATTGCCACAATGATACCGATGATGGCGTAAAGAATGGTGTTCTTGGCGCCGGTAACAGCGGCTTGGTCGCCACTGGATAGAACGTAGCGCAGGCCACCGACAATCAACATGATGACGGCAATGGCGCCGACAATGAAGATCAGAGTGTTGGCGACAGTCTGGAAGATGCTAGTCGTACAACCCGAGCCCGGTACCGCAAACAAACAGCTGCTGGCGCCACTTGGCTGGGCGGCATTAACGCCATTTTGCAGCTCGTCGGGCACGCCGTTAGCCGCAAAGGCGAACTGGGTTAGCGAAACCGTCAAAAAGCCGATTCCTGCTGCTTTGGCCATTAGTTTATTCATTTTCGGTCACCTCCTTTCAAGAGCGTTGCTTGGTTGGATATTACCATACCGCTTAGCTTCATTAAAACTTAATCAGTACGAACTTTACGATCGCATAGGCTAGGATGGCTACGACTACGCCGATAATGGCATATAAAATGGTGTCTTTGGCTTTCTTGGTGCTAGAAGGGTCGCCGGCAGATAGTACGTACATCAAGCCGCCAATGATAATCATTAGAACCGCCACTGTCCCAACCACGAAAACCAAGGTATTCGTGACAGTACGCCAGACGGTTTTGAGTTTACTGGGGTCTTGGGCCACACCACCGGGCGCGGCGCAGTTAATGCCATTGTCGACACTAAGAGTACCATCACAGGCAGCAAAGGCTGGTCCAACCGTTACCAGAGCGACCATAGGCAGCAGGGCAGCTAGACCAAGTGACAGGCTAACGAATAGCTTTTTCACTTAAATTGCCCTCTGGCAAAGGCCACGATGGCGCCGGCTGCAAGCGCTACGACCAGACCGATGATGGCGTATAAAATAGTGTCTTTGGCTTTCTTGGTATTCGACGGATCACCGGCTGACAGAGTGTACATGAGGCCACCGACAATAATCATAATTACCGATACGGCGCCAACTACAAACAGCAGCACATTGATAATTTTTGGTACCAGATCCTGTACGTTACCGCCAAGAAATTCGCTGCCCCAGCCAAAAGATGGTGCGCCGTTTTTATCGGTACTGACTGTGACTTCGGCTAGCTTAATGAAGTTCATCACCGTAAGAAGCTCTTTATAAAGATAAAGTTTACTATGACCACGGCTAGAAGCGAAAGCAGTAGCCCGCCAATGGCATAGGTAAGGGTCTTTTTGGCTCCTTGGACGGCGGTTGGATTGCCGGCTGAAGTCGCATAGCGGATGCCGCCGATAATGACGAAGATCACTGATAGCACACCCGCAAAGAACATCAGTATGTTAATTAGGTTAGCGATAATAACCGGCACTGCGTTTATGCCCTGGGCGTCAATATTAACGTTTTTAAAGAGGTCTATGTCGGAGAGCAGTCGCAAGAAGAAAAATCGAAAGTCCATACGCCTATATTACCTTAAGAAAGCCCAGTATGACTCTAGTCAATGAAAGCAAGATTAACCCAATCGCTGCGTTGGTAATTCTGGACTTGGCGGTTTTGACAGCCTCGGGATTACCCTGTGAAGTGATGTACTGAATGCCGCTAATAACTATTGCTAGTACCGCCAAGGCAACGATAATGCCGATCATCCAGTTAATGGCAAAACCCAACAGGGCATAGATGGGGTTGGAGTTAGTGCCGTTGGCGCATTTTAGACCGACTGTACCAATTGGGACGGCAGTATCACCGGTGCCACACGTTTCAGCCGCCAAAGCCAGCCCGGCCGGCACTGCCAGCGTCCAGCCCATGGCCCAAATGATCGTTGATATCGCAAGCATGCGTTTCATTACTCCTGATTGTAATCTGGTGATAACGCTTATGTCAAAATTCGCAATTAACATAAAAACTTTTGATTAAGCTTATGCTAAGCCAAAAGTCTTTACGGTAGGTTGTTTTTTTGCTACATTTACAGATTCGTTTTGCGAATTTTTATGAAAAATCTACGCATTATCTTAAGCCTGCTGATCGCCTCACTAGCCCTACTGCCAGCTGTCGCACTTGCTAAGGGTGAGACTTACTATTGGCAAGACCCTGGCCATCAAACAATTGTTGGCCAGGGTGGTGATTACAAATCTGATACCAGTTTTAATGCCCAGGGTGGTAATGGCAGCCAGACTAAGTACGTGGCGTCGACGGACTGCGGCCAGAGCCAGGCAGCAGTAACAATAACGCTCGATCCCAGCCAGCCGACCGATCCACTTCCGGCGCACCTCGCAGCCTCCTGCTCCAGCGCCACTTACGATACCGACATTGTAATTGCCAAAGACAAAACCGCAGCGCAAACAGCCACAACGCCGGCCAATCCGGCTACGGCCACTAAAGATTCAAAAGGCTGCGATCAAGGTCTCCTGAGCTGGGTGATCTGCCCGATATTGGACAGAATTGAGTCAGCAATTAGCCATCTGATAAGCAACGTTCTTCAGCCGCTGCTGCGCGTTAACCGGATAACTCCAGAAAATACGCCAGCCCTATATTCGGCCTGGAAGAATCTGCGCAGCCTGGCCAACGCCCTGTTTGTGGTCATATTTTTAGTCATTATTTTTGCCAACACCATGTCGTTTGGCCTCGACCAATACACAATCAAGAAGTTACTCCCCAGACTGGTGGCGGCAGCGGTGTTTGTGCAGTTTTCGTTTTTGATATCTTCGCTCCTGGTCGATGTCGGCAACATCTTGGGCGGCGGCGTGCAAAGCCTAATCTTCGGCTTCAGTAGCTCCATTAACACCGCCCCTGCTAACGTTGGCACCGCTGCCGGCAATGTAGCGCTCATTGGGATATCGGCCAGCGCCTTACTTGCTTTGGTGATTGCATCTGGACCTCTAATTGTGCCCATTGCCTTAATGCTGCTAATCAGCCTGTTCTTCTTTTTCTTAACTGTGGCGGCCAGATTACTACTAATCGCGGTGCTCATAGCTATCTCGCCGCTGGCTTGGGTGGCTTGGATACTACCCAACACCGAAAACTACTTTAAAAAATGGTGGAGTTTCTTTATTAAGTTGCTATTGATGTATCCGATTATCATGGCCATCCTGGCCTTCGCTGGTAGAATCAGCGAACTATTGTCGTTTACCGGCAACACGGCCGGCAATGGGCCCTCAGGGCTGGCGCTGGATTTAGTGAAGCCGTTTGTGTATATAGTGGCTTTTACATGGATACCGTGGACCTTTAAGTGGGCGGGCTCTTGGATGAACAGCTTCCACGAACGGTTCAATAATTTGTCGAAAAAGAGCACTGGCTTGGTGCGCGGCTCTGACTGGTACAAAGACAAAAACAATGAGCGTCGCAGCCGACAGTTCGACAAGATGAGCGCCATGGCCAACCGAAGCGACATTAAAGCCCTGACCCACAGTAAAAGCCGAGCGGCGCGGGCATTGGGCAGTGGCCTGCTGGGTGCCACCGGCTTAATCCGCGGCGGCGCACCGTCGACTTCGCTGGCTTTGGCCAGACTGCAGGCGGGCAACACCAGCACCTACACCAAGGAGTTAGAGGATCTGCCAGAGGCTCAGATACCAACCCTGCAGGATGCAATGAAGGCCTACTACGATGAAGACCCGGGCGAAAGAGCGCGCGCCGCGGCCCGTTTGCAACAGAATGCGCCGACCTTGCTGCGCTATATGAACGACTCCGCCGGCAGGCTAGCCATCATTAAAAGACTGGCCGCTGATACCATGATTAATCGCAGCATTATGGACGGCGTGAGAATGAGAAACAGCGGCGAATATGGTGCGGCCTTGCGAGCTGCCGGCGCGGCCTTCCCCAAAAAGCCTGCTTTGTTAGCCAGATGGGGTC
>DATIHE010000041.1:0-4640 GCA_035481015.1 Candidatus Nanoarchaeia archaeon
GGCGGTAATCCAGCGTGTTTGTAGGTGTTGTAGGGTGAGTCAAGGTTGGTACTAAAGTCGACGCCTAGCTGGTCGGCGGCGTAATGAACTGTGACATCAGACTCCAGCGCCATGCCTAACTGCAGACGCTTTAGGAAAATCCCAGCCACAACCTGGCGATCACTTGCCGATGGCACCTCCTTTTCAACTATCGAAGCTAGCGTAACCGCCTGATGCAGAGTTAATCCCTCGGCAACATAGACCGTCCGCAATTGAGGTGTGACTTTCTTGTCAAAATTATCGACCATCTGACCAACCAACTGCTTGGCATCTGGGTTTAGGGGTAGATCGTAACTGTCGGGGTACAGGTAGCCTTCCAATCCAACGCCCGGTGGTCGACCAACTAAGAAATCTTTGCCGTAGTCGCCTTGTAAGGCCGCTTCAAAATCTTCTTGTTTGATGCCCTTGGCTACGGCCAGTTGCTCAATTTTTTTAACTGTCGTGCCCTCCGGAACAGTAAGCCTTTTTGTCGCTACCTTGCCATTGGTCAAAACATCGATGATTTCTTCGGTGCTATAAGCAGTGCTGAGCGCGTAGTCACCACTCTGCACCTTGCCGCGCAAACCGTGCACGGTCAGGTAGACCAAAAAGGCAGTGCTGCTTTTAATTAAGTGCGCCTGCTCGAGGCGATGGGCTGTTGTTGACGGACTCTCACCCTTCGGCAAGATGAAGTTAGCGTTAAAGTCCGAGACCTCAGTAGGCAATAAATCGACGCGGTACCAACCATAGCCTAGTAAAACAATTACGGCCAAGCCGACTGGGATTAGAAGGTAAGGTAGTTTTTTGCGTATGCTCATAAATTGTCCAGATGATCTTGTAATATCATGGCGGCGGCTCGATCGTCAGCCGGAAAAGCTGAGTTTGAGCCGACGAGCTCGCTAGTGAGAGCTTCATCTTGCAGCTCGACCGGTAATCCAAGCTTTTCTAACTGTGTGGCGAAAGCGCGTACGATGCCCGTGTACTTAGTTTCCTGCCCGTCCAAACCTCGTGGCAACCCAACTACCAATACTCCGGCCTCATGGTCCACTGCTAGAGTTTTGATCCTATCTAAGAGCCCCTCGTCATTAACAACTATCTCGAGCGGGCGAGCCATCTTGAGCTCGGCATCACCAATAGCAACCCCCACCCGTTTAGAACCGTAATCAATTCCCAAGTAATTTTTCACTTGCTTAGTATAGCAAGCTTGGAGCCGTTACTGCTTAACAGCTTTTATTTCGATCTTAATCTTGCCCGATAAACCAGGCATGCTGGTAGAGAAGCCTGGCCAAATACTAATCTCGACATGGTCAACGCCAGGCTGTTTGCTGGCTAAATCAGCCGCATCGCCATAGCGCTTACCGGCCAATTGTTTGGCCAAGGCAGTCGTATCGATCTTGGCGCCGGCAAAGGCCAGGCCACTAAAGTGGAAGGGTTGGCGACCACTAGCGTCTTTCTTATCGGCAGTTAGCTTGGCATCACCAGCGCCATCGTCATAAATCTGATTTTGGTCGCCGACTAGCTTCTGCTCTTGCGTTGTAATAAGGTTGGCATAATCAGACTGCCCGACGGCCAGGCCGCTGTAGATTAAATGCAAATTAAGACTGGCTTCGCCCGCTTCGGCATCGAGTGCTGGCGAACTGACTATTTGTGAAACAGTTTGGTCAAATGATTCGTTTAACAGCTGATAGCCCGAGGCGACTTTGTCTTGCAAGTCGGTCAAGGCGCCGTCTTTATTCTTATCTACCAAATCGCCCTTAGCTTTGTCGATATCAGCCTGTGTCACTACGGTGATTTGTTTGCTAGTGCCACCTGACATCTGAGTGCCGTCGCCGTAAATATAAGGCTGCTGATTGGCAGGTAGGGCAGGAATGGTGTAGTGAGCTGGCCCAAGATTGTAAGTGTCGCCCGCTTGATCGGCCTCGACGTTCACGCTGGCCTTGCCGGGACTACAGTTGCCAAAGAAGAACGTCCCACCGGGCACTGTCACATCGGCCGTTGAACGAAATATCTTGCCATCTGGTGATTGAAAGCGGGTCCCAGCCACAAAGGTATGATTGGCAGCGTCGCCGCAGTTGGCTACGGTCATCGTGCCCTGTGACTTGGTGCCGACATCTTTTTTACCGGTAGCTGTGAATGTGGTCGTTAAGTCTTTTTCGATCTTGACCGACTGCGCTGCCAAAATCGATTTGGGTGCATCAGAGTCCTTAACGGTAGGATCAGCCGTAAAAGTAAAATCAGCCGGCACTTGAGTTCCTTTGGCAAACAAAGTAACTTTGGCGCTCTTTAAGAAAAAATTGCCCATAAAGAATATGAGCAAGATACCTACGATGCCACCGCCGATTAAAATGCGCTTTTGCAGATTGTTAAAATTAGGTACTTTCAGTCGCTTGCCGCTGGCAGCAATTGGTTCTGACGAAACCGGCGTCCGTACCAACATTGGCTTAGCAAAGCTTGGTTTGGTAACTTTTGGCTCTGGTTTATTAGCAGTGATGGCTGCGGCCGCTGTTGGTGGTGGTGCCGGTTCACTTTCTTCGACAGTTTCACCCACCTCTTCTGCCTGGGCCGGTAACTCCGGAACGGCCGCTTCGGCCTTTAAACTAGCGGCAACTGCTAAACCGACCTTGCCAGCTAAATGAATTGCTGTTCGATCGGTCGTTACTAGAACAACCTGCTTACCGGCGTCATCAGCCGCTCGTTTTAAAAGCTTCTGATTTACCACGCTCTGCAATAATGTTGAGCGTTTGGGTACAACAATAGAAACCTGCTCGGCACTCACGGCCAGTAGTTTGTCGATCGCCGAAGTGATCTCTTCGTCAGATTCTAGATATAGTACGTCTTTCATGCCTGTAGGGTCCGGCTCAATTTTTGCATAATGCTTTCAGTAGCACCACCACTGGCATTTACTACATCTAAGCCTAAATTAGCTAGCCCCATCGGCGTAATGTCGGCAAAGCTAGTTAGTTGGCCGGTTTTATCGATCACGCGGTTAACCTCGGTTGGTTTGATATGTTGCACGGTTGGCTGTTTAGCAAACGGCAGGTTCTTATGCCAGTCTTTACCCTTTAATGCTTCCACAATCTGGGGTAGCCCGGTGCCACCACCACATAGCAGAATTTTAGATGGTAAGTGATCAACTTTATCAAACTCCGATAAGGACATTTCCACGCCTGATAGCCAGACTTTTACATCGCCGGTCAGGGCTTTTTCGACCTGTTCAGACTCGGTTTTATTAAGTTTACCGGCGGCATAGTCAAGCTTCATCTGCTCGGCCTCATCAAACTTTTTATCAGTGGCGGTGGCGATGCGTTTGGTGAAGCTGCGACCGCCAATGGCAAACATCTTGGTGCCTTCGACGCCGCCGTTATTAACGAGGGCAATGTCGGTTGTGCCGCCGCCAATGTCGATAAATATGGCGCTAAACTCGTTGGACTCACTGCTGCCAACAGATTTGGCGACAGCGAAAGGCTCGGCAGCAATATTGATGAGATTAAGATCCAGATTACTGCCGACTGTTTGCAGAGCGCCTAGATGGACCATTGGCGCAAAGGCACAAAATAATTGAATGGAGACATCGCGGCCTTGAAAGCCGATCGGATTTGTTACCCGATAGCCATCGATTTCAACGTCGACGATGGCAGTATTTACCATTTTGACCTCGATCTCATCGTAGCCTGTTTCCCAACTAAGTTGTTGACGGGCGCGTTCGAAAGCGCGAAATTGCACGCGATCCAAAATCTTTTTGAGTTCGGGCATATCAATCTGATCACCAGGGGAGTTGCGTTTGTATTTAATGGTTGTTGAAGTGCCTTTGACCAGCTCGCCAGCGATTCCAACGACGGCATCCTTGGCAACCACGCCAGCCATCTGCTCGGCTACTCGCAAAGCTTGGTCACAATTTTCAACGACGCCAGCAATATCGGTAACGGCACCGCCTTGCATATCAGTTAAACGCTGGCGTTGGCGGCCGACGCCAACGACTTCGACGTTGCCATCGACAACTTTACCGATTAAGGCCTTAACGAACTCGGTGCCGATATCGAGGGCAACCAAATATTGATCTGTGTTCTTAGGCTTGGAAATACGATCAAGTAGCTTCAAAAAGACACTTTCCTACTCCTGTATTGTAACGCTTATGCTAGTTGAATGCCAATTAGGGGGTTGACATTGTAAGACGCTTATGGTATTATGAGTGTCTACCGTCCCGAGGGGAGAAATTCATGCTGTTGAACAAGTGGAAGGAGCGGCTGGAGGCGGCTTTCGGTCGCGTGGTCAATACGATCACCAACCGTGGCCTCACCAACCCCAGCACCACCCATCTGAAGTCCGTTCCGCCCTGGGCCACGCCCAAGAGTGACGGCTTCAAACGGGCCGAGAGCCTCCACAACGCCCACCGCAAGACCATCTCCGCCTAACCTTCGGCTTCGGCCAGCCCCTGGGGCGGCGGCGCACACGCACTACACCATCGCGCATCGCGCCGCCGCCCCACCCCTGCCTGTTCTCTTTCGAGAGCAGGCAGCTTCTTTTTGTCTTGACTTAAAGCATAAGCGGGATAAAAATAAGGCCAGCACCTGTGACAACAAGGAGGATCATGAGCGTTGCCGAGACCCACCCCCAAGTGGCTC
>DATIHE010000042.1:0-3725 GCA_035481015.1 Candidatus Nanoarchaeia archaeon
TATTACTCCAGGGCCCATTCGGGCGTGGCTTACAATCCAGATACCTTAACCGGTGAAGGTATTAACCGG
Source organism: Candidatus Nanoarchaeia archaeon (assembly GCA_035481015.1). Classification (GTDB taxonomy): domain Bacteria; phylum Patescibacteriota; class Saccharimonadia; order UBA4664; family DATIHE01; genus DATIHE01. The sequence goes on from DATIHE010000042.1 coordinate 70, forward strand.
CTGGCACTAGCCAGACAGCAGCAAGACTCGCAGACTAATTTGACCCTGGCTAGGCTACGGGCCGAGACGGCTATAAAGCAGGATAGTTTCGACGCTCAACAGCATTTTTTGCTTGCCAGGGTATTGCGCCAACAAGACAAGCTTGATCAGGCAATAGTAGAGTATAGGAAAGCAATTAGACTAGACCCGTTCAATCAACCCGATTACTACAATGATTTAGCGCAAATCTTGCTAGTTAGTGACCCCCAAGCTGCCCTTCAGGTTGCCAGCTCGGGATTAAATGCTTATCCGGACCAGGTTTTGAGTAATCGTATGGCTGACCCGGATATTTTTAGGCAGGTATCAACTCTTTTAACCACCAGAGCGCTAGTTTTGCTAAAAGTAGGGGACCAAGCAAAGGCCGTCGAAGACTTACGTCGAGCATACGTTTTGAACCAAAAAAATCTTCAAGCCAAACAATTGCTTGAACAAATAAGTAGCCACTAGGCACTTGAATAAAATAATTGTTCAGAGGAATAAATATTGCCTTGTCAAAGCAATTTTTGTAAAAGATTGTATAAAATAATACCAGCTGCGACCGATACATTTAGCGATTCTTTTCGTCCAAACATCGGTATTTCAACTATCTCATCGCAAACTGACAGGACATCTTCTGACAGGCCATTAACCTCGGTTCCTAGTACTAGTACTACGTGAGACTCGGGCTGCCAACCCAGAAGACTGGTGGAGCCCTCGATCTGCTCAATCGCGCAAACTTTATAGCCAGACTGCTTGAGGTGGCGGATTGCTTCTAGTGAATCTTCGTAATACTCGAACGCTAGGGTCTTTTCGGCGCCTAAGGCGGTTTTGGCAAGCTGTGCCTCGTCCCTGGCAACCACATACGGCAGACGCTGGTCGCTCGTAATCGCTGGATGGGGGGTAATGCCGGTCAATACCAATTTCGTTACGCCAGCCGCCTCAGCCGTGCGCCAAATAGCGCCAACATTAACGGCGCTGCGGACGTTATCTAGAAGTACTACAACATCTGGTTTCTTCACATTCTCATCTTAGCAGCGGTAGAGAAGCTAAAGTCACTATGTGTAATAATCAAATATATGCAAATCCTGCAAGCCATCATTCTCGGGTTAATTCAGGGCCTATCCGAGTTTATACCAGTTTCTAGTTCGGGGCACTTACTATTAGTGGGCCATTATTTAAACTTTAGCTATAGCGGGCTTGGTTTTGATACCGCGCTTGATATCGGCACACTGGCGGCTTTGTTTTTATTTTTCTGGAAAGATTTTGTGGAGCTGGCTAAATCAATCTTCGTCAAAGACATCGATAGTCGATTGGCTTGGATACTTGTGGTGGCTACCATACCAGGAGTGGTGGCTGGGGTAGTGTTTGAATCAGCGATCGAGCACATCCATCAAAGCTCAGCTGGGGTGACGGTGGTGGCGGCCAACTTGGTGGTGGTTGGTGTCATAATGCTGATCGCCGACAAATACGGTCGACGACAACTAGACATTAGCCAAATGAATTATAAGAAGGGGCTAACCATTGGCCTGGCTCAGGCCCTGGCTATCGTTCCGGGCGTGTCGCGTTCCGGAATTACCATAACGGCTGGTCTGGCTGAGGGCTTTGATCGCGTCAGTGCCACTCGTTTCTCGTTCCTATTATCAGCGCCAATCATCGCTGGTGCGACGGCTAAGGAGGTATTGAAACCGAGCACTTTGTCGCAAATTCACTCCGCGCCGCTAATCTACGCTTTTGGCATTGTGGCTGCCGCGCTGAGCGGTTATTTAGCTATCCGTTTCGTCCTTAACTACCTAGTGCGCCATGGCCTAGCCTTGTTTGCTTACTACCGCATAATCGTTGGCCTGTTAATTTTGGTGGTCGTTAGATGAGTCTGTCGCAGCAGTTCACCGATACGGCTTTTAAACTGATCGAAACCGCTGGCTACGGCGGGCTGTCAGTCGGGCTAATAGTCGATAGTGCGGGAGTGCCGGTGCCCTCAGAGGTCTTGCTGCCGCTCGCCGGTGCCTTGGTGCGGCAAGGTCGTTTTAACATGGCGGCTGTGATCGCCGTCGGTACGATTGCCCAAAGCGTCGGAGCATTCTTGGCTTATTGGATCGGGCGTAAAGGCGGCCTGCCGCTTATCCATCGCTATGGCAAGTACGTCTTTTTCTCGGAACACGAACTGGCGATCACTCAAAAATGGTTTGCTCGTTATGGCAGCCGGTTGACGCTAGTTGGCCGCTGTTTGCCGGTTATTCGCACCTACATTGGCTACCCGGCCGGGGTGGCCAAGATGCCAGTTGGAGGCTTTATTACTGCTACCTTAGTTGGCTCGCTGGGCTGGACGACTATCCTGACCCTGCTTGGCTACGAGCTGGCCGGTCAGCTAGACGCCATCCATCACACCCTGGATCGCTTCTCGCTGGTAGTGGTTGCCTTGCTTGTAGTTGGTGCTATCTGGTATGTTTCAAGGCATCGTAAACAAGCCTCAAAGAATAGTTGAAGCCGCAAATATCGACCCTTAGTAACGGTTTAAGAGTAGTAACTCTCGAAATGCCCGAAACGCAGAGCGTGACGGCCAGTATTATGATTGGCGTTGGTAGCCGCTACGAAAACTACAAAATCAACGGCGGTGTGTCGCATTTTTTGGAGCACATCTTATTTAAGGGCACTACACAGCGGCCTAGTGCCGAGCAAATCTCGCGCGAGATCGACGCTGTCGGTGGCTGGAACAACGCCTATACCTCGAACGAGCTGACCAGCTTTTATATCAAAGTGCCGCGCCAACACTCTGCCTTAGCTTTGGATATTCTGAGTGACATGGTCAAAAACCCACTCTTTGAGGCCGACGAAATCGAGCGTGAAAGGGGAGTGATCGTCGAAGAAATGAACGTTATTCGTGACGAACCAGATCGTTATGTAGGTAATCTACTCTCGCCACTGCTGTGGCCAAAAGATCCAATGGGCTACCCGGTGGTAGGAGAAGAGGGCGTCATAAATATCATGCCCAGACAGTCGATTATCGATTATAAAGACGGCCACTATACGGCCGAGAACATTGTTGTTTCAGTGGCGGGACACATTAGTCACGAAGCCGTTCTAGAACAGGTTGAGCGGCAGATGGGGGACATTGTGCAGGGCAGTCTGGCTACTCGACCGAGGTTAAAGCGCAAATCCGGTGAGCTAACTAATGGCCTAAAGCGGCCCACCAACCAAAGCCACTTTTTAATCGGTTGCGAAGGCTACCAACTTGATCACCCCGATGACGCTACGGCCCGCGTCGTATCGGCCATATTGGGCCGCGGCATGAGCTCACGACTGTTTTTGTCGGTCCGCGAGCGGCTAGGGCTGGCTTACTCGGTTTACACTGGCTATGAAAGCTTTACTGATACCGGTATTTTTGAAGTTTACGCTGGCGTTAATAACGACAAAGTTCATGAGGCCATTGCCGAGGTACTCAAGGAGCTGGAGACACTTAGAAGCAAAGAGGTTGAGATGCCCGAGCTGATCAAGGCCAAAAATCAATTGCGCGGCGGTATCCAGATGGACATGGAAAACAACGTCAAAATGAGCGACCAGTATGGCAGTGAGTTATTGCTGTTAAATAAGATATTGCCGACCGAAGAGTGGCTGGCTATGATAGACGCTGTTACGCCCGA
>DATIHE010000043.1:0-6364 GCA_035481015.1 Candidatus Nanoarchaeia archaeon
CCAGGTCCGACCTGGCTTAGAACTGCATCACTTCGATTTTTATCGACTTGGGCGAGGGGATATTGTTGCCCAAGAACTAGAAGAGGTAATTAATGACTCCGAAGTTATTGTGGCTATTGAGTGGGCCGAAAATGCTGGCCCCGGAGTACTGCCGGATGATCGGTTGAGGATTAATATTCGACGAGTCTCTGATCAGGAACGAGAGGTAACCGTAGAGGCACTCGGGCCAAAACATACTTCGATCATGGAGACGTTGCGATGATACTGGCTATTCGTAGTGATTCGGCCGAGGCCACGATAATTCTTGCCGATGATGATGGAGAAGTCATTATTCAAGAAACATGGCTAGCGGGGCGCCGGTTATCCCAGGAGTTGTTGCCCAAAATGAAACAGCTGCTCGAAAATAATTCGAGCAGCTGGAACGACATTACCGGTCTGGTGGCCTTCGAGGGGCCGGGTTCATTTACCGGCCTCCGCATCGGACTTACAACTGCCAATGCTGTCGCGTATAGCCGGCAAGTGCCGGTGGTAGCGGCGGGTGGCGAGGATTGGCTGGTCGATGGCGCTTCATTAATAGCCAATGGCGAGGGCGAACAGATTGCCCTGCCGGTTTACGGCGCCGAGCCCAACATCACTCGGCCGAAGCGCTAGCCAAAGCCTTTTCCGTTGCAGTAGGTGCACTGGCCCGGCCGGGTCTTACAGTCGCTACAGGTGTTCTTCATGGCGCCAACGGTTCGTCGACCTTTACAGGTGGGGCACTTTTTGGTGCCCCGGCAAAAGCTGCAAACGGCCATTGGCCGCTCCTCTCACTAGGACATCGCAAATTGCGTGTTTGGATTCTAATTTTTCGGAGTGTTTTAATCAAGCAATAGCGGTATTAGCGCCTTGACCCTCAGCTGAAATTAAGGTTTAATTGTGGCACTTGATAATCAAACTTATTGGCTGAAAAGCCACTGATTCTACCAAGTTATTGATACCAAAAATTATCTGAGCTTTTGAAAATTAAGGGGTGAAACCCGGGGCCAGATACATATAAATGAGTCGCATAAATTTTGCGGCTATTTGTGCATTACAGAAAGGGAAGCCATGAATGTATTGTTAATGCTGGCACTCGGCCTACTTGGCGGCGGCGCGGCTGGCTATGGTTATAAAAACTTTGCTGCCAAACAAACTACCGATAACGCTGAGAGCAAGGCAAAAAAAATATTAGACGAGGCTCAGGCCAAAGCCAAAGAGATCTCTCTCGAAGCTAAAACTGATGCTCTCAAGACGGCCGAAGCCGCCAAGAAAGAGGAAGGCGAACGACGTCGACAATTGCTAGATACCGAAAATCGGTTGGCTGGCCGTGAGACTGTACTAGATAAGAAGCTCGAAGAGCTAGATCGTCGAACCGAAACTTTGCGCAAGAATGAGGGCGACCTAGAAGCCTTAAAAGACGAGTTGCGCGCTATCCGCGTCAAACAAGAAGCCAACTTAGAAAAGATTGCCAAGCTGACCAAAGATCAGGCGGCTGAAAAGCTGATGCAGATGACCGAAAAGGATATTCGTGCCGATTTGATAAAGCTGGTCGAAAAACTGCAGAACGAAGCCAAAGAAGACGCCGACGAGCGAGCCAAAGACATTGTTACCGCTGCCATGGAGCGGATCGCCAGCGACCAGACTTCGGAGCGAACAGTTACAACCGTTCCACTGCCAAGCGACGAACTAAAGGGGCGCATTATCGGCAAAGAGGGCCGTAACATTCAGGCCATCGAGCGCGCTACTGGCGTTGATGTTTTGATTGACGACACGCCGGGCGTCATTGTGCTATCGAGCTTTGATCCAATCCGTCGCCAGGTAGCTAGAATCGCGCTGGAGAAGCTGTTGCAGGACGGCCGAATCCACCCTGCTCGTATCGAAGAAGTTGTCGAGAAGGCTAATGCTGAAGTCGACAAGATGGTTAAAGATGCCGGCGAGTCGGCTACTAAAGAAGCTGGCGTTGTTGGTTTACACCCAGAATTGATCAAGATCCTTGGCCAGCTAAAGTTTCGTACATCGTATAGCCAGAACGTCTTAAAGCATTCGGTCGAAATGAGCCACCTGGCTGGCATGATTGCCAGTGAAGTTGGTGCTGACGTCAGAATTTGTAAAACGGCCGCCTTGCTACACGACATCGGCAAGGCCATGACTCACGAAGTCGAAGGTGGTCACCATCACATTTCGAAACAAATCTGTGAAAAATACGGCGTCGAGGAAGCTATTTGCCACGCTGTTGAAGCTCACCACGACGACGTCGAAGCTACTACTCCAGAGGCTCTTGTTGTTCGCGTGGTTGATGCCTTAAGTGCCGGCCGTCCTGGCGCCCGCGGCGACACGCTTGAAAACTACGCTAAGCGAATGACCGAGCTAGAGAACCTCGCCAACAGCTTCCCAGGCATTAACAAGAGCTACGCTATTAGCGCCGGACGCGAGTTGCGCGTTATCGTTCATCCAGAATCAATCGACGACCTCAGCGCCATCAAACTGGCCCGCGACATCGCCACCAAGATTGAAGCGACACTTAAATACCCCGGCGCCATCAAGGTAAACGTCATCCGCGAAACCCGCGCTATTGAGTTCGCTAAATAATGCCCGCGGTTGAGACTCAGTTGAATCACGATCAGCCAGCGCCACCGATCACCAAACACACCACCTTACTTTCAGTAGATGTCGAGTGTAACGGCTTGCATGGCAAAGCTTTTGCAGTCGGTGCTGTTTTGATCGACATGACTGGCAAGATTATCGACGAGTTTCAAGCGCGCTGCCCGATTGAGGGCGAAGTGGACCCGTGGGTACAGAAGCACGTCATTCCGCCACTCAAGGATTTTAATCAAACTCACAGGGACGCTCGCACGATGCGCGACGCCTTTTGGCAATGGTATAAGGCAGCCAAAGAACAGGCCGACTATGTAATGTTCGACAATGGCTACCCGGTCGAGGATCGCTTCTTTATCGATTGCCAAGATGACGATATCGATGAGCGTTACTGGGACCATCCCTTTCCGGTGCTCGAGCTGGCTTCGCTATTAATTCAGGTCGGCATTAAGCCTCTGGCTGTGCGCTACCGCCTGGTTGAGGATGAAATTGTCGGCCAACCCAATCTGCAACACAATCCGCGGTTTGACTCGTGGGTTTCGGCGCTGGCGGCCATCAAAGCCTTTAAACTATCAGGGCGGCTGGCTTAAATTTCTTGAGCAAATCCGCAAAATCTTGGCTCACATTAGGACGGCTACTGTGCGTTTTATGCCTTGTTAAAGGCATTGGACTGCTGTAAACTATTCAAATCGTAACTGGAGAAACAGACGTGACCAAGCAAAAATTAATCGAAACTCTGGCTTCTGAGACTAACATGACCAAGCGCCAAGTAGAGACTGTTTTAACCAAGCTGACCGATGTTGTTGGCCGAACGATTAAGAAGAAAGAGAAAGTTTCAATCACCGGTTTTGGGACTTTCGATCTGGGCAAGCGAGCTGCTCGTCGTGGTGTTAATCCACAAACCGGCGCCGAGATCCGTATTCCCGAAATGCCGATGCCGCGCTTTAGGGCTGGTAAGCGGCTCAAAGAAACCGTTCGATAGCCAAGCGGAAACATAATATACAAAAAAGCCGCCCATCTGGGCGCTTTTTTTGTGCAATCTGCTTGACTGGTGGAGTATACTGAAACAAAAGTGCCTGCAAACGGCACCTTTACAGTTTGGGGAGGGATAGTGTCGATCGCTATGGTGTGCCCCGACGAAGGGGAGCGGCTCGACGTGACGGCGCCGTTGACTGTGGTTAACACTTTTCCGGATGATCCATCCCTGGATCATCTGCAGATCTTCACAGTCTGCGGTAGTCAGTACCTGTTCTGGGCCAGTCAGGCCGAAGTGGTGGCCGCCGTTTTGGAGGGCTGCCACTATCACGAGCGCTGCGTGGACCCCCTTACTCACCAGCTGAAGGGCGCTCAAATGCTGCGGATGCCCCCGGCGTTTGAGCAACTGCTGGGACGCGAGCTGAACCGCAAGGCCAGGCGTTTCTTCGCTTTGAAGGACAAGAGCCTGGTGCAAATGCGCCGGGAGTGGGCAGAAGCCAGGCGGGTCTCGATGCTTCATGACGACAGCATCCTGGCCAAGATCGAAGCATTGTTGGAGTCCAACTAGGGAGGCAGGATGGCACAGCAAGAGCAAAAGAAGAAGCCAAGCACCACTCGCGAAGAGCCGGTGGTCGAGGCGGCCATTCCAACTGGCAGTACGGCTACCAAGGTCAAGGAGGACCTCGACGATCTGCTGGACGAGATCGACGAGGTGCTCGAGGAGAACGCCGAAGAGTTCGTGCGAGCCTACGTGCAGAAGGGCGGCCAATGAGCCGACAGCATGGCAACCGCCATCGCGAGCCCTCAGGCGCCAACCGACGCATGCCGCCGCTGGCCTGGGCACCAGGCCGTCGCGGCCGGTCCATCGACGAAATGGTCAACGAAGGCCTGACGCCGTTCCGTCCGCAACGCTCAACCCTCATTCCGTTCCGTCCAACCACGCGCTGACGTCAGTCAGCATCACAGGGCCCGGTCAACTAGACCGGGCCCTGAACCGTTATAATCCTTACATGCAGACATCGAAATTTCAGCAACTAGTCGGCATTATTTTCACCATTGTCATACTGGCCTTCATTTTGGTTCATCACAATCCCAGTCATCCAGGTCAACTGAACAGCAGCCAGGAAGCGATTATGCATGGGTTAGATTATGTTGATAAGTCACCTGACGTTTCGCCGGTACAATGGCTACTTATGGATTACTTGGCACGCAAGTTCGAGCTTGATTCCAAGTTCTTGGCGGCTAACCGCAACTTTCAGCTGCCAACCGAGCCTCAGGCGGCCGCCGAGTTCCAGACTTATCGCCGCATTGCTTACCCAGATCAGCTGGTTGACAGTCTACCCAGCGATAACGACCCGACCAACAGGATGGTAATGGAAGCTTTGCATTGTGACCATATACCGTTGCCAGCAGATTTTACGCAGCTAATCCAAAGCAACACCGATGCCGGTGGCTACCAGTTAACGCATGTAGCCTTTAGCTTGGAGCGGATGAATGAAAACGGTTGCCCGTTGCCAGCCGACCAAGACCAAAAGCTTCGCGACCAACTTAAAGTCGGCATGGTCGACATAATCGATAATCCCAATACTGATCCCGAGACTGGAACGGGCCCCGATTTGCGCTACGAGGCTCTAGCTATGCTAATGCACATTGGCTATCGTGATCAGGTTAAGCAGTCCTGGATTGAGCAGATCATAAAAGAACAGTCTAGTGATGGCGGCTGGAAGAATCGATTCGATGCGACAGAAGACAACGACCATGCCACGGTGCTTGCTCTGTGGGCACTACTTGAATACAGTCAGCCTGGTGTAGCCTCGGAACCGATGCTACACCATCCGGTGCCGAGTGTTGCTAGCCGCTAGTCTTGCGGTTTGCGTCGCTTGCGTTTGTTGGGGTCGAGTTCGCGCTTGCGCAGCCGCAGCGATTTTGGTGTGACTTCTAGTAGCTCGTCGTTCTCAATGAAGTCCAAACACTCTTCTAAGCTCATCAGGCTAGGCGGAGTTAGCTGCACAACGCCGTCGCTACTGCTACTGCGCATGTTGGTCAAATGCTTTTCTTTGCAAACATTAACTTCTAAATCGTCGCCACGCGAGTTGAGACCAACTATCTGGCCAGCATAAACTTTAACCGCCGGGCCAATAAAAGTTGTACCGCGCTCCTGAGCACTTTGCAGGGAATAGGGTGTAGTAACGCCTGTTTCGTAAGCGATCAGGGCACCATTCCGTAACTGCTTCAAGTGTTCACCGACCGGCTGATAGCGAATGATTACCGAATTCATAATGATGGTGCCTTTAGTTTTGGTCATCAGAATACTGCGTAATCCCAAAAGCGCGCGAGTAGGTAGTTCATAAATAAGCTTAGTCAGCCCTTTTGACCCGCTAAACTGCTCGGTTGCCACTGCCCGGCGCATACCCAGCTCCATTTGAACGGCGCCTACGTGCTCCGGTGGCACCTCAATAATAAGTTCTTCGACAGGTTCCTCGGTCCGACCGTCACGCTGGCGAGTAACCACTTGCGGTCGGCCGACCTCAATCTCGAAACCCTCACGACGCATAGCTTCGATCAGCACACTTAAGTGCAGTTCACCGCGACCCGACACCAAGTAGCCCAAATCGCCGTCTTCTAATCTAAGCCCGATGTTAATTTCGAGCTCTTTGTGGAGGCGGTCACCAATCTGGTTGCCAGTGACGAACTCACCCTCGGTACCCTTAAAGGGGCTAGTGTTAGGGCCAATGTAAATCTGCAGGGTTGGCTCTTCGACCTCCAGGATCGGTAG
>DATIHE010000044.1:0-26239 GCA_035481015.1 Candidatus Nanoarchaeia archaeon
TTGGCTAGCTCGGCTTCAAAGCTTGATAAGTCGGCAAAGCTGCGATAGACGCTGGCGAAGCGTACATAGGCTACTTCGTCTAAGGCTTCTAATTTGCTCATTACTAGCTCACCAACCACGTCGCTGGAGATTTCTTGGTCGCCGCGGCTACGCAAGTCGCGTTCAATTTGACCAATTACTTCTTCGACTAAGGCGATTGAGACTGGTCGTTTTTCGACGGCACGGTAAATGCCGCCGGCCACCTTGTCGCGGTCAAATAGTTCGCGTCGGCCGTCTTTTTTAACCACGACCAGATTGGGCATTTCGGCCCGCTCGTAGGTGGTAAAGCGGTAGCCGCAGCGCAAACACTGGCGACGGCGGCGAACTGTGGCGCCATCATCTAAATCGCGTGATTCAATCACTTTAGAATCTAGATATTCGCAGTCTTTACACTTCATTAGCGTTTCCCCTTTCTGCTTGGCTCGCTGGGGGTCGGGCTAGTAGTTGACCTTGCCGGCGGTTTGTCAGCTACTTCGCGCCAGACCCCATATATAGCGTAAGCACAATCAATCATAACGCTAGGCCTCCTTATGCCGTCAATACCTTTTATGCTTTTCGGCTTAATTAAGCCAATAACTGCTTATGCTTAATTGAGTTATCCACAGGTCTCAAAGACGGTGATGGGCCGGTCCGACGAATCGGACCGGCCCACAAAACCGGATTGCACTACCCCACTGCTGCCCGCTTGCGTGACCTGCGAAGACGCCGCAGGGTCGACAGCTTGATGACCGGCGCCAGCGTCTCGACCGCCTCATCTTCATTTGCGACAATGCCGAGCTTGACAGCTGCCAGAGCTTGCCAGCTGTCCAGACGAACACCCGGTAGCGAAGCCAATTCTTGGTCTTCACGCAGAAGCAGCTCGGCGAAGGCTTCATCGAACTCGCCTGCCACTACCAGACCGAAGTATGTCTGGCGAGCGTCGTCCAGATCACGTGCCGATCGCTCAAAGGGGCTGTAGCGGGCACTTAGCCCATGCAGCTCCTTAACAACAGCCTCGGCGGCTTCCTCGACCGTCCCGCAGAGCAGCAGTTGATCCAGTGGGCCTTCGGCTATCTCAGCGGCAAAGCCAGGGTCCAGCCCGTTACGGATCATGCCATACAGGCCGCCTCGACCGCGTAGCTCGCGGTTGCGCTGCACCAAGCCAACGAAGCGGTCGTAGACGCCAAACGTACCTTCGGCCGGTGCTGCGGCATCTGCGGCCCCAATGGCGTCCATGACTTCGTCAAGACCGCAGTTGGTAGCCTGGTGGCCCCAGAACCGCTGCCTCAACACCACCCGGCCGCCCGCCCAACTGCGCACAAAATATCGGCGGCCGTTGGTGGCAGCAAGCAGTTCGGGCAGGTAATCGTACATGGCGTGACTGCGTTTCGGGTAGCGCACTGGCAACAGCACGCCAACCTGGCGGGCAATCTCGCCTTCCAGGCACTGCACTAGACTCAACAGCTGACGGCGAGCGATGCGCCGACAACCGGTGATGCCTCGCTCGATCCTGCGCTCGCTGAATGAGAAGCCTGCCGCGATGACAGACCATTCACTGGTTGCCACCGCTCACCTCCTGAGGTGTGTCAATCCGTTCCTCACGGCCATGTCTCTAACCATAACCGTAACTAATCTCATCATAACGCTTATGCCCTATCAGGAGTCAAGCAATAAATTCTTATTCATTCTGAACAAAAAACTAAGACGCCAATTTGCGTCTTAGTTTGCTGGGTAAAATTGTGTTTGTTTCTAGATCCTTCGACAAGCTCAGGATGGAATATCTTCGCTATTCCAGTTTGCGTCTAATGAAAGCCGGTACGTCTAGGTCGTCTTCATCTAGGCTCTTGTCGGGGCGACTTTCGGCCTTCTCGACCATTGGCATATCAGGTTCAACTTCCCGCTCTGGAGCAGCCGTCTCGGTTGCAGTTTCTTCCTCCGGGTCAGGCTCAATGCTAGCTAGGAACGAACGATGTCGGACCGTCATGGGCTCGGGCTCTGTCGCCACTTCCTCGTCAGCATCAGCCACCTCTAACGGGGCTACTGGACGTTCATTGATAAAGGGTGTGCGCGGAGCCTGCGGCATAACTACCGGGCTCTGGTAAGCCGGCTGCGGTTGGGTCTGTTCTTGGCGAATAACCCGTGGCTTGGCCTCAAAGCCGGTGGCCACCACAGTAATCTTAATATCGTCATCCAGGCTTTCATCGAGCACCGCACCGAAGATGATGTTAGCATCCGGATCGACTGCGCTAGTAACTGTCTTGGCTGCTTCATCGATCTCATGCATGCTCATGTTACGGCCACCGGTGATGTTAAATAGAACACCCTTGGCGCCATCGACGCTCACCTCTAGCAGCGGCGAGTCGATAGCCTGACGGGCAGCCTCAATAGCCCGGTTCTCGCCCGATGCCCGACCAATACCCATTAATGCCGAACCGGCGTTGGACATAATCGCCTTAACATCGGCAAAGTCGAGGTTGATTAAACCGTGAATGGTAATTAAATCAGAAATGCCCTGCACACCCTGTTGCAGTACATCATCTACCACGCCAAAAGCCTCCATAAGTGAGGTCTTACGGTCAATCATCTGTAATAAACGGTCGTTAGGAATGGTAATTAGCGTATCAACATTGTCTTTAAGCTCTTCGATACCGCCATCAGCAATGCGTCGGCGACGGTCACCCTCAAAAGTAAACGGCCGGGTAACGATACCAACCACCAAAGCACCCGTCTCACGGGCAGCAGCAGCGATTAATGGTGAAGCACCCGTGCCGGTACCACCGCCAGCACCAGCTGTAATAAAGACCATATCGGCGCCTTTGAGCATCTCGTAGATCTCTTTTTCGCTCTCTTCAGCTGCCTTGCGACCTACTTCTGGATCAGCTCCGGCGCCTAATCCCCTAGTTGTCTCACGCCCGATGTGCACTTTTCGGGTCGCGTGAGAAAAATGAAGGGCTTGAGCGTCGGTGTTAACAGCGATAAACTCAATGCCCTGAACTTTTGATTTGATCATGCGCTCAACAGCAGCTCCACCACCGCCGCCGACGCCGATCACCTTGATTCGCGCGAAAGTCTCTACTTCTGGGAGAATCTCGGCCATAGATTTGTAACTCCTTACCACCGTACCTAGCAACTGGGTAATAATGCTTAGATACAAGGATCAGTATAAAAAATTGATTCCGGCAATGCAAATTATTTATTCAGTATTTTTACTTGCTTTATTTCGTATAAATTAATTATTCAATAGTCAAACTTATTCCTCTCCCAAGGCAAAAAAATAGCTACTTTTCAGTAGCAGTAAGCTGGCTAGCCTTACTTTTAAGGCAATAAGTTTCGTAAAGTTTTCTTAATCTTATCCACAGTTTGGCCAATTTTAGCATTAGTACGATCACCGCCGCTGGTGTGGGTCATATTTTCTAGCATCAAACCTACCGGAGCAGCAAAGGCTGGGTCGCTGACCTTGTCGACTATGCCAGACAAGCCTTCGGGCTTGCCGATCTCGACTGGCAACTGCAGGGCTTGCTTCGCAAACTCATCGATACCTGGTAGCTTAGCGCCACCGCCGGTCAAGACTACTCCAGCCGGTAGCATGCCTTCCCTACCTACCTTGTGTAGTTCCTCTCGTACCATCATGAAGATCTCTTCAAGTCTGGCTCCAGCAATTCGAGCCAGCTCTTTACGAGATATTACTTGATCGTCCTCGCCTTCCAGCTCTTCAATGCGAAGTTTCTCGTTGGCCGATATCTTGCCAGGATGGGCGTTAACATACTTCAATTTAATCTTTTCAGCTATATCAACGCTGGTTCTTAGACCGATGGCCAGATCGTTGGTCACATGACCTGAACCTACCGGCAACACACTGCTGTAGAGCACGTCACCTTCTTCGTAAACAGCCACACCGGTTGTCCCACCACCAATGTCTACCAGGGCAACGCCTAGTTCCTTTTGGCGTTTACTTAGCACCGCTCGAGCAGCTGCCAGAGGCACCAGGATCTGGCCTTCAATATTGATGCCTGCCTGATAAATGCTGCGGTGTAAGTTCTTAATGGCCGGCGTTGCGCCAGTAATAATGTGGGTCTCAACCTCTAGCCGGACGCCATTCATGCCAACCGGATCTTTGATGTTGTGTTGGTCATCAACTGTATAGCTACGCGGGAAAACCTGCAGGATCTCGCGGTTTGGTGGCAAATGCACAGCCGTAGCGGCTTCCTCGGCCCGGTGCAGATCTTCAACCGTGATCTCTTGGTCGGCTCGCCCAACCGCAATAACGCCTTTGGAGTTCATGCTAGAAACGTGCGCGCCGTCGATACTGACCGTCGCACGATCGATAGCAATACCGCTAATCCGTTCAGCTTCATCAACCGCTGCTGTAATCGAGCTGACGGTTTCCTCGACATCGACGACTACACCTTTACGCATGCCGTTGGTTTGGGCAGTACCGACGCCGATGACCGATAGCGCTTGAGCGCCTTCTTCGGCCAAACCAACAATGCAGCATACTTTAGTGCTACCGATGTCTAGGCCAATATAGATTTCTTCTGATGCTTTAGCCGGCAAAACCTACTCCCGTTGGCTTGATTATAATGCTTATGCTAACAGGTTAGCAAGCCTTTCCCTGAGTATAGCAGACAATTAACCTGCACCCAGGCGCTAGAGCGTGGTCAGAATTTCAGCGGCGCCTTCTGTAATCAAAACCGTATGCTCAAACTGTGCCGCCCAGCTACCATCGGCAGTTCGTACCGTCCAGCCGTCCTCGTCTAGGCTCACAGCCCTACCTCCCAGCGTCGCCATCGGCTCGATGGCGATCGTCATGCCGGTGAGCAGTTGTGGCCCTTGTCCAGCCCGCCCGTAGTTGGGAATGCCCGGCTCTTCGTGTAGACCGTGCCCGACACCATGGCCGATCAAATCCTCCACTACCCCCAACCCATCGGCCTTTAGGCGGCTCTCGATCGCAAACGAAATATCGCCAACTCTGGCACCAGCCTTGGCTTGAACAATGCCTTTTTGCAAAGCCTGTGCCGTCCCAGTTAAGAGGCGCTGCGCTTGGGTGCTAACTTGGCCAACTCCAGCCGTGACCGCTCCGTCGGTAATCATGCCGTCATACGTCACACCAAAGTCGAGGCCGACCACATCACCCTCATTAATTACCAAATCACCGGGTATTCCATGGACCACTTCTTCATTAACCGAGATACAAATAACATCGCCATAACCTTCAAAGCCCAAAAAAGCTGGCTTGCCGCCTAGCTTAGACAACTCAGAGGCTGCTACTACTGCCAGCTCTTTGGTACTAATGCCAGCCTTCAAATGTTGTTTGACTAGATAATCCAAAACGGTCATCAGCATCCGTCCACCAATGCGCATTGACGCGATTTCTTCGTCCGTCTTTATCTGAGTTGCTGGTGCCTTGGTCATAACAGCTCCTCGATGCGGTCTGACACTGCTTCGGGGGTGCCTAGTCCATCTACTTCATGCACTAATCCGCGCCTGCGGTATTCCTCTATAACCGGCAGTGTGTCTCTGTGAAACTCGTCCCAACGCTCTTCTAACGCCTCGACGGTATCGTCTGTACGACCACGTTTGGCTAAACGTTTGTGCGATTCGGCTTCGTCAACCGAGACAAAGATAACTTTAGTAATCTGCCGGTTTAAGTCTGGCAAGGAATTATCTAGCCACTGTTGCTCGTCTAGCAGCCTAGGAAAGCCGTCCAGAATTACTGTCTGCTCGGCGTTAGCTTGCTTTAAAGCCTGGATTAATAGCCTTTGCATACTCGCTGAATCAATTAGCTCACCCCTATCGGCTATTTCAAGCAGTGCCGGATCGTCACTCGAGCGCACCAGCTCACCAGTTGAGATATGCGCCCAGCCGGTACTGGAGGCTAGCAGTTCACTTTGCGTGCCTTTGCCAGCACCCGGGGCGCCGGTGACGATAATTAGTGGGCTGGCCATATCAGCCTAATTATTGCCGGCAAAAAGATAACTATGCCGATCATGGCTGCCGAAGCTGCCGTTACCAGTACAGCGCCAGCCGCCATATCTTTAATTATCTTGATCTGCGGGTTGTGCTTGTTATCAATCAAATCGAGAGTTTTTTCGAAAGACGTATTAACAATCTCGGCTAAAAAGACCAGAACAACAGCAAAAAAGATAGCCGCTAACTCGGTATCGGATACGTTTAGGAAAAGGCCCAAACAAAGCACCAGCACGGCCATTAACAAATGAATTCTGGCATTGCGCTCAGATTTAACGATGTAGGCTAACCCTAGTAATGAGTAATAAAAGCTTTTAATTAGGCCCATTTAAAATCCCTGTATTTAACGCCGGCTGCTGTCAAAATCTGACTTTGCAGCTTATCCATCGCCGCCTGGCCGGCAAGTTCGGCATGGTCCATACCGGCTATATGCAACACGGCATGTAGCAAGAGTAATGCCAGTTCGTCGGCGAGTGAATTACTAGCCTCAGCTGCCTGACGTTCGGCAGTCTCAAGGCTGATGGCAATATCACCCAGCTCGTTGCCTGCCGCGTGACCATCTTCAATGTAACTAAAACTCAGTACATCAGTAGCCTTGTCCTGGCCACTGTACTTCCTATTCAACTCTCTTATGGTCTTATCGTCAACGAAACGAACGTTTAAGTTGCCAATCGGCAGCCAGTCGGGCGGATCTTCGTTTAATAACTGGATAACAGTCGTGGCTGGTACGAGTAGCTCTTCTGGCAGATCTTGACCGGACAGATCGACGTTTAGCACTAGCCGTTTAACCTGGCGCGGGCTAGCCGTGATACAAGTCCACCATCGGCGGCTCCGCCGGCTTGCTTCATTACATAGCCAATTATCTGCCCCATCTGGGCCGGCGTTGTAGCACCGATAGCCGTTATAGCTTCGTCTACTAATTTAGCCACATCGGCTTCGCTCAGCTGCTGTGGCAAATACTCTTCAATCATTTTTAGTTCGAGAGCTTCGACGCTAGCCAAGTCTGGCCGATCACCTTTTTCGTAGGCTTCGATCGAATCCTTGCGCTGCTTGGCTTCGCGCTGCAAAACCTTTAAAGCTTCATCATCGGTTAGATCACGTTTCAGCTTAATCTGCTCATTCTTGAGACTGTTTTTTAGTAGGCGCAAAACACCGAGGCGAGCCACTTCATTGGCTTTCATAGCCTCGGTCATGTCCTGGTCGATGCGAGCGACCAGTTCCATTATTTAATTCCTAAATACTGACGAGCTTTTAGATCTTTGCGGGCCTTTTTGCGAATGGCAATTTCGCGCGCTTCACGTTTGCTCAAAGGCTTCTCGAAGAACTTTTTGCGTCGGGCAACACCCAAAACACCTGACTGCTGCACTTTTTTGTTAAAGCGGCGAATCAGGTTTTCTAAGCTCTCTTTGTCGTCTTTGCGGGTAACTTGCAGCAAACTAAATCACTTCCTTTCGTAGGTTTTCACCTGGAGCGAAGACGAATGGTCTAGCATAGATCTGTCGACTTCGATCTGGATGAAGTTTTTTCAACTTGGTAAATATACTAGAAATGGTTGGCTTATTCAAGCCTAAAAAGTCCAAAAGACCCTCTTTTCACAAGAGGTCTGGAGATTACTTGGCTGAGTTATCGACCTCGGCATGTGTAAAATCCTTGCCGCCCAATATGTGCACATGCAAGTGATCGATCACCTGTCCGGCCGAGCGGCCAACATTAATAATTACTCGCCAGCGGCCCTTGAGGTTCAAAAAATGAGCTACCTGGCGTACGGCTTGAAACAACTGCGTGGTTTGCATAGGATCATCAAGCTCATCGAATGAATTAATATGCTGCTTTGGCGTAACCAAGACATGAACCGGTGCCTTGGGATGGATATCGTTAAAGGCGGCGACATATTCATTTTCCCAAACTAGCTTCTCAGGGTCGCCGTTAGCAATTTTGCAAAATAAGCAATCAGGGTTCATAGGGCCATTATAAAGCAAATGGTCCCGTCACCACCGCTCGCTTTCGCGAGACAGTGGCGACGGGACCGTGGAACTAGCGCCGTACGTGGCGCGGACGGTTGATGTAGGTCGGTTTGGGTTTGGCCTGGCCGCCCTTCAGCTTGGCCCTCACCGGGCGCCCACCAGGTTGACCTCCCGCTCCACTTGAGCCAAGAAGTCGTCGCCGGCGACCAGATCCAGCTCGATCGGCTTCGGCAGGCCGGCCGGACGTAACACATCGAAGTAGTGCGCCTCGAGTGTGACCAGATGGGTCCACTCGGCCGTGGCCTGGGCGTCGACTTGCTGGTCGGCGACGTGCTGGTCGAGCTCGCGACGGACCTTGGTTCGAGACCGTCGTCGGTCAGCTCGCACCTGCATCCGTCGCAACTGAGCGTGGGTCATGATCCTCCGTTGGCTCGGTACAGCGTTTCGGGTATGGGTTGCATGCACGATTCACTCATCTGCCGACGATGCTGCTTGGCTGCCCAATTACGGACACACAGCAGCGTCACCTGAAGTCGATGAAATGGTTTCGACTTAGCGGCCCGGAGAGCCTCTTCATTGCCGCCCAGCCATCGGTCGATCTCGTCGTAGATCTGATACGGCGTCATCGCCATGGGCGGCGGCAAGATGTCGACAACCTGCGCCAGCCGAGCGCTCATGACACCGAGGTGACGTAGACGCGACCGTCGACGTAGGCCGGGTGGTAGGGCTCATCGACCCCGTGGCCAAGCACGGCCAGGATCTCGTCAACGTCCATGTCGTCGAAATCACCGGGTCGGGCGTGTCTATCGCAGCGCATGAGTGCGGCGATGGCTCGACGGTCGGCCTGAATGGCGCTCTCGATGGCCTCGTCGGCTCGCTCGAGAGCAGCCCGCCTGGCCAAAACAGCCGTGGCGGCTTCACGACGATGGGCATCGCGTTCGAGTCGTGACAGCCGCTTGAGCGGGCTCACCGGACGTCCACCAGAACGGCCTCGTCTTCCACCGGAACTGGCTTGTCAGGACGGCCCTCGTAGAAAGCGATGCGCTCCCTCAGCAGGCTGTCGCCGGCCAGGGCAATCTCGAAGCCGCCGATCCGAGCTGGAACACCGCCTTCGACCCGGTCGTACTCGGCCAGGAAGCGGCTGACAAGCTCTTGTCGATTGGCAGTCTTGGCCCGAACGCTGTTGAACTCGTTCTCGTGACTTCTTTTACTTCTCAACTCCACACACCCCCGTGGGTCTAGCCGGACCACTTATGGTCCAGATTGGTGGCTATCGTAGGCCTTTTTGTCATATCTGTCAATAATCAGTAACGTTAAGCGCTTTATATTGGTAAAAATGCTCGCTCGCCTATTGACAAAAGTAAGCATTAGTGCTATACTTGTTGCTCGGTAAATAAAAGTCTGCTATTTGGCAGGCCTTTTTATTTGCCAGCTGCTCGCTTAAACGGGTGGGAGTAATAACCATCCAGAGCAGCAAAGTTCGCAGATCGTACCCTCGTATTTGCGCACTTGTCCCCTAGCGGGACGGAAGGAGCTTACAATCATGCAAAGGATTGCCCAAATAGGGGCGATCTTAGCGGTGATCGTTAACCCCCTAGTTAACTACCGGGTCCAAGTGGCCCACGCTCAGGTTGCTTTGCAGTCTGTAATCGAAACCAAAATTACCTTTACAACTACTACCGACCCGGTGCAGCCAAGGTTTGCCAAGGCCGACTTTGCCACCGAGTACAACGATGTTAAACGCCGTGCCGCCGAGCAGAAACGGGCTGAGTTTGAAGCCCAAGCCGGCCCGGTGCGTGCTGCTCTTGTGGCCAACGGTCTAAAGCCCGACTATGCGGTGCAATATCTGCAAGCTCAGGCCCAAACCGGTACGCCATGGCAGTTGATCGCTGCCGTTCACAGTGTTGAAACCCATCAATCGGGTGACACCAACATCGGTTCTTACGCTGGTGCACAGGGTCCTATGCAGTTCTTGCCTAGTACCTTTTACCACTACGCCTTAGACGCCGATGGTGACGGTAACGCCAACATTAACGACGTCGACGACGCGATCCTAACTGGCGCCAACTACTTGCGCGCTGGTGGTGCGTCGAACGGTAACTATACTCAGGCCTTACTAAGCTATAACCACTCGATGGCTTACGCCAACTACGTCGGTTCGATAGCCAACCGCTTAGGCCTGAAATAACTAAAAAGACTCCTTCGGGGGTCTTTTTAGGGTGTTCTTATCTGTAAAACCATTGACAAAACATAAGTATTTTGCTATAATTATTCAGTTCAATCGTGAGCTGTGGCTCCCTACCGAAAGGAGTGGCCCGTGGCCACGACCCTGCAGTCACGCATTTCCGAAGCCAAACACCTGTTCCATGCAACATCGCCAGTACGTCTCAGCAACGATCCCCGTGAACACCGTTTCATCGCCGGCGACATCCTCGACATCAAGTACACCTACGTCGAGAGCTTGTCCCCCGAAGACCTGGCAATCTGCGCTTTCGAGATGGCCGCCAATGACACCAGCGTCTGCTACGAGGAGACACCCAGCGGCTCGTTCCGCGACCTCGTCAAGATGCTGATGTTCGACTTCATCGGCGACGCGCTCGAGCGAGATCACAAGATTCTCGCCGAGAGCATCCGCCGCAATGGCATCGCAGACCGCATGAACAAACTGGCGCGAGTAAGCGCCTAAGCCCCCGTGACACCTAGCTACAAGCTCGGTCCCTCCGGGGGCCTTTGCTATCTAGCCTGAATGCACTCCAAGTAGCCTCAATAGGTACAAAAAGAAGTTATAAACGTCAGCAAAGAAATGCTGCAAAACCGGAACAACGATCGGCAAAAACAGGATTAAAACAATCAAGAATATCCAGTTATAGCGGATCAAGTTGATGAAACCGACTACCAGCCCAATGACCACAACCAGAGTGATCAGCCACTGCAACGGCGGCGGAAATATCGCCAAAAACTGGTTGTATAGATTTACGAAGAAGCTAAAGAAATCCACCTGACCCCCTATTTGATTTGTTCTTTGGCCATAAAGTTCTTGATGCTGTCGACAGTATCCATGAACTGGCTGGGGAAGATGATGGTGCTATTCTTCTCGACGGCAATCTCGGATAGCACCTGCAAGTTGCGCAGCTGCAATGCAATCGGGTGAGCCGAAATGATATCGGCGGCATCGCCTAATTTTTCGGCCGATAACGCCTCACCCTCGGCAGCAATGATCTTGGCCCGCTTCTCACGCTCGGCCTCGGCCTGCTTGGCCATGGCGCGCTGCATGGTATCTGGCAAAGTAATGTCTTTTAGCTCGACCATGTCGATCACCACACCCCACTTTTCTGTGGTGACATCTAGAATAGTTTTGACGGCCGTGTTGATCTTCTCGGTATTAGCCAAAATCTCGTCTAATGTCGACTGGCCAACGATGTTACGAACGGTGGTTTGGGCGATCTGATAAATGGCTGACACGACATTGTCGATCTCTACCAATGACTTCAACGGATCGCTCACGTGGTAGTAAGCCACGGCCGCTACGTCGATGCTAACGTTATCTTTGGTAATAATCTTTTGACTCTGCACCGGCAAGGTAATAATACGCAAATTGACCTTGCGTAAGCTGTCGATGAAAGGAATTATCAGTCGCAAACCAGGCTCTTTAACGGCATGCGTCTTGCCCAGGCGGAACACCACGCCTTTCTCGTACTGCTGCACAACTCGAATGCCCATGATGAGTACCACAATCAGAAAAATAACTAAACCGTACATACAATAAACTCCTTTGAATAGCCATTATATGGCTACACTAGCGGTCAAGCAATCAGCATTTATGCCAAAGAACAGCTGGTTATGCCGCCATTCCTTTGGCGTTGCTAAGGCCGGGCTTTTTTGTTAAGTTTCAACTTAGCTTTCAACACGGAGTTTATGGCCAAGCAGCAGTTCCAAACCGTTAGGGGTACCTACGATATTTTGCCCGATAACCCGGGCTTTGATTTCGTGGCGGAAACTTTTATTAACTTGGCGCGTCAGGCTGGCTATGGCCA
This sequence comes from Candidatus Nanoarchaeia archaeon, assembly GCA_035481015.1. GTDB lineage: Bacteria > Patescibacteriota > Saccharimonadia > UBA4664 > DATIHE01 > DATIHE01. Next base: position 11,984 of record DATIHE010000044.1, read on the forward strand.
CATTGAAACTCCGGTGCTAGAAGACAAGAATTTGTTTAGCCGCAGCGTTGGCGAACACACCGACGTGGTTGAAAAAGAAATGTATACGCTCAAGGATCGCAGTGATAACGAGCTGGCCATGCGCCCCGAAGGCACCGCTGGCGTCATGCGTGCCTACATTCAAAACGGGCTGGGCAGCTGGCCGCAGCCAGTCAAGCTATATTATTTCGAGCCGATGTTCCGCTATGATCGCCCACAAGCTGGTCGCACCCGACAGCACTATCAATTGGGGCTGGAGATTATAGGTGAAGATGCACCAAGCGCGGACGCCCAAGTAATTACCTTTGCCAATCGCTTGTATAAAAAACTTGGGCTAACTCAGCTTAGTCTGCAAATTAACAGCCTAGGCGATGAAGTTTGCCGACCCAAATATCGCAAAGCTCTGGTTGAATACTTACAGGCAAACAAGGCCAAACTTTGTGACACCTGCAAGGATCGGCTTGATACCAACCCGATGCGTGTGTTGGACTGCAAAGACCCCAACTGTCAGGCGGTGATCGCGGCCGCACCACAAACCCTTAACTTTTTGTGCAAAGCCTGCCAAGCCCACTTTGAAGGTGTTTTGGAGTATCTGGATGACCTAGGCATTGGCTATGAGCTAAACCCTCAGTTGGTGCGTGGGTTGGACTACTACACCAGGACAGTTTTTGAATTTTTTGGCTCGCGAGCTGGTGCACAAAGCTCAGTTTCCGGCGGCGGCCGTTACGACGGCCTGGCCGAGCTTCTTGGTGGCAAGCCTACCCCAGCCGTTGGTTTTTCGACCAGCATCGAGCGTATTAGCCTTGAGCTGGGGCAATATGGCGTTGATATTCAGCCACGCCAAGATACCAAGGTATTTGTGGCCAGCCTAGGTGAACCAGCCCGTTTGGCAGCTTTCCGTTTAACCGAAGAATTACTAGACGGTGGCGTTGGCGCGGTCGGTAGTGTCGATAAAAACAGTATCCAAACCCAACTAGGCAAAGCCGATCGCCTGCATGCGCCCTATGCCATTATTATTGGTCAAAAAGAAGTGCTTGATAAGACGGTTATCTTACGCGATATGGGTTCCGGCGCCCAAGAAATGATTCCGCTCGACCAGGTCGTCGCCGAGCTGCAAAAGCGTTTTCTGGTTAGCTAAGCATCGGCCAGGCGAGCTGCCAGCACTCCTGGTAGGTGCTCAATGCTCTTAAGCAAGTTCGCTAGTCCAAACAAATCAGCCAGCTCGACATCTAGGCGAACTACTGTTTCTTGACCGTCCTTACGGTGCGTCGAGCCAATTTGGCCAATATTGATGCCTTGAGCCGATATGGCGCCAGTTAAGTCGCGTAGCAAGCCGACGCGGTTGGCCGCCACGATCTCGAGCGGGACCACCAGCCTATCTTGCTGGCCTTCTAATTCCCAGCGAGCCGTTACCACTCTATCTGGCTCGGCTGGTAGGTTTGGGCAATCCTCGAGATGGATAGTTACTCCACTGCCGCGGGTAATATAGCCCACAATCGGATGCGGATAAGCCGGCTGACAGCACGGCGACAAATGGTACGGCAGGCCCTTGGCACCGGCTGCCACTACCCGCCCAGTTGGCACGTGTTTCTTACTGACTGTCGTCTTGGGTTCAGCTGGAAATAGCTTCCGTGTTACCTGGCCAACGCTTAAAACGCCTTCGCCAATCGAGGCCAGCATACCGTCCTGATCCTTGAAGCCCAGTTGCTCCCAGACATCCTTGCGCTTAGCTTCGGCTATTTCTTCGAGATGTTTTAGGTGCCAAACCTTTAGCTCTGATTCCAGCATCTGCTTGCCGGAAATAATATTCTGATCCCTATCCCTAGTTCTAAACCAAGCCCTAATGCGGTTACGGGCATGTGGGGTCCGAACGGTGTTTAGCCAGTCACGATTCGGACTGGGTTGCTTGCGGGTCAAGATATCCACCACATCACGATTTTGCAGCTGGCTATCAAGCGGCATTAGCCGGCCATTTATCTTGGCTCCCTGTGCCCGCAACCCCACGTCACTATGTACCGAGAAGGCAAAGTCGATCGGTGTCGAACCCTCGGGCAGATCATAAAGGTCGCCCTTAGGCGTAAAAACAAAAATGCGGTCCTGAAATAAGTCGACCTTAAGTGCCTCAACAAATTCTTGACCGCTCGACGTCACGGCATGCAGGTCGGTTAAGCTCGAAACCCAGGTGTATTTGGCGGGCAACTTACTGACCTGTCCCTTGGCGTAGTCCTTGCTGATTTTTTGGCTGTCATAAAAGAAGTGCGCCGCCAGGCCATGCTCGGCCTCCTCGTGCATCTCGGGTGTTCGAATTTGAATCTCTATAATGCGGCCGTCTAGGGCGAAAACTGTCGTATGTAGACTGCGATAGCCGTTGGGTTTAGGCACGGCAATGTAGTCTTTAATACGGTAAATCAGGGGCTTAAAGTGTTGATGCAAAATGCCCATAACCTGGTAGCAGTCTGGAATTTCGGGCACAATAATTCGAACAGCCACCAAATCGTAGATTTTATCGAAGTCGTCCTCGGCCTTCGCCAGCTTTTTATAGACGCTGTAAAGGTGCTTTTCACGGCCCTCGATCGAAATCACTTCGAGCCCGGCGGTCTTAAGTTCGGTAGCTATAAAACGCTTTAATTTAGCCAAGTAGCGACTGGCCTGCTTTAGGTAGGCTTTCATCAACTTTTCAACACGGTGAAACGACTCTGGATCGGTATAGCGGAAGCTTAGATCTTCGATTTCCGCCTTTAGTTGGCCCATCCCAAGCCTGTCTGCCAAAGGAGCATAGATTTCCAGGCTTTCCCTAGCGATACGTTGCTGCTTTTCTGGCGGCATTACTTTTAGCGTCATCAGGTTGTGGCGTCGGTCAGCCAGCTTTATTACAATTACGCGTAAATCTCGGGTCATGGCTAGCAGCAGTTTGCGAATGTTTTCAGCTGAAGCAGCTTGACGCTCGGCAGTGCTTTCTGGATTAACTACGTAGTCAACACTACCCAGCTTGGTGACACCCTCGACCAGCTCGGCGACTTTCGGGCCAAACCGTTCATTAATGTCTTTAATTGTGGCCTCAGTATCTTCAACTGTGTCATGCAAGAGCCCAGCAACGATGGTTTCACTGTCCATGCCCCAGTCTGCTAGACTTTGCGCAACTGCCACTGGGTGCGTAATATATGGCTCACCACTGAGTCTTTTTTGACCAGCATGCGCCTTGCTAGCAAACTTTTCAGCGTTCAATACGGTCAGTATTTCACTTTTGCTAAGCTTATTTTCATTTATTTGAACACTAAGTTTATTCATTCATTAAATCTGTTACTAAAAGTTGCAGGTTGCTATTGCCATTGTACTCATTTTTACTCAAATTGTAGTGCACTTGGACACTTTGGCCAGGTTTTAAATTTGAATGCTTCTCGACCAAACCAAAGCCAATACCTTCAAATAGGTTTCCCTGACTGTCGGCCAGCGTAAGTTTTAAGTGAGTTTGGTCGACACCGACCTTGCGCAGGGCGGCTACCTTGGCATCGGTGGACAGTATCGGCCTGGGGTTACCGTGGCCATGTGGCTCGAAGGCTTCGAGCGCCTTATACAGCTCCCAGTCCAGCTTGCTAAAATCGGTAAGTCTGGCATCGGGCTCTTTCCTTTCATCTGCTTCCTCCACCCCTAAGCCTTCTTTTGCGGCCTGTTTATTCAAAATTTGCCGTAGTTTGTCGATGTCTTTGGTTTTAAGGGTGCAGCCAGCGGCAAAAAAGTGCCCGCCATACTTGATTAAATGCTTATCGGCCGCTCGTAAGCCATCGACAATATTGAACCGGCCCGTACTGCGAGCAGAGCCCTTGGTGGTATCGCCCAAGATTTGCATTACCAGGGTTGGTTTATGGAACTTATCGGCCAGCCGACCGGCGACGATGCCAACAATGCCATGCGACCAGCCTTCGTCGGCTAGCACCAACACTGGATCATCAACATACAGCTTGGCCTGTTCTTCTGCCTCGGCAATAATGCGCTTTTGATCGGCTAGACGCTGCTTGTTGAGCTCGTGCAGCTCTGCGGCTAGTTCCATGGCTCTTGAGCTATCTGCCGTATGAATAAGCTCTAGGCTGTGACGGGCGTGTTCTAGGCGGCCTGCAGCGTTTAAGCGAGGTCCTAGCACCCAGCCTAAGTGATAACTGTTCAAGGCGCCTTCAACCCCACCAACCGCCGCTAGCGCCTTGATGCCTGGCCGACGGGTTTTGGCCATCACTAATAAGCCGAATTTAGCTAATACTCGGTTCTCGCCTACTAGAGGAACGACGTCGCAGACTGTTCCTAGCGCAACTAGGTCGAGCAGCCATTTTTCTTGGCCCTTCTCTGGCTTACCGCTGGTTTGCTGCAAAGCTTGGGCCAACTTAAAGGCCACGCCGACACCTGCCAAGTCCTTGAAAGGATATTTATCGTCTGGTCGTTTGGGATTAATTACTGCCAGTGCCTTGGGAATGACCGGCGGAACGTTGTGATGATCGGTAATTATTACATCTAGGCCGTTTTTGTTAGCCCATTCAACCTCACTAACGCTGGTAACGCCACAGTCAACCGTGATTATCAGCTCGACTCCATCCTTTTTTAGAGCTTTCAGAGCCGTTTGGTTAAGTCCGTAACCTTCTTCGAAACGATCTGGAATATAGCTAGCAGCCTGGTGCCCCAGATTCTTAATAGTTTCGATCATAACTGCGCTAGCTGTAATGCCATCGATATCGTAGTCGCCGTAAATAACGATTTTTTGTTTGCTTTTGACGGCTTCAAGGATGCGCTTAACGGCGGCTTTCATATCTGTCAAAAGAAGTGGATCATGCAAATCTTTTTCGTAATCGGGGTTCATAAAGCGTTTTAGTTCGTCGGGCTTGTCGTAGCCACGACTCACTAAGATTTGCTTGACGATGGGATTAACAGAAGCGCTCATGACTAAATTATACCTGTAACGCGTAAAAGGCGCCGAATCGTAAGACTCGGCGCCTTGGGCGCTGTCGCTAGTTGTTGACGCAGGCTCTGTGCGAGAGTTTGATCAGAATTCCCTTGGCCGCTTCGAGCGTCTCGCCGGCGACCCCGGTGGAGTTCTCGATCAGCCAATCGGCAGCGGAGTAAATCCACCCGGCGTTCTCGATGGCCTCGGCGGCCAGCAGTTCGGGGTCGTAGTCGATGTCTTCGGGCACTCGGCCTGTGATGTAGCGCTCGTACAGATCGGCCAAATACTCACGGGTGACTACCGACCGGGCTGCTTGCTCCATCAGGTCGCAGACCTGCCGGAAGTTTTGGATCTCGAGCGTACTGGATCGATGACAACGACTCAGCATGTGCTGCGCATGCTTTAGAGCAGCCCCGAGGTAGCCATCGTTCTCGGCTAGTAGCCGGCCGGCGATGGCCGCCGGCGTCGCTGGGCCGCGGCTTTGCGACTTCTGCTCGAGAAATTCACTCCACTCGCGCAACAGGCCATACGGGGTGACGACATCAAGCTCAGGGTTCATCGGATCCCCAGTTGGCGCTTGATCTTGCCGATGATCCACTCGTCGTTGCGAGTCTGCTCGCTAGGCGACTGGTTGTTGAGGCTGGAACCTAGTCCGGCCGCGGCCAGCTCGACCAATCGCCTTAGCTCATGCTTCTCAACTTTTACCAGCCGAGACTTTTCGACGGCTTCCGGCATTTTAGCCTACTTTCAGAGTCGGCGAACCGCTAAATAATGCCACTTTTGAAGCTAAATCTCAAGCATTAGTGCAATAAAAAGCGGGCCGCTTAAGGGCCCGCAAGTGTGTGGAGTGTTTCTTTGTTTATTTTGGTTTTAGCTTATAAATCCCTCCTTTTGGTTTTACAAACTCCAGATCTAGGTTGCCCTAGCGTCTAGACAAGAAATAGAAATTGGGGTCGGTGCGGGGCACGAAGCCCAGCGGTGGTTCTGGCCGAAAGGCCTTTACCCGTAGTCGCACCGGTTCTGGCCGTGCGATCTGCATAACTTTGATCTTCATTCTCTGGAGCATAACTCCACCCTCCTTTTCGCTGCGCTAACTCTTTTTGGCGCAGGTTGTTAAATTTTTGTTTCTCCACCTCATCGCCGCTTGGCCTGGCTTTTTAGCACTAGGCTTTGCAGATCTGAGTACAAATAGTAGCGGGGATTGGCAGCGTACACCTTGGTATTGGCCTCCCTCGTGGCCTTTACGAAACCGGCTTTTTCGAGCCTCGCCAGTTCGCGTTGGACGTTACCGGGGTCTTCTTTGATACGCATCGCTAGACCCCGAACGTGGATCTTGTAATCCGGGTATTTGGTAAAGACGGTGATGATCTTGCGTCTTGTTTTGGACGTGATAAATAGTTCTAACATTTGTGTTTTTAGTGTAACAAATACTGTTGTGATAATACCAGCTTTGTTTTTGTTTTACATCTTGTATTATTGTTATGCTTATATTATATTTACAACAGTCAAAAACACAACTACTTTTTTCAAAATGTGCGGAAACCAACACCAAAAAAACATCCCGACAGCGGCCGGACAGTTCTGCCTCGATTGCGGCAAACTGACGGCTGCTGTTGATGCTAAAACCCCCACGAACCAAAAAAGTCGTCAGAGGCATTCTGACGACAATGAAGTTGCTCATTCCCCTGCTATTCATGGCCATTCCGGCGAACTATTAAGAACTATATCCCCAGTTACTTCGACCTCTCTCAAAACTGCAAAAACAGCTGACATCACTCCCCAATTACAGTTGCACCGCCAGGCTCTATAAGCTTGAAGAACACCCGATTTTAAGGTATAACTGTCTTTAACTCGCATCTGGGAGGAACCTTGACCATCAACCAAAAGTTCGCCTCTGGCGAGATTGTCAGGCTGGAGCAGTCTTGCAGCAAGTGCCAGACGTCGCAGTTGTTCGTTGTCTGTCTGGACCTTGAAGCCCAGTGCTGCCAATGCGGGGCATGGGTACTGAAACCGGACTTCGAAGGCGCCGAACAGGCTGCCTTCGACAGCGTCCAAACTCTGTTGGCCACACAGGCGCGACAGCTGAACTGGCTGTCAGACGACATCGAGATCCAAAGCCGTCGACCCCATTTCGGCAAACAGCCCGACTTCACCGCCCATACCAGGCGGCTAGTCGAGAAGGCTCAGCGGATCAAAATGATGGCCGACGCGCTGTATAACCGCGTAGCCGAACCGAGCTTGTAGTGCCACATCCGTTGATGTGGCGCGACATCTACGACGTCATCGATCGCATCCTGAGGGCAGATCCGACGGTTAACGACGAGTTCGACGACATTGACGACGAAACCAGACAAGAAGTTGGTTTTGGCGACGACTTTCAGTTGTCAGACGGCATCGTAATGCGACTCATCTGTTTCGAAGAGGCAGCCGGTCGAAGCCGGCCACACTTTGCCAGCGCCAGGTTCACGACTGGCAAGGTCGAAGACGAGTACCGGCTAATGCCTGGTGGCGTCATCGAGCGGCGTCATCGTCATAACGCCAAACGGTGGCCACACTGGCGCGAGATCGACGCTCACCAGACCATCAATCTACTTGGTTGGCTCGAAGACGCCGAAGCCGAACTCCTACATTCAGGCCGCATTTCGCCCTGACGGAACTCTCTGATCCGTCGGGGCGTTTCGTTTTTATTATGAGTTCTTGGTGTCTTGTTTCAACTTGTAGCCGTGATAGGTCACAAGTAACGGTGAGGCGTTGAAGATAGAGCTGTAGGTGCCAGAGGCGATACCAATTAGCAGGGCTAGAACGAAGTGCTTAATGCTTTCACCGCCAAACAAGTACAAGGCCATCAGAGTCAAAAGCACGGTTAGCGAGGTGTTGATCGAACGGGCAAAGGTCTCCAAAATACTCATATTCACAACTTCTTCGAAGCTCTCCCGGCGCTTGCGTAAATTTTCGCGAATGCGGTCGAACACCACGATGGTATCGTGCACACTGAAACCGATAACGGTTAAGACGGCTGTCACAAATAACGCATCAATTTCGACATGGAAGAAGACTCCCAGCAACGAGAAGACGCCCATAACCAGCAAGGCGTCGTGCAGCAAAGCAGCGACGGCGCACAGACCGAAAGCCCAGCTGGAAACCGGCGGTGGCATATTGCGAAAAGCAAAGGCGATGTATAAAACAATGGCGAGCGATGCTAGTAAGACACTCAAGAGCGCATTTCGGGTGATGTCGCGCGAGACACTGGGTCCGACGTTATCAAAACGAACTTCGTTTGAACCAACAGCACTCAGCTTGGCTTTGTAGGCTTGGTGATGAGCTTCAGCACTTTGCGAATCGGCATCGTCGCGAAAACGGATTAGCGTATCGTCGCCGCTGGTGGTAACCGTGACGTCTTTAAAACCCTGCTCGCCAGCTAGTGTCCGCAATTGGTTTTGGTCGGCGTGACCAGACACTTCCATTAAACTGCCGCCTTTAAAATCGATGCCCAGGCGCAGGCCGTGAGTAAACAGTGAGATAGTGCCGGGCACGATGATAACCAGCGAAATAGCGTACCAGATTTTACGACGACCAATTATGTTCACGCTATGTCCTCCTGAGGCAGGGCGTACCAATGACCCTTGTGACCAACCTTGGTTCGGATGAGCATACGAAGGAAGGTACGGCTGACAACAACGGCTGTGAACATCGATATCACCACACCAAGACCAAGTGTGACAGCAAAGCCTTTGATAAGCGCCGAAGTTCCAAAGACGTATAGAATTACGCAAGTAATGAGAGTCGAGACGTTGCTGTCACGGATACTAGTCCAAGCCCGCTCAAAACCGGCCTCGATCGAGGCAGTCAAGCTTTTGCCAGTCCGCACTTCTTCTTTCATGCGCTCAAATATCAGAATGTTGGCATCAACCGCCATGCCGATCGACAAGATAAACCCAGCGATACCGGCCAGCGTCAACGTAATGGCATAGGGTGTAAAAACACTGAGCTTATAAATGGTTAGAGTTAGCACGGTGTAGATGGCCAGCGCGCTGACAGCAACGAGGCCGGCCAGTCGGTAGTACAACAGCATGAACAGGGCGACGATGAGCAGGCCGATCATTCCAGCCACCAGACTTTTTTGGACCGACTCCTGGCCAAGCGTAGCACCAACCGTGCGCTGTTCAACCAAGCTGATCGGTACCGGCAGCGCGCCGGCGTTTAACAGCACGGCGGTCTTTTTAGCAACTTGGATATCGTTAAAACCCTGCATTTGGCCGTGACCATCAGTGATCGGCTGTGACACCGTGCCGTTAAACAGGATGTCTTGGTCAAGCATAATCACCAGTCGCCCCTGCTCCTGATTGATTCGGGTGGTTAAATCGGCAAACTTTTTAACCGCGTCACTCTTGAACTCGAAGCTAATGATTGGCTGCGAGGTTGTGGTATCGATATCAGCCGTAGCAGATTTAAAGTCCTTACCAGTCAGGTCGGTAGCTATTGGCTCAACTTGGGCACTGGTTTGCTCCAAAAACGTTAGCTGAGCAGTTTTGCCAATGGTATTGATGGCATCGGTGAGATTTGTCACGCCGGGCAGCTCGACGATGACGCGGTCACTACCCGACTGCTGAACATTTATCTCAGAAGTTCCGGCCGGATTTACACGCCGCTGAATAACGTCAACCAAGCCGTTAACGGCCGTAGTTCTATCACCCGAGGCAGTTTTTGATAAATCGGCCTGGTAAACCAGGTGCGCTCCCCCTTGCAGGTCGAGTCCCTGCCGCACCTGGAGCTTGGCGTTCTTTAAGCCAATCTTTTTCAAAACGACGTCTTCGCGCGGGTAAGCCAAAACGGCCGCTACCACAGCAAGTACTAAAATAAGGGCGAATTTGAATCTGATATTTTTCATTGCTCGTTATCCGAATATATCAGATTAGACGAGCGCGGCCAAGCAGTCAAAGAAAGGACCCCCGCGGACGGGGGTCCTCGGGGGTCGTTGGCGTGGCTAGTTAGTGCTAGCCGCTTGTTTGATGGCTGCGGAGAAGCAGTCGGGACACTCCAATGCGCCGGTGGTTTGATGCCCAGCGGCGACGCAGTCGATGACTCGTTGGACGAGTTGTTGGTCGCAGTCGAAGCGGATGGTGCACTCTTCGATCAGCTCCGGAGAAAACGTGGTGACTTCGCCCTTAAGGCGATGCTCCACCAGACAACGCAGACAGTTGCTGTAAGGCCAATCGACGGCGAAGACCGGATCGTTCTTCAGATCTTCAATGTCTTCGACTGGATGAACCAGACTGTACAGCGCGGAACACCTACCGCACTCCGCATATGCGCTCACATTGTTCCTTTCAGGTCGAGGGGTATAACAGCGAACTTTGTGTTGGCGAAAAGTATACATTATTCTTATACTTTTGTCAAGGCTTTACAGCTTGGTTGTTATACTTAAAACATGACGAAAGCTAAAAAATACTGGCTAATCTCCCCTACCGAATCAGGTGGCGCTGACGAATTCGCCTACACATACGAGTACGGCGACGATTTGGCAATGGGACAGCTAGTTGAAGTGCCATTTGGGCGCAAGAAAAGCTTGGGCGTAGTTATAGCCGAGGCTGAGAAACCCACTTTTGAGACTAAGCCAGTGACACGGCTGATTGAACTACCCCTAATCCCCGCTCACTTGGTGGAGCTAGCCAAATGGCTGGCTTCTTATTATTTGGCTAGTCCTAAGGCAGTTTGGCAGACCTTGTTACCAGCTGGGCTTGAGACCAAGGCCGCCTCACCACGCAAGAAGCCCCTACCTGAGCCAGAAGGATTTGAGGAGCCAGGGGTCAACAAAGCGCAACAAGCGGCCTTAGACGCCGTCTGGAACGGCCAAGAGACTAGTTATTTGCTGCACGGTATCACCGGCAGTGGCAAGACCCAGGTTTATATTGAACTGGCCCGCAAATCGATCGAATCGGGTCGCTCGGCCATTATTTTGGTGCCCGAAATTGCCCTCACACCCCAAATTGAGGCCAGGTTTAAAACTGCCTTTCCTGGAGCAGTCATCCCGACTCATTCTGGTTTGACACCGGCTGGCCGCCGCTCAGCTTGGTTTAGAGCACTGATTGCCGAGGAACCGCAGGTAGTCATTGGCCCGCGGTCAGCCTTGTTTTTGCCACTAGCCAAAGTCGGCATCATCGTCATGGACGAGTGTCATGAGACGACTTACAAACAAGAACAAAGCCCCAAGTACCAAACCGACGCCGCCGCTGCTAAACTGGCACATTTAGCTGGCGCCAAACTGGTGATGGGCAGTGCTACGCCGGCAGTAACTCAGTACTTTTGGGCGAAGGAGGGCCGGATAAAGCTATTAGAGATGACTGAGCGGGCCAATCGGATAACGCCGGCAATTCCAACAGTTGTCGACTTGCGTGACAAAACGCTGTTAAACGCTAGTCGTTTTATCTCAACTCCCTTATTGGATGCGGTTAAGTCGACTCTTGCCGAGGGACGTCAGAGCTTATTGTTTATTAATCGCCGCGGCAGCGCCAGCTCGCTAATTTGCGGTGATTGTGGCTGGGTGGCGAGTTGCCCCAACTGTGGCATTGCTATTACCTTTCACGCCGACCATATGAAGCTGGTCTGCCACTACTGTAACTACCGCCAGACGCCGCCGGCCATTTGTCCTGATGATAAAAGCACCAACCTGCGCTACCTAGGCGGCGGCACCAAACGCATCGAGGCCGAAATGGCGCGTTTAATGCCCGAAGCGCGGCTGGCGAGGCTGGATCGGGATAGCTCAACGCCAGCCTACTTGCATCAGTTGTACGGTGAATTAAACGCCGGCAAAATCGATATTCTAATCGGTACCCAACTCGTTGCAAAGGGCTGGGATTTGCCGATGCTTGATACCGTGGGCATTGTATCGGCCGACACCATGCTAAATGTGCCTGATTTTACCGCTGCCGAGCGCACTTTTCAGCTAATTACCCAGGTAAGGGGCCGGGCTGGCCGCGGCGATCGGGCTGGTCAAGTAATTATTCAGAGCTACTCGCCGGATCATCCGGCCATCATGGCCGCCGCTGAAGATGATTATGAGCGGTTTGCTACGACTGAGTTAGCTGGTCGGCAAGCACTGCACTACCCACCTTTTACCTACTTATTAAAGCTGAGTTTTGGCGCTAAGACTGCTGAGACATCCCAGCGCCGAGCACAGGAATTATCTGAGCAACTAAGGGGACTACAAGGGGTCGCTTTGTCCGGACCGGCCCCCGCTTTTCGCGAAGTGCAAGGCGGCCGCTATATTTGGCAAATCATTGCTCGCAGCCACAGTCGGCAGTCATTAATCGGAGTTGCAGCCGCGACGCCGGCCGGCTGGACAGCCGACCTTGACCCAGTTAACCTTTTATAAAATGACTAGACACGACATTATTACTCTCCCCAACCCGCTTTTGCGACAAAAATCGAAGCGTATTTCGCATGTCGATGGTGAAATTAAGCAGCTGGCCGCTGATATGGTTTCGGCCACGCTCGATTGGGAGGCAACCCGTGAGCACGAGGTCGGCGCCGCGTTGGCGGCTGTTCAGATTGGCAAGAATTATCGGCTAATCGTGATCCGTAATGACTTGGAAAATAAAGCCGATACTAGCTTTTCAGTCTTCATAAACCCCGAGGTTGTTAAAGTTGAGGGGAAAATCGAGGAAGAGCTAGAGGGTTGCCTAAGCGTGGCTAGTATTTATGGTTCGGTGCCGCGTCATTCCAAGGTAAAAATAAAGGCTTTGAATCTGGATGGCAAAGAAGTGCGGCTAACGGTCGAGGGGTTTATGGCTCGCGTGTTCCAGCATGAAGTGGACCACACCAACGGCATAGTTTTTGTCGACCACATCGAGGATCCCGACAAGCTGTTTAGACTTGAGGCCGATGGTCACTTTACCAAGCTGGAGACAAGTATTGAAGGATGAGGTAATTTTTTTTGGCACTGGACCAGTCAGCCTGATGACTCTGGAAGGCATCAAAAATAGCTTCAACCTGGAAGCTATCATTACCAAGCCAGCAGTAAGCACGCCTGGCGGACGACTACATGAATCACCGGTAAAGGATTGGGCCGAGCAACAGGGCTTACAGACATACACCCCGGCTAACAAACAGGAGCTAGCCGAGTTATTTCAGACCAAACACTTCAAGAGTCGCATCGGTTTAGTTGTCGATTACGGCATTATTATTCCCCGCTCGGTGATCGACAACTTTGAGCTGGGCATTGTTAACAGTCATTTTTCACTCTTGCCTAAATACCGTGGCGCCGACCCAATAACTGCGGTGGTTTTGAATGGTGATAGCGAGACTGGCGTGAGCTTAATGCTGGTCGAAGAACAGCTCGATAATGGACCCATTGTGGGGCAGGCCAAACTAAATGTGGCACCCAATGAGACAATAAATTCACTGACCGATCGTTTAGTCGCTTTGAGCAATAAATTTATTCAAGAAACATTACCCGAGTACGTTTCTGGCTCTATCAAGCCTCTTTCTCAGAACACAAAAATTACTCCATCGATGACAAAAAAGGTTCAAAAAGCCGATGGAACGATTAATTGGCAGCATTCGGCGATTGAAATTGAGCGGCAAGTGCGCGCTTACCTAGGTTGGCCGGGCAGTCGTACTACTCTAGCTGGCAAGGAAGTTACGATAACTAGGGCTAGCATATTAGAGGACACTCTGTTTGATGCCCGCGCTTGTTCTGGAGCCGGTATACCTTTCCGTACGCCCAACGGGCAACTAGCAGTCTGTTGTGGTGACGGTGCGCTAGTGGTTGAGAGCCTGAAACCAGCTGGCAAACCAGAAATGGCCGGCAATGCTTTCCTGGCCGGCCACAAGCTTTAGCTAATTATCGTGCAACAGCCGATTAATATGGTCAGCGTAACGGCCGCCAGCATCGTGGCGCAGGCTGATTTTGGGCACAAATTTGGTGGTCATAACGCTGGCCAACTGACGTTGTAGTTCAGGTCGCTGCTCGAGTACGCGCTCAAAAACAGCCTCATCGTCATTAACACTGCCCACCCAAACGCTGGAATGCCGCAAATCAGGTGACACATCGACGGCTGTAACTGTAACTAAAGCACCTTCCTTGCCCATCAGCTCAACTAAAAGCGGGGCCACAGTTTGGCGCACTAAACTTTCGACTTTAGCGATGCGTTGACTCATGTTTTACCTACAGCCTGCGGGCGTGGGTTTCGGTAGTATAAAACTCGATGATGTCGCCGATCTCGATTGGCGTAGTGGTTTCGATACTGAGCCCACACTGCTCGCCTTCGACGACTTCTTTGGCCTCTTGCTTCTCTTTTTGTAGGTTAGTT
>DATIHE010000045.1:0-3789 GCA_035481015.1 Candidatus Nanoarchaeia archaeon
TAAAGGACGCGGCGACATGGGATATAATCGCCCGTGATATGGCGGTTGGGTTATCTGGACTTATCGCGATTACCGCTCCAGACAAGGTGGTCTTGGGTGGCGGCGTTAGCGTTCACTACAACCGTTTTAAGAAGCCTTTGGCTAAGTATTTGGAGCATTACGGGTCACGGCTTTACCCTATGCCGCCAGTTTTGCCGGCAAAAAGGGTTGAACGCGCGGCCTTGGATGGGGCCCTTATACTCGCCCGTCGGGCTAAATAATCGCTTCGCTCTACACTTTCTCCCTCTCCCTCCTTACTTTTGCCACCAAAAGTAAGACAAAAGTGCCGGCCTTGCGTCCAAGCGGCGGTTAGTCAGGAGCTAGCTTTAGCTTGGTTTGTCTGGCGGAACTCTACCTACCAATTAGCATCCTGAGGCTTAACCTAGACAAGCCACCAGACATGCTCTGGGCATAATGGAAGCTAAAGATTAGTCCTGCCTACCGGCTCGGCCGAGGGCCGGATGCCCCTTTCCGAAAGCGATATCTAGCGTCTGTTCCCTGGAAACACCGGCCTTCGGCCACCGAAAGCTGAAAGTACTTGTCTGCTTCTGAGACTGGCGAGGTAGTGTCTTAATTGTTTCTGGGCACTGTCCGCAGCCTGAGAAAGGACAAGTACTTTCAGTGCTTCGTGTGGACGTGCGGCCGGCAGGTTTTGGTTACTTTTGGCGGCAAAAGTACTAGAAGAAATATTGCGGCGAAGCCGGAAACAAAGGAAAAACGGTGGATAAAACAGCGTTTTGAAGCCATTACGCTTATGCTAGTCGCAAATAGTGAATCGGCCTATAATTAATTTTAATTAAGGAGGGTGAGCGTGGAGTTCTTAAAAAATTTCCCTGAATACGACTTCGTGCCCGGTCGTTATTATATGTACTCACCCCTATCCAACACCATCACTTTCGATACCCGGAGTATTAAGACTAATCGTGGCAAAATGGGGCTATTGCACGAGATGGGTCATGCATTTTTGAAGCATCGTACTTACAAGTACGATATGGAGCTTTTAAAGATGGAAATGGACGCTTGGGACTTTGCCCGGCACATGGCGCCGCAGTATGGCGTCGAGATTGACGAAAAACACGTAACCCAAGCCATTGCCACCTATGACAACTGGCTTTCCAAGCGCGCCACCTGCCCTGACTGTGCCAACTTTAGCCTGCAGAAGGATCGTGACTTTTATGGCTGTTTCGCCTGCGGCAGCAGCTGGGAAGTTAACTGGCGCAAAGATCGACGCGTGACCCGTAAAGTGGTCGAGCGTTTCCGCCACCTGGAGCATTCCCACCTGTAATACTAAAAACCCGGCCCTCAGCCGGATTTTACGCTCCGGTACCAAAAAACTCCCCTAGGGGAGTTTTTTGTGCTTAAGCCTCGCTGCCGTCGGCCTTGCGGCGGCGACTAGCGCGGCCACCACGACGACCAGCCTCTACGGCTAGGTCACGGTTCTTGGCAAATCCACCGCCGCGGCTCTTGGTACCGCCTAGGCGACCGATCTCCATGTAGAAGTTAAGCCCGTAACGCTGCTTGTTGGTTGAGGCGGCCTTCTGGCCACCTTTCTTGGTTCCTGCCATCGCTGGGTTCTCCGTTTAGTTGCTACTATTGTGCCTTTTCGGTGCACAAACCGCTTTAGCCGTTTCGACAAAAAGCATTTTGGTTAAAACGCTTTTGTTGGCAAAACGCCCATTCGCGAGACTTCGTGTGGTAGCCCACCCTCTCGCTACTTGAAGTTGGCCTTAATTTAACACAAAACTCTTATGGTGTCAACAGTTTTTACGCCTAAATCTTCTACTGCTGAATGAGGTAGTTAAACTTGGTTTCAACTGTGGCCAGTGTTTTCATGACTCCCGGGCCAGCCAGACTTTTCAAATGTACCCCTGACGATTAAGCCGCCGCTTTATAAACCACTGGGCGTAGCGCTCGCCGAGCCAGAAACTAACCAGTACAAATACCAGTCCGCCGTACAAAGGCCACAGGAAAGTTAGCGAGCCCTCTGGTGATTTGGTGGTTTGGCCGGTGGCAGCAGCTGGTTGAACGACCACCGGTGCCGCCGTCAGAGTGCTGGCGTTAACATTAATGTCGCCCTGCACAGCCTTGGCTGGCGGGCTTGCAGCGGCCATAATAATCCCGACCACCAGTACCACGAACCCAAGCGCGGCATAACTGGTGTGCTCGTGCGGCATCCGATGGCCACTATGCTTATGATGGATCACTTGATTGGTTCCAGGCTATCAAATAACTGCTTCCACTGATCGTCAGTTAAATCTTTTTGCGGCTTAGCAAATACCAGCGTTTGGTCGTGATAGTTTAAAACCGCCACTTGCACTCCCCCGCCGTCTTTTGGTCGGCCTAAAGTAACCTTGCCTGCCTGAGTATCGATATCACGATACTGACCTATACCGTTCTTTAGTTTTTCATAAATCAATACGTCTGGATAAGGCTGTTCCGTGACAGTAACGCTGTTATCAGGGCTGGTTAACGAATAGCTGAGTAATTTCTGCTTATCATCATATTTTATTGAGTCTTGGTTTAGCACGTAGCTTTCAAATTTCTCAGCTGGTACTAGGCTAGGCATAGCCAGTTGTTTCTTGATCTGCGCTGGCACAATATTTTGCTTGGTGGTCTGACGCACATGGGCATACTCGACGACGGCTGCAATGACTACAACCAACAAAAGCAGGGGCACGAAACGCTTAAAGAACTTCTTCATTAGCGAATGTTTAAGTTAGTAAAGACGAAGGCGCGACAGTTGTCAGCATTGTTGCTACAGGTGTTGCTAAAGCTGCTTTGAGCCACACCGGCGTTATTGTAGATGGTGGCACCAGCCGTGGCATTGGTATTAGCCACTCCTGCTGTAGTGGTCGGCAAAATATACTGGTTAACGGTTCCGGCACTGGCTCTAATGTTAACCGGGCCAGACAGCGCGATGATGGCGTTGATAGTATTCGCTGTGGTACTGCCGTCAGTGGCTAACACAACCCCGGCAATGACATCGCTAGTAGCTGAGGTCGGTACATATTGTCCGAGAGTGCCATTTAATTTTACTAGCATGCCCGGCGTCGGAGCGGTCGTCACAATGTTAACGGCAGTCATTACGGCTGTTGAAAACGGTCTGACGTCGATTAAGGCATTTATGCTAGGCGTTAAGTTTAGCAAGCCACCGTTAGATTCTACTCTGGCCAGGCAAACAACGGGGGCGGTAGCCGAGAAAGTCGGTTGGTTTGCAGTCTGCGAAGTACTATCAGCGGTTATAGCCGGCGCGCCATTAGTACCGGTCAAACAGACCCATTGATACTCGGTGGTACTGGCTACGGTAGTGACGGCCAGGTTTGTGCTGGTAACGACGACCTTGCGACCGCCGCTATAGGCAGTGCAGGCGCTAACTGTTACCTGAGTGGTACCGGTGATAGCTACCTTACAGGGACCATTGTTGAAGCCGGTAACTGGTACTAGGTCGCCTGGGTTACTGCCCGATGTCGTCACAACTCCAAAGGCCTGGAGTCCCATGTCAGCCGAGGTTACTACATCGGACCAAGCGCTGTAGGAGCAGGCACGGATAGTGTTAGTGGCGGTGCTGTAGTACATCGAGCCCTGGTTAACGGTCGCGCTGCAAGTGCCAACGTCGCTGCTACCATTGGCCGAGTCCAGCTGTAGGTTGGTCTGGGTAGCGGCGGTGGTGGCATTGCCAATAACTACACCCGAGGCACCGCTTGAACTGCCGCTGGTACCGCCAGCGATATTAACTACAGTCGAAGCGTT
>DATIHE010000046.1:0-6919 GCA_035481015.1 Candidatus Nanoarchaeia archaeon
GTCGCGCCCGGTTTCCATGACGCTAGTAGGGTAGAACCGGTCCATGTCGCCGGTCGCCATCAGGGTGGCGTAAGGCCATTGACCACTGCTAAACCAGGTGTCAAAAGTATCAGTTTCAGCGCGGTAATTGCCTTTGCCGTAGTACTTTTCAGCCTCAGCCACATCTGTTGCTACAAGGTAGGCATCCTTTTTGGGATCATTCGAAGTCTTATAAAACACCGGAATCTGGATGCCCCACCAGTTTTGCCGGCTGATATTCCAGTCATGCAGGTTTTCAAGCCAGTTTAAGGCGACTTTTTTGAAACGAGAGGGGACTATGTTAATTTCGCCAGACTCAATTGCAGTAATAGCCGGACCGACTAGTGATTCGACCTTTAGCCACCACTGCTCTGTGATCAACGGCTCAATAACCGTGCCGCAACGACCGTGTGTGCCAACGCTGTGACGTAAGGGAGTGGTTTTAACCAAGGCGCCAGCGTTTTTGAGCATCTCCAGAGTCTTCTTGCGAGCTTTCTCAACAGGTAAGCCAAGCAATTCTTCTGGGACATTGATCATAGTGCCATTTAGATCAATCACGCTAATCTGTGGCAGGTCGTGACGCAGGCCGATCTCGAAGTCATTAGGGTCATGACCGGGAGTGACTTTCAAGGCGCCGGTGCCGGTTTTAGGGTCAACATGCTTATCAGCAATGATCGGCAAAGGCCGGTTAATCAGAGGAATCGTGGCGTTTTCCCCAACCAGTTTAGTGAAGCGTTTGTCGTCTGGATTAACTGCTACGGCGCTATCGGCAAAAATCGTCTCTGGGCGAGTAGTGGCGATCTGAACCGTGCCGTAATCGAGAGTGTAAATAGCGTCTTCGCGGTCTTCGTACTTGACCTCAATGTCGGCAAACGATGACTGGCAGCTGGTGCACCAGTTAACGATGCGATTGCCACGATAGATTAAGCCATCATCATGCAACTTTTTAAAAGTATCGGTAACGACTTTCAGCACGTCATCATCCAGCGTGAACTTAGCCCGGCTCCAATCAACGCTAAAACCAAGTGATCGTAACTGTGCGTACATGTTGCCGATGTTCTTGCGAGTGAAGGCCATGACATCTTTGTAAAACTGCTCACGACCAAGGTCGAAACGGTTTTTGCCTTCTTTTTCTAGCAAGCGTTCGTAAACCACCTGGGTCTCGATTCCAGCATGATCAGCCCCCGGCAGCCAAAGAGTCGGGTGGCCTAGCATACGGTGATAACGTGCCATGATGTCCTCAACGACGTACATGGCGTGGCCTAGGTGCAGGTCACCGTTGGCGTTGGGCGGGGGAAGAATGATCGAAAAGGGCTCTTTGTCAGAACTCTCGACAGGTTTAAAAGCCCCGGAATCTTCCCAGAGCTTGTATATGTATGACTCGTATTTTTGTGGCTCGTAAGCCTTGTCGAGCTCCATTAGTCAATTCTAGCAAAATGCCAGCGAGCAAGCATCTTCGTTGTGAAAACGCATAAGCTTAAATGTGTTCAGTATCTGGAGTGAGTACTAAAGTTAACCATTACTGCTTTCACATTGAAAGCGAGCTATCTGCAACTAGTTGTTCAGGTGTAATTTGTTTGTTCTCTCGGGCGTAATGATAGCCAAGCGCAGCCACCATGGCCGCGTTGTCTGTACAAAGTTCCATTGGCGCATAGTCGATTTGGATTGGTAGGCGTTTGCTCAACTCTTCGCGCAATTTCTGATTAGCTGCGACACCACCGGCGATGACAACTGACTTGGGCTGGTATTTCTCAAAGGCGTACAGCATGCGATCAACTAGGGTATCGACCACAGTTTTTTGGAAGGAGGCGGCTATGTTGTTCTTTTGATCAACGGACAGCTTCGCAGCGACTTGGGAAGAGGGGAGAGTGTGATCGGCTCCAGCCAACTCCTGAGCTTGCCTTAGTACAGCCGTCTTCAACCCCGAGAAGCTGTAGTCTAAGCTGTCGTTGCCTAGCTTGGCTTTGGGTAGCTTGTAGGCGTTTTCATTACCGTCCAAAGCGGCCTTGGCGATGGCTGGGCCACCAGGGAAACCGAGATCCAATAACTTGGCGATCTTATCAAAAGCCTCGCCGGCCGCATCATCCAGAGTCTGACCCAGAACTTTGTAGTCATGGTGGTCTTGAAATAGGACGAACTGTGAATGACCACCAGATACAACCAGGGCCAAAAGAGGGAACTGTGGCGGGTTTTCGGTGCCGATAAAGTTGGCGTATACATGCGCCTCGACATGGTTAATGCTATAAAGGGGTTTCTTTTTAACTTCGGATAGCATCTTGGCGGTCAGCACGCCTATCAAAAGCGAGCCAAGCAGGCCAGGACCAGCCGTGACAGCAATGCCGTCGATATCTTTCCAATCCAAACCGGCCAGTTTAATAGCTTTATCAACCACCGGCAGCATCTTTTCGATATGACTACGAGCTGCGACTTCGGGCACTACACCACCAAACTCAGCGTGCAGGTCGATTTGCGACGCGATCACGTTACTCAAAAGCTTGTGGCCGTCTGCCACAACCGCCGCCGCCGTCTCGTCACAACTTGTTTCAATACCTAGGATATTCATCGGTAGCCAGTATAGCCGCCAGGCCAGGCTGGTACAATAAGCGCATGAACTTAAGCGAAATCACCGATCCTGCTGAGTGGGATGCCTTTGTTGAAAGCCATGAATACGGCCATCCGCTGCAGTTGTGGGCTTGGGGTGAGCTAAAACGTCACAACGGCTGGCGGGCGGTTCGGCTGCGTAGTGGTGAATTTGGTGCGCAGGTACTGTTTTTCCCAATACCCAAAACCCGCAAAACCGTTGCCTACGTTCCGCGCGGACCGCTTTGTGTGTCTAGTGCCAGGCCGACCATGGCGTTGTTGTCGGCCTTGACCAACTACGCTAAAGAGCAAGGCGCGGTTTATTTAAAGATCGAGCCCGCCTGGACTTCTGCCGATATGCCAGCTGACTGGAAGCCAGCTAAAGAAGAAATCTTATTATCTAAAACCTACACGATTAATTTAAACAAGTCGGCAGATGAGCTAATGGCGGCGATGCGTTCCAAAACTCGCCAATATATCAGGCAAGCCGAGCGCAATGACGTAGAAATTGAATTGGTGACTTCGCAGGGTGATCTAAGCGACTTTTGGCGGGTTTATCGTGATACCGCTCAGCGGGCTGGTTTTGGTCTGCACGCCCTTGATTATTACCGCAAGCTGCACGAGTTTTATGGCCAAAACAGCCATCTGTACTATGCCAAAGTCGATGGCAAAGTCGAGGCCTTTTTGTGGGTTATAAACGGCGCAGGGGTGGCATTGGAGCTTTACGGCGGCGTCACTCATATCGGAGGCGAAACTAAAGCCAACTATTTGCTAAAATGGGAGGCCATTCGTAGAGCCCAGCAGGACGGCCAGAAGCTCTATGACTTCAGTGGTCGCTTAAACGAGGGTGTCAGCCAGTTCAAGGCTGGCTTTGGACCGGACGAGACAAACTACGTGGGCAGCTATGACAAAGTGCTGAAACCGTTGGATTACATGGCCTGGACCATGCTGCTGCCGGCTTTAAAGCCGTTGGGACGACGGTTCTTAAAGCGAGGGATAGTTAAGTGAGACCGGCCACACCAGAAGAAATCGGGCGCTGGGATGAGCTGGTGTCGGCTAATCCAGATGGTGGTGATCCGTTGCAGGGCAGGGCTTTTGCCGAGACCAAGGCCCAGTTTGGCTTTAAGCCGTTTTACGGCCTGTTAGACGCAGCGGGCAAGCAAACCGCTGTCTTATACCTCACCAGGCCGGTTTGGGGCCTAGGCGAGCTTAAATACGTTCCTAAGGGCCCTGGAACAGTGACTCCAGACCAATATTCAGAGTTCATTACGGCCAACAAGGCTGATGCTGGTAACGCCTTCGTAATAAAGAGTGAGCCCCAAATTCTTAAGTCGCCCGAGGCCGAGCAGGCGCTAGGCAAGTTGGGATTGGTCAAAGTTCGCGACATCCAGTTCAATCAAACCGCCACGGTTTTAGTCGACCTACGACCTAGCGAGGATGAAATCTTGGCTTCCTTTAGGCAAAAAACCCGCTATAACGTACGTTATGCCGAAAAACACGGAGTGCTGATAGAGGCTGCCGAAGCCTCTGACGCCAATCTAAAACAGATGTACGCGCTGATGCAGGCGACTCGTGATCGAGCGGGTTTTTATCTGCGCAGTTATGACTACTTTGAAACTTTCTGGAAGCTGCACGCTCAAGCCGGGAGTGGTCAGCTATTCTTTGCCAAGTACGAAGGCAAAGTGTTGGCCGGTGATTTCGTGACTTTTCTGGGCAAAAAAGGTTTGTATAAAGACGGCGGCTCGACCCGCGAGCACAGCAATCTGCAGGCACCTTATCTGTTGCAATGGGAAGTTATGCGCCTTTTGAAGAATAAGGGTGTCGAGTTTTATGATCTGCACGGCGTGCCACCAGCTGACCGGCTAGATGACGAATCACATCCGCTGCACAGCTTGGTATTATTCAAGACCGGCTTCAATTCTGAAGTTACTGAGTATGTTGGTACCTGGGATCTGCCGTTAAGTAGCAAGTATGGCCTATGGACCAAGCTCGGTGAACGGGCGGCCATGATTTATTCCAACCGAGTTAAAAAGCAGTTATTCTACTAGCACCATGCGAGATTTTGTAAAAAAAATCATCCCCGAGCCACTATTTCGTTTCATTGAGCCTTATGGGCATTTGCTAGAGGCGGTTTTGGCTAACATTCGCTACGGTTTTCCGGCGCATAACCTGAAGATCATCGGTGTCACGGGTACTGATGGCAAGACAACCACAAGCACATTAATAACGGCTATGCTTCGGGATGCGGGGTATAAAGTCGGCATGATGACGACGATTTCGATCGATTTGGGGAACGGGCCAAAGCCCAACCCAACCCGCATGACCACTATTACCGCTTTTGCTTTGCAAAGTAAGCTTAAGCTTATTAAAGACGCTAGGCTTGATTGGCTAGTTTTGGAAACTACCAGCCATTCTTTGGCCCAAAACCGGGTTTGGGGCATTCCGTATAGTATCGCCGTCATGACCAACGTCACGCACGAGCATTTAGACTATCATCGGACGGCCGATCGTTATCGCGATGCCAAATGGAAGCTGTTTAAACTGGCCGGGCGTAACAAAAGGGGACTTCAAACCGGCATTGTTAACGCCGACGACCCGTCTGGGCAGCTGTTTGCCAGTAGTGTTAAGACGGCAGTCAGCTACGGCATTAAGCGAGGGGATCTAAAGGCCAAAAATATCGTCACAACGCCTGTTGGCAGCCATTTTGAGGTTCAAAGTGCTCAAGAATCGCTGGACATCAAGGTTAATTTGCCAGGTAGTTTCAACGTTTATAACGCTCTCGCGGCCGCTGGAGCGGGCTTGACGGTCGGGCTGACAACGTCGCAGATAGAGAAGGGGATTGCCTCGCTAGACAGCGTCGAGGGGCGTATGAACGTTATCGACGAGGGCCAAGATTTCTCGGTAATTGTCGACTATGCACACACGCCAGACTCTTTCGAAAAAGTGTTTCAAGAGATGAAGCCGCTGACTAAAGGCCGTTTGATTGCCGTTTTTGGATCAGCTGGACGTCGCGATAAAGCTAAACGCAAAACTCAAGGCCAAGTGGCTGGCAAGTACTGTGATGTCGTAATTGTGACTGAAGAGGACGATCGTGATGAGGACGGGCTGGGAATTTTGCACGAAATTGGCGATGGCGCCAGGGCAGAGGGAAAGGTGCTGAACGAGGACCTATATCTAATTCATGATCGTGTACAGGCCATCCAGGCGGCTATTGGCAATGCCGCCACTGGCGACACGATATTGCTACTTGGCAAAGGTCACGAAAAGTCGATCGAGGGCAATAAGGGCAAAATTGCTTGGGACGAAGCTGGCCAGGCTCGTAAAGCGCTTAAAGCTAGGAAATAACGGTTTTTTTGGCGTACTCTTGATCTGAGGGAGTTCTTTTAGATCGGAGGAGGTGGGCGGTCTGCCCAGGATTATTGCGATTGACGGCTCAACGCGGACCGGCAAATCCACGGTTGCCTCGATCGTTGCTGCGAAGTCGGATCTGCCGCATTTGAATACCGGCTTGGTTTATCGGGCAGTTGGTTGGTTGGCGTTAGGTTTGAAGCTCGACGCTGACGCTCCTAACGCCGAGGCCAGGATGGTACGGCATGTCGAAAGACTGCTGGCTTCTGACCGGTTTCGGTTCGTTGACGCTGACCACTTCAGGGTGGGCATTCGCGTTTTGTCGGACCAGGACTTGCGCAGTCACCAGGTGACAGCAGAATCATCAGTGTGGGCAGCAATGGCGAAAGTGCGTCGTTGTTTGGTCGAAATGCAGCGTCGAGCCGCAGCTAACGGAGCAGTTCTAGAGGGCCGTGATATTGGCACGGTGATCTTCCCAGGAACGCCGCACAAGTTCTTTTTGACGGTTACTTCTGAAGAGCGCTGGCGCCGGGCGGTGGAGCGAGATGGCGAACTGGCGGCTCGGACCGATCAAGAGCGGGATGAACGCGAGGCCAGTCGGTCGGCAGCACCGATGAAGCCGGCGTCGGACGCGTTCGTCATTGATACCACTAAAACGCCCGCAGCTGAGGTGGCAAAACTGATCCTTGCCCGGATTGACAACGGGTAAGCATAGGCGTATATTGGCGACACTCTGTTGGGAGTCGAATGGTCGCCTCTCGGTGACCGTGGGTATTCCGACAAGGGGGCGTGACCAGATCACGCAACCGATGCGAGTGGTGTGACTCGCACTGGTACTGCCAGAGACGTAGCTCCCCGCGCGTCTCTGGCAAGTTCTGCAATAACCTCAGCACGCGAGAAGTGAGCCTCTCGCGGAGCTGAAGTGCCGGAGGTGGGCGTTCCTGCTTTCCGCCATCCCTTCGCCTCCGGCACC
>DATIHE010000047.1:0-2738 GCA_035481015.1 Candidatus Nanoarchaeia archaeon
GGCCCTGACTCTACCACCGTAACTGTTTTTTATGACCGACCAGTGGGCAGCGGCGAAGCGCCGGTCGTCACTAGCGAGGTATTGTACAAAGGCTATTACACCGGCAGTGAAATCAGCTGGCAGCTGACAGTTACTCGCGGTAAACAACCCTATGCTATTCAAGTTGATTGGGGGGATGGTTCGATCGAGCCTAGTGTCCTTGGCCAAGCCGGCAAGCTAACGATTAAGCATACTTACGCTCAGGCAGCTGAAAGCGGCAGCTATAGCATCAAAATTAAGGCTGTTGATAGCTTGGGCAACGTTGGCTTCTTGCAGCTGGCCGGTATTGTTCGTGATGTCAAAGCCGCGGCGCCAACCACCTCTAAGCCAGGCGGCTTCACTACTAACCTACAGCTAGCTTGGCCATTATGGGTGCTATTTCTGGGCATGTTGTTGGCGTTTTGGTTGGGCGAGTGGGTACAGAAGAAACACGATAGCTTGCATCCGCCAGTTCCAGCATGAGCAAGCTTCGCAAAATCGTCTTTATAGTCGTAGTCATTCTCATAGCGGTTGGAGTCTTGCTATTCATCCGCGCCAGCCGACCATCTAAAGGCAGTCTGACTACCGGCGAGTCGGTCGATACGCCAGCACCGGTCATAGCGCCTAAACAACTTGATGGTAAATATTTTAGCCTACGATACCCAGGGCGATACGATTTTATTGTTGGTAAAGATAAACCACCACCTTCTCGCCTAGAAACCGAGCTGCTTGTCGCCACAGCCAATCTTAACTCTGACCGCTTGACCGTCACCCTCGACAGCACGTCCAAGCTAGAAGACGATGTTAGCTACTACTATCGCCACAGCAATCACCAACTATATAAAGAAGAGACGGCGACGATAGACCAAACGCCGGGTGTCGTTATGACCCGGCTAGAAGGTAATTACGAGCGGACGGCTTTTGTGTGGCGAAATGGCCGATTGTTAGTTATCGCTTTGACTAGCCAAACCGTCAACCCGAGTTTTTATGACGCGGAATTCAGCCTTGTTAGCAGCTCATTCAAGTGGCGCTAATCTGTTGCGGCTGACGGCCTAAGGCCGTACAATAAGCCTAAGCGTTATGTGGATGAATAAGTTTCTTTCTTTTTGCGTATTTATGCTAGCGGCCGTGCCCGCTAGTAACAACTTTAAGTTGAATAATTTTGGCTTTGGCAACGGCGGCACCAATACTTCTACGTCTACCAGCTACAACTTACAGGGGATTGCCGGTGAAACTAACGGGTCAGCCGGGGCTGGTAGCACGGTTAATTCTAAGCCGGGCTTTATCGAGACCGAGCAAGCCAACGTGCCGATCATCACCCTGTCCAACCCTAGTAATTATTACAACAAGCTAAAATTCGTGATTGACCAGCAGAATAACCCAAGTGATGCTCTTTACGCCCTGGCCATTAGCACCGATAACTTCGCTACGACTAACTATATAAAGAGCGACAATACGATCGGTTCGACGCTAACCCTGGCCGACTATCAGACCTATGCCACTTGGGGTGGGGCAAGCGGCGGCCTGGTCATCGGCTTAACACCGAATACGACCTACTATGTCAAAGCCAAAGCGACTCAAGGCAAATTCACCGAATCCGGCTACGGTCCGGTATCCTCAGCTGCCACAGTCGCTCAACAGTTGAGCTTTGACATCGATGTTTCGCCGACTGATAGTGACACCAGCCCGCCCTATGCCACTAATATTGGCACCATTACTCAAAACGTTATCACTACCAGCACTGATCGTATCTGGGTCGATTTTCAGACCAATGCCGAGAAGGGTGGCAAAGTTTACGGTTCAGCGACCAATGCCGGCCTACATAGCGCCACAGTCTCCTACACCATTGCCGCAGTGACTGGCGATCTAGCTTCATTAACTGAAGGCTATGGCATTCAAAGCGCCAGCGCTACACAGTCAGCTGGTGGGCCAATAGCGGCGGTCTCGCCGTACAATGGCAGCTCTGGTTCGGTTGGGCTGGTTAACACGATTCTGTCCATTATCTACCAAACTTCCAACCCGATCACGGCCGGCCGAGCATCCTTTGTCATCAAGGCTAAATCGAAGGCTTTGACACCGCCGGCCAGTGACTATACGGAAACCATGCGCTTAATTGCAGCTGGCAGTTTCTAGATCTAAATAGCCAGCTTTGCAAAAACACTTGACAAGAATAATTAGTTGGTACACACTGTACACAAACATAAGCATAAGAGCTATAAACAAAAATGTTACAAAAATTCAAAAATCAAAAAGTTTGGTTAATCGCGGTTGCAGTATTATTGCTGCAGTTTTTTGCGCCTTTTTTCGCCGAGATCGCTCACGCCGGTACGCTGGCTGAAGTAATGGTTCGTTCCGATCGTATTGCGGCCTCCACGGCCACGACTGGCCGCGTTTGCGCCAACCCGGCCACAGCGGCGACCGAAGCCGACGTGGAAGTGGTTTTCCCGGCTGGTTGGACCCTGGGTGCCTTTGGCACCTTTACAGTCAACACTACTAACCTTGATCCTGGACAAACAGCCTGGATCGGCATC
This sequence comes from Candidatus Nanoarchaeia archaeon, assembly GCA_035481015.1. Taxonomy (GTDB): domain Bacteria; phylum Patescibacteriota; class Saccharimonadia; order UBA4664; family DATIHE01; genus DATIHE01. Next base: position 2,550 of record DATIHE010000047.1, read on the forward strand.
GGCACCGCCACTAACGTTACTGGCCAAACCGTAACTTTCCCCAGCGGTAACTTAACAGTTGGTACTTTGTACTGCTTTAACTGGAATAACACTGCGGCTGTCACGACGGGCACTGCTGGTGCTGACCAGGTCTTTACAGTTACCACACAGACTTCGACACCGACCGACATTGACACCTCCAGTTCAGCA
>DATIHE010000048.1:0-3018 GCA_035481015.1 Candidatus Nanoarchaeia archaeon
GCTTGGAAGCGCTTACCAGAAGTTAGAACAGGACAGTCTCTGGCTATTTCGATTCGACCCAAACGATGAACCCTAAAGCCGAGATCAATGTCTTCAACATCAGTTACCGCCGGATCGAACCCACCCGAGGCTTCGTAAGCCTGCCGCTTGATGCCAAAGTTTGAACCGGTCAGCCAATAGTGTCCTTGGACCAGTTTATAACAGCGCATGAACAATGGTTGAAGCTGATTAAACCACCAATTGCGCCACGCACCACAATCATCGATTCGGCATGTACCCGTGATGGCCACGGCGTTACCGAGCTCCAGTTTGGTAGACAGCTTCTCTACCCAGTCTGCTGGCGTTTGGCTGTCCCCGTCGGTTGAAAGAATAATATCGCCACGGGCAGCCGCAAAGCCCACGGCTCTGGCCGCTCCTCTGCCGGGTTTGGGTTGAGAGAGAATCCGTAGATCCAATCGCTTGATAAATTGTTTGGCTATTTGGTTAGTATTATCATCAGAACGGCTCACCAGAATAACTTCGAAAGGCTGGTTAGTAGTTTGATAGGTCAAAGCTTCAAGACAAGCTTCAATATGCTTTTCTTCGTTACGAGCGACTATCACAACGCTAACCATAAGCAGATTATACTACTTCAGTAAATCTGGTCGGTTACGTTTGGTTTTGTTAATCGCTTGTTCCTCGCGCCATTTTTCGATCTCGGCGTGGTGCCCGTTTTGTAAGACTTTAGGGACTTCCATGCCTCGAAACTCCACCGGCCTGGTGTAATGCGGGTATTCCAGCAATCCATTGCTAAACGACTCGTCGTGGGCGCTTTGTTCGCCGCCCAGCACTCCGGGGATCAGCCTGACAACACTATCTACAATCACAGCCGCCGGCAGTTCGCCACCGGTGAGCACGTAGTCACCGATCGATAATTCGTAATCGGCCAGACTCAAGATACGTTCATCGAAGCCTTCATAATGGCCACAAATCAGTATCAAGCCCTCAAGCTGGGATAATTCTTTGGCCACCGCTTGGTCGTATCTCTTGCCGCTAGGTGTCGTGATGATGACTTTGGCTTGGGGATTAGCTTGCTTGGCCGCTTCGACTGCAGCGAAAACCGGCTCAGGCTTTAAAACCATACCGTCACCACCACCATAAGGTGTGTCGTCAACCGTTCGCCGTGGTCCCAAGCCAAACTGCCGCAGGTCATGTAGTTTAATTTGCACCAGCCCCTTATCTTGAGCTTTCCACAACATGCTCATATCGAACGGGCCTTTGAGCATATCTGGGAATAATGTGATGATATCGATCTTCATTGTTTAAAATAAAAGGGCAGCTCACGATCGTGGCTGCTCCTTTGTTGTCTTTCTTTAGAGTTCCAAATCAGCCAGTTCTTCGATCTCTTTTTGGGTCTTTTCACGTAGGTCCGATTCTGGCTCGACATACTCTTGAACTGGTTCTTCGGCGACAGGCTCAGCGGACTGCTCGCCCGTCCGTTCACGCGGTTCAGCGCCTTCCGGTTCGACAATTTTTAGATTCACACGAGCATCATTCTTGGCACCTAGTACGCGCAGCAAAGTACGAATGCTTTTGGCGGTAGCGCCAGCCTTGCCAATAACTTTGCCCATATCAGCCGGGTCGACAGTCAGCTCGAGTAGCACGCCCATGTCGTCAACACTGCGGTTAACTACAACGGCGTCCGGGTTGGTCACTAGTGCTTTTACAACATACTCTACAAACTCTTTGTCTTGACCATCCATGCTAACCTCTTCATTACAGTAAGTTTATTCTATCGCAAAACGACTGATGGTGCGACGGAGCTTTTAAGCTTCCTTGGCTTCTTCGGCGGCTTCGACGGCGGCATCAGCAGCGGCAGCTTCGCCTTCGATAGCGGCTTCAACTTGAGCAGCCTCAGTAGCAGCCGTCTCGGTATGATCGTTGTCTTCGTCGGTGTCTTTAACAGCATCATCTTGAATTGTGTCGCTGTTGGCCGCGGCTTGTTCGGCAACGGCTTCGGTTGGTTCGGCATCAGGTGCTGGTTCGCTTGCCTCTACGGTTTCGACAGCTTCGGTTGGAGCTGCGGCTACTTCTGGCTCGGCAGCAACTTCCTTTTTAGGTGCCTTGTTCTTAGTCTTTAACTGTACCCAGGCTGGAAGTTCCATTTTTTCGCGTTGCAAAAGTCTAACGACTGAATTTGACGGCTGGGCACCATTAGAAATATACTTCAGCGTCTGGTCTTTCTTAATGACCAACTCCTTGGTGTGGGGGTTGTAGTGGCCCAGGATGGCCACGAATTTACCGGTCACGGCACGCGCTGACTCAGCGGCCACGATACGGTAGGTCGGGTACTTATTACGGCCGGTTCGGGCCAAACGAATAACTAACATTTTATCCTTTCTCACTTCGACCTGATCGATAGCCGTGGCCGAGCCAAGTGAGAAGGCTGGCCAGAGCATAGCTCGGCAGGTCATTAATAACAATCCGCTAGATTTTAGCTTGAAATAGGCCGAAAGTCAACCAACGGAGCTCACTTGGCAGCTAGCTCGCGTGCTTGCTCTAGCCGCACTGACAGTAGCCGCGACACATGATGCTCGTCCATCGTGACACCAAACAAGCTGTGCGCCGCCTGCATAGTTTGACGATTATGTGTAATGACAACCAGCTGGCTATGTTTGGCAATGTCCTTTAGGATGGCTGCAAAACGAGCAGAGTTGGCCTCGTCAAGCGCCGCATCAACCTCGTCCATCACCACAAACGGGCTGGGATTAGCAGCTAAGATGGCCGCCAACAAGGCTATGCCAGTTAGCGACCGCTCGCCACCCGACAGCATCGCCAGGCTTTCAACTTTTTTACCGGGAGGCACGGCCAAAATTTCAATGCCGAATTGACCATCGGCATTGTTCAGCACTAGCTCGGCTCGACCACCCCCGAACAGTTGCTGGAAATACTGGTTGAAGTATTTTGCAATTTCGGCAAAGCCACTTTCAAATTTGGCTCGAATTAGCTGTTCCAGTTGTGCAACGACCTTAGCGACGT
>DATIHE010000049.1:0-3818 GCA_035481015.1 Candidatus Nanoarchaeia archaeon
AACCTTTAAAAAAATTCCCGGCATTTTAAAGCGCCACAAAGACGAATCGTACTTTTCAGCCGGTAATTGGCGTGACGGGGATGGGGCTTATAAGCGGATTCACCCGGTGATTGCGCCGTATGATGTTAATGTTGTCTTTTATCCGCAAGCACTCAAGGTTATGCATCGTCACGCCAAGCTGCTACTGTTGGACGCCAAGGAAATTGAGCAGCTAATTGAAAAATGGGCGAGAGTAAAAGACTGGTTTAGATTTAATAATCCCGATGGTCAACCGGCCTATGCTCTAGCTTTGTACGATATAAGGGCTGAAGAAGATGGCGTGGAGTATAAGAAGCTGATGGCCAACCACACTGATGAGGCTTACGAAATGTTTTATGGCGACCCCGATGAAGGCGACGTGGTCAGTTTTTGCCAGCGTTTGCTTGACGCCGATTACTTCTATACTCCGTCTGGTCCAACCGTAGTGGGCGCAAATGACGGCTACCCTACCACTGTCTACCACGGCCGCGTTATCTGGACCAAGCAAACAGCCTTTACGGTAGCTGGCCTAGAACGCCAATTAAAACTAGCTAAAAGCAAAAAATGGCGTTCTGAAACAGCCGGCCTTATTACTGAAGCTATCGAGTCGATGGCAACTGCCAGCATTAAAGCTTGGTCAGAACTAGGTGCCGTGCCGGAATTACACTACGACGACAACGGCGTTGCTAAGCGCTATGATGAGCAGCCAGAGGCGGATGGTCCGATGAACTTAGTACAACTCTGGAGTGCTATTGGCGCCAGGCGTATAATCAGAGCATATCAAGAGGTTGCTCGCTATGCCGCCAAGTGACGTCCAACTCGAACCCGGCGAAAACGTGGTCACCATCGTGCATCGCCACATCATCAACTACCTGCCGATCTTGATCGCGACAGTTGTAGTTTTGGCCCTGCTTAGCTTTGCATTTGGCTGGGTACTGGCTAATGCCGGCGAGGTATCAAAGTTTTTCCCAGTGTCTGTGATTACGATGCTGATATTTGTGGCGGCTGTTATTGCAATTCTGATCGCACTGACCGGTCTGGTGGTCTTTCGACGCAATATTTTGATACTCACCGATTTGCATATCTTTTGCGTCTTGCAGGCGGGCTTATTCGGTCGCACTATTTCGAAATTGACGCTTGATGAAATCCAAGACGCCGAAGGCCGTCGCAAGGGTGTGCTGGCGACTATTTTTAACTATGGTACGGTCGAGATCGAGACGGCTGGCACCGCGGAAAACTTTTTGTTCTATTACACGCCAGATCCACTGGGCGTGGCCAATAAGATCGACGTCCAGCACGAAAATTTCGAGCGAGCTCACACTTTCGAGCGACCGTAGCTTACGGTGAGAATGGGTCTGATTTGCCAATACTGGACAAGTCGACTTTGACATCGACCGGTACCAGGTTTTTTAGCTGATCCACCGCTTTAACATCCAACTTAACAACCTGGGCACTGGCGTCGCCCTTGGCTTTGTCGAGGTAGTCTTTGTCTGGAGCTACCGCCACTATTTTAGAAACCTGGTAGGCGGCGTAGCCAAATAATCCAATTACCACTAGCGTAATTAAGAAACTGCGCAGTTTGGTTAAGATGTTCAGTGCTTGCTTCATGGCTTTAAAAATACCTGCACAGTTAGGCTGAAGGCTACTAGTTTTGGTTTCTCACCCTTGTTGATAGCTAGTGTGGTGACGTTTGTGAAACGGTTTAGCTTTTCCAGTCCCTGTAAAAAGGCCTGCATTTGCTCATAGCTGCCCGTAAGCTGAATTGTAACTGGAACCGCTAGAGCGTCGCCAACTTTTTCGGTTTGGGTGGTAGCCGATGGCAGTGTCGCTGAAGGCGGAAAGTTTACCCCGCCTAGGCTCATGCCATTAATTGAAGCCAGCTTATCTAGCTGCAAGACGACTTCGGACTCCTGCTTGCTTCGCGGCAACACTTGGTCAAGACGGCTGAACGCGGGTTCGATTTTTTGGTACTGCTTGCTTAGTTGGGCAAGATTATCAATTTGGGCAGCGACAACTTCGACATCAGCCAGCTTTTTGCTTAGATCAGCTGTTTTTTGATCAATGTGTTGAGTTGCCAGGTAGTAATAGGCTCCACCGCCAAGCACTAATACGGCCAAAACCGCCGTCAAAATAAAGTAGAACTGCTTCGGCTTCACTTGGCCTGCCCCGGCTTAAAGCCCAAGTTTAGTTGGATGTTGAACTTCCCAGATACCTGGGAAACTGTGGCTATATCTACCTCGGAAACCCTTGGCGAAGAAGCTAGTGCATCGCGTAGTGCTACTGCGTCATTATAACTATTGGCGGTTGCCACTATACCGACCGGTTTGCTGTCGTCACCAGTCAAAGTGATGTTGGTAATATAGGCGCCGGCGGGGGTGTGGGCGGCAAGTTCTTTTAAGACGGCCGATAATTTTGCCTGGTTAGTCTGAAGTGCTTTTAAGCTGGAAATTCGCTGGTTGGCGAGCTTTACCTTGGACTGTAAGCCTGTGTAGCTAAGCAACTGAGCCTGCTTGTCTTTGGTGCGGCTCTCGGCTTCCGATATCCGTTTGCCTAAGTACCAATTTGAGCTGGCAAAAATGGCTGCCAATGCCATAAAGACAATGACCGCCAGCCAAATGTAGCGCATCAAGATGGCGTTCCGCTTAGCGTAGGCAATTTGCTCCTTGATATCGGTTGGCAACAGGTTAATCATGGTCACCTCTTAGCGCCAGGCCAATGGCTGTGGCGTACATCGGCGCTTCAACCTTTGAAATAGCTGGCAGGTGACCCATGTTTAGGCCAGCCCATGGATTAGTGACAGTGACCGGCAGTCCTAGCTCTTTTTGAATGTATTCGGCCAGACCGGGCATGCCAGCGGTGCCACCCGAGATGGAAACCTGGGTGACAGGATCCTTGTTCTCACTGCGCTCCTGATAAAATTTAAGAAGCTTCTTTAGCTCAGCTGACATGGTTTTAAGTGTAGAATCGAGCGATTCCATTATTTTGGGCTGTAAGCCACTGGGCCCGATACCAAACTTGTATTTGATCTCATCCGCCTGGTCGAACTTGATGTTTAACGACTTCACTAGGCTACGAGTAATGTCATCACCACCGACTGGAATGCTACCAGTTAGTCGAATCACTTTATTTAATACTGCAGCGTCGGCTGAGCGGGAGCCGAAATCAATCATTAGGACTGTTTGCTGGGCGGCGGTTGATGTTAAAAACGAGCGCGCGATAGAAGTGAGGCTAGTTTCGATAGCGCTAAGCTCTAGGTTTAGGGCATCAAATAGCTTGATGTAAGAGTCGACAATTGCCCTAGGAGCGGCCACCATCAGCAGATCAGTATGACCGTGGTCGTCAGCTTTCCCACCCGGGGTGCGGCCGATAATTTCGTAGTCAATATATAAGTCACTGATAGGGACGGGGACGTATTGCTCGGCCTCAAAACGAATGGCTTGCTCCAGGTCGCCAGTAGTCATTTGTGGCAGCTGCAGGGTGCGAATAAATACCTTGGCTGTCGGCAACGCCACGATAGCCCGGCGTGAAGCAATATGTCCGGCAGCCGGCTTGTGCAATAAATTTTGAACGCTTTTGGCAATAAGTTCCGGGTCGGCAATAATGCCTTCGACTATAGCGTCTGGTGGAAACTCGGTATAGCCGTAGCCACCGACACGATGATGCCGGCCACTCGAGTGAATTTGGATAGCCTTAACAGTTCGACTGCCGATATCAAAGCCGAATGTCGGAGCTTCTCTGTATATCAGTGGAACGCGCAACTCACCTCTTAACCATAAGCGGTTTAATTATATCAGACTTAG
>DATIHE010000050.1:0-25913 GCA_035481015.1 Candidatus Nanoarchaeia archaeon
AGTTTGTTGAGATTCAGACACCCAAATTGATTGCCGGTGCAACCGAAGGCGGTGCAGAAGTTTTTAAATTGAAATATTTTGATCAAGAAGCAACGCTGGCGCAGAGCCCACAGTTTTATAAGCAGATAATGGTCGGCGCATTTGAGCGCGTGTTCGAGATTGGACCGGCCTTTCGAGCTGAGCCTTCATTAACCACTCGCCACCTGGCCGAAACCACCATGCTTGATATCGAGATGGGTTTTATCGACGGTCACGAAGACGTCTTAAAGATGACCGAGCAGCTGGTTTATTCGGTACTGACCGAGGTTTACAAGAACTCTAAAGATGACCTAGAAAAGCTCAAGGCGCCCGAGTTAAAGATCAAGAAAGAATTTCCGCGCTATACCGTTGCCCAAGTTCACGAAATGTACAGTAAGGCTACCGATCAAGACACGACCAAAGAAAAAGACCTTATACCGGCCGAAGAACGCTGGATCTGTGACTACTCGGTTAAGGAACACGGCTGCGAGGCAGTGTTTGTCAGCGAATTCCCTGTTGAGGCCATGAAGTTTTATCATATGGTCAATCCCGATAACCCTAAAACAGTCCTATGGGCCGACTTATTATTCCGCGGAGTTGAGATAGCCACTGTGCCGCAGCGGGAGCATCATTACGAAAAGTTAGTTGAACAGATAAAGGCCGCCGGTATTAACCCAGAGGATCCAGGCTTCCGCTACTACCTACAGGCTTTTAAATACGGCCTGCCACCGCATGGTGGGTTTGGCTTTGGCATCGACCGTTTGGTTCAGAAAGTCGTCGGGCTTAACAATATCAAAGAAGCCACGCTGTTCCCGCGCGACATGCAGCGTCTGACACCCTAAATTTTTGGCAGTTCGCCCGCTCTCAAGCTATAAATTTTGCAGTACAATTGGGTAACTATGAGGAGATACAGATGAGTGAGATGAATTTTTATCGCAAAGACTATTCGAAATACGGCTTTACTTTAAAAGAAGCCAAGGCTATCGGTGACAAGATCGGTGTTAACTGGGACGAGTTTGACCTAGGCCAGCTTGCCCAGGGCATTAAAGAAGAGCTGGAGCACGGCGATGCTATGGGTTTTGGTGATGCCACCAATGTTACTAAAGACGACCTGGTTATTACCGCCCGCATTGCCCTGGCGCACCTGTACGAGCTGCCTGACTACTATTTCCGGCTCGAAGAAATGGAAGACGAGGGCGAAAAATTCTTTGAAGAAAACGACCGCAAGCAATGGTTGGCAAACCAGCGCGAGATGAATAAGGATGTATTGGAGAAGCTGGAAGCTTAGCTACCAGCGCAAACTGGGCAGGATTCTTCGATCTGGTTGCCTTGGCGCCAGGCTTCGATGGCTTTTTTGCGTGGCAAGAAGCTTAGATACAGTTTTAAGTCTAACCAGCGGCGTTTGCGCCAACCGCGACGGCCGTAATAGCGTTTATTGCCATCGGCGACGGCTGCCCATTTGGGGCCGACCGGTATGGCGCCAATGGGTTGGCGGGGGCGATAATGCGTCGGCTGCTGACCTTTGAGCTGTCGTTTCAGGTTGTTAGCAACGAATTTGGCGTCATATAGTGCGGTCTGAGCCATGCCGCTGCGCTTCGTAAAGGCGCTATCGCCGATCACGTAAACATCTGGCGCCGCCTGCAGCCGATCGTCGACCTCTACGCGGTTGCCTTTTGATAGTCGAAACAGTTTTTCGTGAGCTTTAAAGAATGGATTATTGGTAACACCAGCCGTCCAAACTACAGTATGCGTCTTTATGTCGCCTTCGGGCAGCATTAAGCTATCAACTTTTTCGCCTTGAACAACTGCACCAGTCTGAACTTTGACGCCTAGCTTTGCTAAATGCTGCTCGACTCTGTTGGAGAGATCCTCGGGCAGAACTGGTAACAATCTCGGTGCGGCTTCAACCAGGTTAACCTGAAACTTCTTAGTCACCTTATGGGCTTTTTCGATCTTCTTGAGGTAGTGGACTAAGTCGCCGGATAGCTCTACGCCGGTCGGCCCTCCGCCAATAATTACAAAATGAGAGTCCAATTCATGCTCGGTAAGCTCGTCGTGCAGGTGACGCTTCAGTTCCAACGCTTCATTGATCGATTTAATACCATACGAGAACTCTGGCAGGCCGTGGATGCCGTAATATTCGGTGACGACACCCATGGCAAGTATTAGAGCATCGTAATGATACTCACAGCCGTCGGCACTTGTGACCTGCTTGGCCTTGATATCTAACTCGACAACTTTGTCCTGAACAACCTCGATATTTGGACGTGAGGCAAAGATTTCGTCGAGTGGAATAACTACTTCGAGCGGTGAGCGGCCGGTGGCCGAACGATATAATGCCGCGTGATATTCAAAGTTTTTCTTGTCCGAGATTAGCGTGACGTCAAAACGGCTATCCGAAGACAGTTCTAAAGCGGCTTTAACGCCACCAAAACCACCACCCACTATGAGCACCTTCATGGCAACATTGTAGCTTAAGCGTTTTGTTTTGTCGCTAGTTGGCTAATTGCTTTAGCAAGTTCAAGGTCGTGATGACTAATGCCGCCGGTTTCGTGCGTCCATAGCTCGAAGCTAACCTTGTTGTAAGTATTGGTCATGGTTGGATGATGATTAAGGCGTTCTGCCTCGTCGGCCACGGCTTTCATAAAACTAAAAGCAGCCTTAAAATCAGCGAATTTAAATTCAGTCTTCAATTTACCATCGTCCACCTCATATTCTGGGTGGTCAGATAAGAACGCATCAATGAGGACTTGCTCGGGTTTGTCGTGACTCATGCAACCATCTTAACAGGCTTCCGGACGGCTCTAATAGCCTTGAAGAAAGTGGGCTTAAGTGGTATCATCAGCAGGTTGTTTTTTACTATAATAGCTAGAGCTCGAATCTGCGCCGACATAGCTCAGTGGCTAGAGCAGCTGTTTTGTAAACAGCAGGTCGTGGGTTCGAATCCCTCTGTCGGCTCCATAAAATTGCTCCCCGGCTGAAGCCAAACCAAGACGCTTGCGCCTGTTTGGCGAAGCAGAGGAGAAATTGTTCGGATGCTGAAACAAGTAGTGTAAGCTACTTGAGCAAGCAGCAGTACAATTTGGACGTGCCGGGTTACCCAAGCGGCCAACGGGGGCTGACTGTAAATCAGCTGGCTTACGCCTTCGGGAGTTCGAATCTCTCACCCGGCACCATTGAATATAATTCGCCCAAGTAGCTCAGTGGCAGAGCACTTCCATGGTAAGGAAGGGGTCGTGGGTTCAATCCCCACCTTGGGCTCCATAAGGAAACATCATGCCTAAACGAAATCGACCATTTTTCGCGCTAGAATGCGAAAGTTGCCATCAGCGCAACTATACGACTAACAAGAACCCGAAGATCACTACCGATCGGGTGATTTTGAATAAGTTTTGCAAGCACGAAAACAAGGTCACAGCACACAAAGAAGCCAAGTAATTAGTGTAAAATGAGTCCGGAGCCATTTGCCGAACCAAGCTTTAGCTGTTCGGCAAATGGTATATAGGGGTGTAGCTCAGTTGGCTAGAGCGTCGGTCTCCAAAACCGAAGGCCGCGGGTTCGAATCCTGCCACCCCTGCCAAGAATTGCGGCCGACAAATCGTTGGACGTAATTCTTAATAGAATGGATGGTGGGAGGGGTTCGATGATTTGCTACAAATTGGAATAAAAGCAAATCACCGCCGGTTGGCCTTGGCCAAGCCGGAATCTTATTGGTTAAAAGAATTGTTGCTGGAAGACGAGCTGCTAGTATTTGTGCTTGTGGCTGGGCCAGCTTTAATATCTATACTTAGGATTAGCCACTTACCATTTTCCTTTACAAGCTGAGTTGTGGCGTGGTAGCCTGCGCTTCCATTGTCACCCTTTATATTTGAGACAATTGTGGTTGTATTGGTACCTGAGGTGGAACTTATCTCGCGTGACACAACTGAAGGGTTATTCTTTGGCAAGAACTGATTTTCTTGCGCTACAAAATCCTTAAATTTATCTTTTGGTGTAGTCTGCTGAAACTCAGTGGCTGTAAGGCTGTACGCGTCATCCACGTTGTTAGACTGTAAGTCGGCAATGAACTGGTCAGAAATTTTAGCTTGCTCGTCAGTAACCCCGGATATGAGGAAGAATATGGCAACAAATATAACTATCCCAATTCCCAGGATAATCAATACCAGCTTCTTTTTCGATTTCTTGGGTTGTTGATACTGGTCCTCTGCGCCCGGCAATGGAGGAAGGCCTGGTGGTGGCGCTTGCTGCTGAACGGGTGATACTGGCGGCTCGGGTGTAGGACTTGGCGGTAAGGATGTTGGGTTCTCTGGGTTCATATTTTCCTTGGCTCATTTACGTTATTAAATTGATTAAATTCTAACACAAGAGCTATACTTGCCGTGTATTACAGGAATAATAACCTATGCCACAATCACTAGAAGTTTTAACTCAGCAGATGCTGGCCCTTAACACCCCTGAAAATCCGTTTACAGTTCAAGTTCAAGGTAATCAGGTTGTAGCAACCTGGAATATAGTTGACGCCAAATGGTATCAAGTCTTCGCTAAAGCAGGCATGAAGGCAACTTATCAGCTCATTGTTGATTTGGACCCAGTAAAATACGAGGCAAAATATACTGACAAAAATTACTCTATTGCCTGGGAGGGTGGCTTGCCGAAAGTCGGAGCAGAAATTAGCACCTTTCAGGGAAAAGAATTTTTAGTGAGTTCGGGGGCGGCATATGGCATTAAGGACAACATGCAGCCAGGGGAAATATATAACTTCAGTTTTGACACGCGCAAGATTAAGCGGCCTGTCTTCGCAGTGTTAGACCAATGCGGCTGGAAACTAAAAGGGTCATTTATAGATAAGCTATTCGGCTAATATTGCGCTTATGCTTAATCTAAGCTAATTTTATAGCAAAGTAACTTACGAAAGGCATAATTTTAAATGAACACAGTACCAACTTGGAAGAAAGTAATAGCTTTTCTTCTGGACCTTATCGGCTCTTTTGTAGTTTTTGGATATATCATTGCTTTATTGACAGGCAATACCTCGCAGGGTGGTTTTAGCCTAAGTGGTGCCCCTGCTTTTCTCTTGTTCGCTATTGTGATTGTCTACTTTGTTGTAATGAACAAATTCCTTGGCGGAACTCTCGGCAAGCGCATTTTCGGCATCGCCGGAAAATAACTTCCAAAAGCTGACGCAGCGATGCTGTTTTGGGTAAAACGAAAACGCCCCATCAGGAGCGTCTCCGCTTCGATCGCTTCTTGGAGCGATTCGAATGGGTACGACTTGAGGGGGCGGAAGCCCTGACAGGGTTCGGTCGCTTTTGCGGCGTGGCTCTGACAGGGACAATGACGGGGCGGCGAAGCCGCGGGAACAGGTAGCCGGTCTGGCTGCGGTACTGCTCGAACTTCTGTCCGAACAGCTTGTGCATCAGGACTTCCTCGCGTGGAATGCGCGTCAAGAATGACGCCCAGACGAAGAAAGCACCCAGTGCCAGCGGCTTGGTGGCTCCGAACAATGAGATTCCCGTCAGCGAGATGCCAATACCCAAATACATTGGGTGTCGCACTCGAGTGTAGGGGCCGCTGACGGTGAGCGAATGGTTTCGGTAACTACCGACTCCATTCACCCAGTTTTTGCCGAGGATCCACATGGCACGCAGGCTTAGGTAGAGCCCAGCCGCCACAAAGACTAGTCCAAGGTAGCGGACTGGCTGCGGAATCCAGGCGAGCGCACCGACTTTGCCAAAGCCTGCCGACATAATGAAGATGCCTGCAAACTTGATGCTCAGCTCGGTTACGCTGACTACTCGCTTATCGGCCTTCTGTCGGTTGGCCCGCAAAGCGCCAACGACCTGCTGTCCGACAACGAGCGTGAGCGCGTATGCCAGTAGCACATATACGACGGCGGGGTTCACATTTGCCTCCCGGCACTAGGAAGTTTGAAGGTCGTAGTATAATAGCACAAATGTTATAGAATGTCAAGTTAGGTTTGGACAACTCCCGCTGCACGCTTAGCTTTGGCGTCGTTGGGGTCGAGTTCTAGGATGCGCTTATAGACTTCGAGGGCTTTTTGGCGAGCTCCCGAAGCCATGTAGGCGTTAGCCAGTAGTCCCAGAGTATCTTTACTAACGTGGATTTCGACGGCTTTTTCGAGTGTGGCAGCCATTTTGCCCCAATTGGCCAGCTTTTGGTAAGAGCGGGCCAGGCTTTTGTAACGTTCGGCGGAAGGTTCAAACATGATCGATTTCTCGAAAGCAGCAATCGATTTAATGTAGTTCTTGTTTTCGTAAAAAATCAGGCCTAAATTATGAAAGCTGCCGGCCGAGGGGGCAAGCTGCGAGGCAATTTGAAAACATTCAATTGCATCGCCGTGATTTTTAAGTCTAGAGTAGATAATACCTAGGCGGCTGTAGGCTTGAGCATTCTTGTGATCGACTTTAATAAGTTCTAGGTAGGCTTTTTCGGCCGCTAAAAACTTCTTTTCTTTGAACAGCCTATCGGCATATTCGGCGGTTTGCGTTAACCGCACCGGCGCCTTTTTTGTAGCCACCACCGCAGCTTGGGCCGGTCGTCGCCCCAGATCACGTAGTGAGCGGTAGAATATCACTACAGCCAGTATAAACAGAAGTCCGACAAGCATTATAGTTCCAGTAGCAACCCTTCTAGAGCCGGTTTAAGCCCGACGTTGGCCGCCCGCCAGCGTTCGAAGCGCTCCACGGCTTCAAGCGCCTGAGACCAGCGGTTCTCGTGGCCATCAGACTGGCGCAATCTGTGCCTTAGCTCGTCGGTTAACGATTCAATGAATATAACGGCCTGCTCGGGTGATTCCGACAATTTAGCAGCGGTTAACAGCCTTTGAAACGGTTTAGCGTCTAAGCTGGCTTTGCAATCAGCGGCTGTTCGTCGTCGCAATTCGAGAGCGTCTGCATCCTGACTCAGGCTAATTGCCAGCCCCAGCTTGCCCTCTGAAAGCTGAATCAACTCCTCGACCTGGTTACCGGGCAGTCCCAGATGTTTAGATAAGAAATCTTGTGTTGACCTAAGATCAGGATTGGCAAAATGCACCGCCTGGCACCGGGAGCGAATGGTTGGCAGAAGAGCCATTAGCTGATCCGTCACTAATATAAGTGTCGTTTTTTCGGGTGGTTCTTCTAGAAGTTTGAGCAAGCTATTTTGGGCCTCGATAGTCAGTTTGTCGGCTTGTTCGATGACTACTACTCGGCGACCAGCTTGATAGTAGCGCATTAAGCTCATAGTTTCTTGTAGCTCGTGAATCTGGCTAATGCCGATCGACTGACCGTCGGGTGTTACACGAACAAAGTCGGGATAGTTGCCCGAAGCAATGGCTCGGCAGTTGGCGCATTTGCCTGTCTCGTCACCTTTGCAGTTAAAGCGTTGGGCTAGCCAGCCGGTCGTAGCGCTTTTCCCAATATGGCTAGACCCATAAAAAATATAAGCGCTGCTGGGATTTGCTAGCACAGTCTCTAGTTGCTCAGTTACTTTGGGATGCAGCAGTGGTTGCATGTGTCAATTATACCTGCTTTAGCTGGTCTAAGAAGTTCTGCAAGTCTGCTGGCAAGGGGCTATATAAATGCTGAGCTTTACCGTCGGGGCCAGTAAATTCCAATTCAGTGGCGTGTAGGAACTGCCTTTTTAGGCCATTCGGACGTGTGGCGCCATATAACTGGTCGCCAGCGATCGGATGACCTAGATGGGCCAAGTGGACTCTGATTTGATGAGTCCGACCAGTTTGCGGTCGGGCTTTTACCAAGCTATAACCTTCATAACTGCCCACTACTTCGTAGTCCGTCACCGACGGCTTGCCGCCACTACCGACCCGTCTCTTTAAAGGTTCCGCAGTGGAGCGAATGATCGGTAAGTCAATGCGGGCTTGTGCTAATTTTGGTTTTCCCTCGACGAGCGCCAGGTAGGTTTTTTTAACCAAGTGATCTTGAAACTGAGCCTGTAAGTAGGCCTCGACCTCAGACGTTTTGGCAATAATTACCAGTCCAGAAGTATCACGGTCGAGACGATGAACAATGCCCGGTCGCTCGGTATTGGCTGATTCTACTAGTGGACGGGCAAAATCGGCCACACTGGACTCTTTGGCGCGGCCAGGGACGTTATGGGTTAATATTCCGGCTGGTTTGTCCACGACCATTAGGTATTCGTCTTCGTATAGCACCGTTAAATCGGGCGCGATTACCTGCTCGTCGTATAAAACAAAGTCCACTCGCACTACCTCATTCTCGGACAAGACATGGTTGGCCTTGGCCGGCTTGTCGTCGACAAGCACCAGACCTTGTTTAATCTGCCGCTGGCAAAAGCTGCGACTCATGGCAGTATTTTGCGCTAAATAAACATCGAGGCGTTGGCCTGCCGCCTCCGCCTTGATGGTAAAAGTTTGTTTCACTAGCGGATTAAGGCCGATGCTTCGGTTAAATCATGTTTAGAGCCAAGGATAATTAGGCGGTCGCCAGGATAAATAACTTCCTTGCCAGTTGGTCGCACCCGGCTGACACCGTCGGCACCATTGATGGCAATAACTGTGGCGCCAATCTCGCCCTCTGCCAACGACTTGCCCAGGTGATGTCCAGCCAGCTTACTGCCCTCCCCCACTAGCATTTCTTCAACTTCCAGATCGGTGGAACCATTTGAATTACTAACGATGTCGATGTAGTCGACAACGTTTGGTCGCAGAGCCATAGCTGCCATGTGATAGCCACCGATTTGGTACGGCAAGGCGACGCGATCGGCACCGGCCCGCTTGAGTTTGATTTCGTTATCGAGCCGGTTAGCCCTGGCAACAATGTAGATATCGGGGTTAAGCGAGCGTGCCGCTAGCGTAACAAACAGGTTATGTGAGTCTTCGCCCAGACTAGCGATTAACGCAGCCGCCTGTTTGATGCCGGCGTTATTCAGGTTTTCCTCGACTGTGCTGTCGCCGACCATAGCCAAATACCCCAAATCCAGGGCTTCTTTAACTCGCTCGGCATCGCGATCCAACACGACGAATTTAACACCTTCGTTGGCCAGCTCGCGGGCTACCTGACTGCCGACACGCCCAAAACCACAGACTATATGATGGTCTTTTAGTCGTTCTACTTTCACTCGTATTTTGCGTATTTTGGCGCCTTCACTGAGTCCTATCATATATTCGGCAAACCACTTAAGCAAATAGGCCACCAGCACCAAACTGCAGACGATCAAGAAGATTACCAGCGCTCGACTGTTAGGGTCTTTGAAGTTGTAGTGATCGTAGTGGGTTAGAAGAATTATGAGCGTTTGATAAAAGGCTTCGTTGAGGTTTAAACCAGCAAAATGCTCAAAGCCAATAGTGCCGATCGCCACTAAAAGTAGCGACAGGCCTAGTAGTCGCCAAAGGCTACCTTGAAACTTTTGCTCACCCATCTGCAAGTATTATATACCGCTTATGCTAAAGGTGTAAATTAGCTTATCCACCCTTGACAAAACATAAGCTTTTTGCTATAATACTACTCACATCTCGAAGATTTCGAGGTTTGACAATTTGACTCTCCCTAGGAGGAGCGTTGCGCAAGTCCATCGTTGTTGCAGGAGCGGTGCTGCTAAGCCTGATCGGTTTCGGCATCTACCACGCGGTCAGCGGCGGTGGGCACAACCCTTCGCCTGAAGAAATCGCTGACATGCAGTGTCGTGCCGCGGCTCATCCCTACAAGCATTCGAAGTACGGCATCAACAGTGCTGCTTGGCTGATGGCTCGAGGCATGCGCCGCCAGGCATCACCATTGGTCCTGACGGGTCGGTACTTGCCAACCCTGACGCCAACGGCACCAGTAAACCCGAGTACATCCCCGGTGTTTCGGACCGGACCAACGCAGGCGACCCCTGCGACACGCACAAGCTCGACGTCTGCGTTCCCCAAAAGGGCGCGTGGTACCTGCCGATCCTTGTGCCGATCGTGACTGGCATGTTGTCAGCCGGTCTGTATCTGATGTACCGGCGGCGCAAGGAGAGTCGCAAAGAGGCCGAAACCGCTCAGCTCTAGTAGCTGGGCGGCCGGCCTCCGGCTCAACGAATGTATGTTCGTTCTGATGAGTCCGAAAGGACGAAAGCCATTAAAAAAGACCCTGGTCGGGTCTTTTTTGTTAACGCTTCGAGAATTGTGGAGCTTTGCGGGCTTTCTTTAACCCTGGCTTCTTGCGCTCTTTTTCACGGCTGTCACGGGTTAACATACCAGCTTTCTTAAGAGTTGGTCGCAATGCCTCGTCTAGATCGTTCAAAGCCCTAGAAATGGCCAATCGGCAGGCATCGGCCTGGCCAGCTTTACCGCCGCCAGAAACCTTAAGACTAACTCGGTACTTACTGTCTCGACCGGCCAGTACTAGTGGTGAGGCGATAATTGACAGCAAGGTGTCGTTGTTAAAGTATTCCTGAGCAGTCATGTCGTTGACACTAACTTCGCCTTTGCCCGAATACAGTCGTACCGTGGCAATGGCGGCTTTGCGGCGACCAAGGCCGTAGGTGTAGCGCTCTGTCTTGGTTTCGGCCATTATTTGATCTCCAGTTTAGTCGGTTTCTGTGGGTCGTGTGGGTGCTCAGCTGTTGCATAAACCTTTAAATGGTTCATGCGTACGTCTTGCAGCCGGTTTTTGGGCAACATGCCGCTCACTGCCCGTTCGATAACGACTGCCGGGCGTTTTTGCATTTCGTCGGCTAGAGTAGTCTCTTTAATACCGCCAGGATAACCCGAGTGACGGTGGTACTTCTTTTCTTCTAGCTTGTTGCCAGTGACTTTAATTTGAGCAGCGTTAATGACGATAACGTTATCGCCGCAGTCCAAGTGAGCCGTGTACTGTGGCTTGTGTTTGCCAATTAGACGAGTGGCCACCACGGTAGCTAGGCGGCCCAAGGTAAGGCTGGCAGCATCAACAATAATCCAGTCATGTGTTAGCTCTTTGGGTTTAGCTGAATAAGTCTTAATCATTTGGCCGCCTCCTTCTCCTTGGCGCCAGTCTTCGGTGCTCGTGACTTGCGGGTTGGCTTAGCCGAGGCTACTTTAGTAGCTTTTGGTTTCTTTTCGGCAGCTGGCTTAGTTGCTACCTCCTCTACTGCCTCTTCGGCCTTCTTGGCGGCAGCTGGCGGCATGATCACCGAAATAACAGCCATTGGCGAATTGTCGCCACGACGGTTGCCTAGTTTGGTGATACGAGTATAGCCGCCGTCGCGCTTAACCATAGCCGGGGCAATTTCTTGAATCATCTTTTGCACGGCGTTCTCGGTTAATATAAACGCTCGCAGCTTGCGACCATTGGCCAAACCACCCTTTTTAGCAGCCGTCACCATGCGCTCAAAGTACGGCCGGATCTCTTTAGCCTTTGCTTCCGTGGTTACTAAAGATTCATGCAATACCAATGCCGTTACCTGGCCCCGGATTAGGGCTCGGCGTTCGTCGCGATCAAGCGACAGTTTACGACCAGCGTAGGCGTGGCGGTGCATTAGGCTACCTCTGCCTCCAGGCCAAAGCCCAGCTCGGCAACTTTATCTTTCACTTCGTCGTAAGCCTTGGCGCCAAAGCCCTTTAGCTCACGTAGTTCTTGATCTGTCAGACCCAGTAGGTCCTTCATGGTTTTAATATCGTTGTTTAGAAGGGCGTTGGTAGTGCGCGGGCTCAGGTTGACCTCTTCGATCATAATCTTGGCGGCCGCGGCATCGCCACGCTCGGCAGTAGCTGGCGCTTGAACTGTCGGAGCTGGGTTGCCGGCGACGACCGAGAAGTGGTCGACTAAAATCTGGGCGGCTTGGCTGATGGCGTCACTTGGCGTAACGGTACCGTCAGTTTCAATCTCGATAACCAGTCGGTCAAGGTCGGTCACCTGGCCAACACGAGTGTTTTCAACGTTGTAACGAACGCGCTGAACCGGTGAGTAGATAGCATCAACGGCGATCATGCCAACTTCTAGCTTTTCGCCTTCACGGCTTTCGACGGGCACATAACCACGGCCCTTCTCGACCTTGATTTCCATACCGACCTTAGCTTTGTCATCCTCGATATTGCAAATCAGCTGGTCGCCGTTAATCACTTCGACGTCGCTAGTAGTCGTGATATCCGAAGCCTTCACTGGCCCGCGGCCGCTTTTGGTTAGGATTAAGAATTGAGGTTCGTCACTAAAGACTTTAAAGCGAACCTTTTTGAGATTCAGCATAACTTCGACGACGTCTTCTTTGACGCCCTTCATGGTCGAAAACTCGTGACTGACGTTGTCGATCTTGACGGCTGTGATGGCGGCGCCCCCTAGGCTAGATAGAATAACCCGGCGCAGGCTGTTGCCCAAAGTCATACCGTAGCCTGAATATAGTGGCTCGATGACGAATGTGGCGCGGTTGCCTTCTTCTTTGACCGGTTTTAGCTCCGGCAGCTGAATGTCGTATAACACTTATTACTCCTCTTACCTTGAATAGAACTCAATGATTAACTGTTCTTGAATTTCAGCCTCGGCGTCATCGCGACTTGGTAAGCCGGTGACCTTGGCTGTCAGCTTGCTAGCATTTTGGCTTAACCAACCGACGCTAGCCTGGTTACGGTTCTTATCGGCTGCTAAGGCCTGGAAATAAGCATTTTGGGCGCTCTTGGGGCGGATTGACAGCTCATCGCCGGGGGCGAGCTTGATTGACGGTATATCGACTCTACGGTCGTTTAGTAAAACGTGGCCGTGGGTGACAAGCTGACGGGCAGACTGACGTGATGGCGCCCAGCCCAGGCGGTAAACGGCGTTGTCGAGACGAAGCTCTAACAGCTGCAGCATGTTCTCACCAGCTACACCGGCCATGTTGGTGGCGTGATAAACCAGTTTGGCGAACTGCTTCTCTAACAAGCCGTAAATTCGCTTAACTTTTTGCTTCTCGCGCAACTGAATGGCGTACTGGCTGGGCTTGCTGCGACGACCGCCTTGGCCGTGCTCCCCAGGGCCGTAAGGCCGCTTGGTCATGCCCTTAATAGCCTTGGGGTGAAGGGCAATGCCTTCACGGCGGCTGCGCTTTACGATAGGGGCTAAATCGCGTGCCATTAGACTCTCCTAGCCTTTCGAGGGCGACAACCGTTATGCGGGACACCGGTAACGTCACGAATGCTCGTTACGACAATACCAGCGGCCTGCAAGGCTCTAATGGCCGATTCACGGCCCGAGCCAACGCCGCGAACTTGGACTTCGGCTCGCTCTAGACCTGAATCTTTGGCGGTGGCAGCGGCTTGCTCGGCAGCAATTTGAGCGGCATATGGCGTGCTCTTACGAGAACCTTTAAACCCAGCTGAGCCGGAACTACCCCAACTTAATACATTTCCAGCGTCATCAGTAATGGTGATGATGGTGTTGTTAAAGGTGGCAAGTACATGAACCTGACCCTTGGCGACGGTGCGCTTGGTCTTCTTGCGTCTGGTTGTTTTGGTTGCAGTCTTTGCCATCTGTTTTCCTTAAGTCTTAGCAGCTGATTTCTTGCGGCCCGAACCCATCGTGACCTTCTTGCCACGCTTGGTACGGGCATTGGTCTTGGTACGCTGGCCGTGCACCGGCAGGCTAGCCTTGTGCCGTAAGCCGCGATAAGCATTGATTTCTTTTAGCCGCTTGATGTTTTCCGAGACAGTTCGTTGCAAGTCACCTTCGACCTGGTAGCTTTTCTCGATAATCTCACGGATCTTGACCACCTCACCCTCGCTCAGCGTTTTAACACGGGTATTAGGATCGACCTTGGCAGCATCTAAGATTTTCTTGGAGGCTGTAGGACCGATACCATAGATGTAGGTCAAAGCAACCTCAACTCGCTTGTCGGTAGGAATGTTAACGCCAGAAATACGCGCCATTAGCCTTGCCTCTGCTTGTGCTTAGGATTCTCACACAAAACCCGGACGACGCCCTCACGGCGGACGACCTTGCATTTCGAACACATCTTTTTGGCGCTAGCTCGTACTTTCATAGGGTCCTCTATCTATATCGGAAGGTTATGCGACCTTTAGTCAAATCGTAAGGGGTCATAGCTAATTTGACCTTATCGCCAGGTAAGATTCTGATGTAGTGCATCCGCATCTTGCCTGAAATATGGGCCAAAACAACGTGACCGTTCTCGAGCTCTACCTTAAACATGGCGTTTGGGAGAGTTTCTAGGACGGTTCCTTCGACCTCAATTACTTCCTTTGTATCCGACATAGTTTTTAGCTACAGTTCGTTATTATAGATAAAGCGGGCGTGGTTGTAAAGGCCATAATAAGCTAATAATCCTCGTAACTGGCGGTTAAGGCTTGTGACTCGACCTGCTTCATGGTCTCGATAGCCACACTGACAACGATTAAGAGGCCGGTACCGCCCAAGGTTAATGACTGCGTTTTGGTTAGGGCCTGAACGACAAATGGCAAAATAGCGATGGCACCCAGGGCCAAAGCGCCGATCAGGGTTAGTCGATGAATGACGTTTTTAAGATAGGTGGCCGTTTCATTGCCGGGACGGATGCCGGGTATAAAACCGCCTTGTTTTTGTAGGTTTTCGGCAATTTCTGTCGGGTTAAAGACGACAGAGGTGTAGAAGTAGGTAAAGGCTACCACCAAAACAAAATAACTTGCTGCATAGATCCAGCCGCTCGGGTTGTACCAAACGCTTAGATGCTTGGCAAAACTAGCTAGCCATAGCGTCTTGGCATTGCTAAATAGCTGGCCCAAAAAACCTGGCAGCGACAAGAAAGCCAAGGCGAAAATAATTGGGATCACGCCGGCTAGAATCACGCGGATTGGCAGATGCGTGTCAACACCGGAGTATATCTTGCTGCCGCGGACTCGCCTGGCGTAGGACACTGGCAGGTTGCGTTGCCCCTCATTAAGCAGTACCACGAAGTAGATAACGGCTAGTGCCGCTAGCGCGAAAAAGATGAGGCTGATTATTTTGCCACTATCACCTGCAGCCAACGTCAAATAGCTGCCTAAACTGGCGGGCAGACGAGCAATAATCCCCGCGAAGATGATCAGAGAAATACCGTTACCAACCTGTTTTTCAGTAATAATCTCACCCAACCACATTAGTAACAGACTACCAGCGGTAATTGTCGATATCATTAGCAGCCACTGAAACAGAGTCGGGTTGCCGATTAAGTCAGTTTGGGCAATCTGCCTGGAGGTTGTTCTAATTAAGAGCACCATACCAAAGGACTGCAGAATGGCTAGCGGCAGTGTTAACAGCCTGGTGTACTGGTTGAGTTTCTCGCGGCCTTGCTCGCCTTCTTTGCTGAGTGCTTCCAGCTTAGGAATCACCTGAGTCAATAGCTGAATGATGATTGAAGCGTTAATGTACGGCCCGACGCCCATCATGATGATTGAGAAATTAGATAAAGCTCCCCCCGAGAAGAGATCAGCAAAACCCAGTAGCTTACTTTGGTCGAATAGGGTTCGTAGGAATTTGGCTAGGGCGACATTATTAGGCACTGGCACTGGAACATGGGCTAGGGCTCGGAAAAGGACAATTAAAGCCAGCACCACCAAGACACGATTGCGTAGGTCTGGGGAGCGGTAAGCCCTCTGTAGTGCACCCAGATTCATACTCTAGGCTGCCTTCGCTTTGGCGGTAGCTTTAATCTTGGTCGTTGGCCTGGTAGCTTTTTTAGGCTGGCTAGCAAGTTCAACAATCACAATGCCACCACCAGCTGCCTCGACGGCTGCCCTGGCTGTAGCTGAAACCGCATGAACTTTGATAGTTAGCTTCTGCTCTAGCTTGCCGTCGCCTAGTAGCTTGATAGCAGCGTCTGAATGCTTAACCAAACCAGCCTTTGCCAGGGACGCTCCATCAACAGTAGCCGACTTTAGTTTAGCCAACTCGCCCAAATTAACTACTTGGTACTGGGTGGGCGAAAGCGAGCGAAAACCACGCTTCTTAGGTAGGCGCTTGGCTAGCGGGTTTTGGCCGCCTTCAAAGCCAGGTCTAACACCGCCGCCAGCGCGAGCCTTTTGGCCTTTAGTGCCGCGACCGGCTGTCTTGCCACCGCCAGCACTAATGCCGCGGCCGACGCGTTTGCGTTCCTTGCTACTGGCTAGCTGTAGTTCGTGAATCTTCATTTCTTTTCCGTCTTAGGGGTGGTCTTGGCTTTGGCTGTCGGTTTGGCAGTAGTTTTCTTGGCAGCTGTCTTGGCCTTAGGGGCTTCGGCCTTGACCTCTTTCTTAGTTTCAGGCTTCGCCTCAGCAGCCTTGGCGTCTTTCTTGTGGTCGGTATAGTTACGGCTCTTGGTGGTCTGAAGCTGTGATAGGCCTAGTACGGTAGCGTAGGCGTTGTTGACCTTGTTGCTGGAACCAAATGACTTAGTTAACAGGTCGTGAATACCAGCCGCTTCGACTACGCTGCGCACGGCACCACCAGCGATAACACCGGTACCAGCCGAGGCAGGTTTAAGCAGCACGCGGGCACCCGAGAAGCGTACTTCAATTTCGTGGGGGATGGTTTGTTGCTGCAAAGGCACCACAATCATGCCTTTTTTGGCTTTGGCAACAGCTTTGGCGATCGAAGTCATGACTTCGCCGCCTTTGCCAACGCCTACGCCAACCCGGCCGTGACCATCACCTATAACGACTGTGGCACGAAAACGGAACCGACGGCCACCCTTGACCACGCGAGCCACCCGGTCAATCGAGATTACAGTCTCTTCGAATTCTTTAACTTGTTCTTGAATAGCCATTAAAACTCCAGTCCTTTACTGCGGGCGGTCTCGGCCAGGGCGTGCAGGCGGCCGTGGTAAATACGTCCATTGCGATCAAACACAACACTGGCTATCTTGTGCTTCTTCGCCTCAGCAGCGATTTGTTCACCGGCCCATTTGGCCTTGTCGGTCATC
Organism: Candidatus Nanoarchaeia archaeon; assembly: GCA_035481015.1. GTDB lineage: Bacteria > Patescibacteriota > Saccharimonadia > UBA4664 > DATIHE01 > DATIHE01. Next base: position 16,846 of record DATIHE010000050.1, read on the forward strand.
GTACCTTTAATCTCTTGCTTGACGCTAGACACCGAGCCTAAAGTCTTTCCGCTCACGTCATCGATCAGCTGAGCCGAGACATGTTTGTTGGTAATAGTTACGCTCAGTCTTGGTCTGGCAGCGGTCCCAGTGACCTTGCTGCGGACGCGCATTTTTCTTCGTTGTAGGGGTGTAATTATCTGCATGGTTTAACCTTTAGTAGCTGCCTTACCAGCCTTGCGACGGATACGTTCTTCGATGTATTTTATACCCTTGCCTTTGTAGGGTTCCGGCTTCTTGAGGGCGCGCAGATTAGCGGCGACCTGGCCCACTAACTGCTTGTCGTGGCCTGAGACGGTAATAATATTCTTATCAACTTTAGCGTTAACACCTGTTGGTAATTTGAACTCAACTGGGTGGCTTAAGCCTAGCGCCAAGTTAACCGTGCTGCCGGACACGCTGGCCCTATAACCGACTCCATTGATCTCTAGCTGCCGTTCAAAGCCTTTCGAGACACCCTGCACCATGTTGTCGATCAGAGTGCGCATCAAGCCGTATGAGCGCTGAGTGACGGGATTTTCAACAGCTTTGGCGACTGTCAACTGGCTATCAGACTGAGCTAGGTTGATATCGGGCATTAATACTTGGCTTAAAGTACCGCCTGGACCGGTTACGGTAACGGTGCGGCCTTCGATGGCGACTGTCACGCCGGCTGGTAATTCAATTGGTTTGCGTCCGATTCGACTCATTTTAGTACACCTTGCAGATTAACTCGCCGCCCAAGCCCTTTTGACGGGCTTCGCGACCGGTCATAACACCAGCCGAGGTTGAAACAATCACAATACCACGGCCGCCTAAAACAGCAGGGATATCGGCAACACCGGCGTAAATCCGACGGCCTGGCTTTGAGACGCGGCTGATTGAGGTAATGGTCTGGCCGGCCTCAGGATCAAGCAGGTCAACCTCCAAAGCCTTAAAGGCGCCGTTTTCGGCAACTTTATAGCTAGCGATATAGCCGTTATCTTTTAAGATGCGGGCAATCTGTTCTTTCATCTTGGAGTAAGGCATGCTTAAACTGTCACGACGCGCCGAGGCGGCGTTGCGGATGCGAGTTAACATGTCGGCGATTGGATCTGTGTTCATAGTTACTCCTTCCTTTACCAGCTGCTCTTAGTTACACCGGGGATTTGCCCGCGGCTAGCAAATTCACGAAAACAGATGCGGCATAGCGAGAAACGTCTGATGACGCTACGTGGCCGGCCGCACACCTGGCAGCGACGTACTATGCGGGTCGAAAACTTCGGTTTGCGGTTTGCTTTGGCGATCATAGAAGCTTTAGCCATTATTCGTTCCTCACTAGGGGCATGCCCATTAATTCTAACAACCTACGGCCCTCATCGGTGTTTACGGCGGTAGTAATAATATTCACTTGCAAGCCCTGGCCGGTGCCGGCTTCGTCATAGGGGATCTCGGGGAAAATGCTGCGGTCGTTAATGCCGAGTGAATAGTTGCCTTGGGGGTCAAAAGCGCCAGCTGGAATACCGCGGAAGTCACGGACGCGTGGTAGGGCTACACTGATCAAGCGGTCCAGGAATTCGTACATGCGTTCTCCACGCAATGTTACCTTGGCACCTATTTTGTTGCCTTCGCGCAATTTAAAGGCGGCAATGCTTTTCTTGGCCACGGTTTTAACTGGTGCTTGGCCAGTGATTTTAACCAAGCCACTGATGGCATCATCGAGATGCTTGCTATCGGCCGCACCGCGCCCGACGCCAGCATTGACGACGATCTTTTCGACCTTGGGGGTTTGATGCGCGTTGGAGTAGCTAAATTCCTTAACCAGAGCGGGGGCTACTTCTTTGATGTACTTGTCTTTTAGTCTACTCATGATTTCACCGTCGCGTTACATTTGCGGCAGACACGTTCCTTAACAGTTTTATTGATGTGGTAACCGATCCGAGTTGGCTTGCTGCAGCTAGGGCAGACCAGGGCCACCTTGCTAGCATTAACTGGCTTGGTGATCTCCAAGATGCCACCGCGCGGGTTCTTGCCGCCGGGCTTGGTGTGGCGCTTAACGATCCCGATGTTTTCAACCAGGACCTGGTTGGTTGTTGGCAGAACACGCAACACGTTGCCCGTCTTGCCCTTGTCGCGGCCGGTGGTAACTATCACTTTGTCGTTGCGTTTTAGCTTCATTACAATACCTCCGGAGCTAAAGATACGATCTTCATATAGCCTGCTTCGCGAAGCTCACGGGCTACTGGGCCAAAGATACGAGTCCCACGTGGCTGGCCGTTCTTGTCAATGATGACGGCAGCATTATCATCAAAGCGAATGCTTGAGCCGTCTGGCCTGCTTGTTGGCTTAGTAGTGCGCACAATGACAGCCTGCACGACTTCCTTTTTCTTGACATTGGCGCCTGGGTTGGCGACCTTAACGCTGGCGGTAATAACATCGCCGACGCCGGCATAACGGCGCCTAGAACCGCCCAATACCTTGATACACAAGATATCGCGGGCGCCGCTGTTGTCAGCCACTCTTAACCTGGTTTCTGCTTGTACCATCTTAGCCTTCCAGCTCCTTGGCAGTTACTTTGCGAGTGGCGACCCAACGTTTTGTAGCACTCAACGGGCGACTTTCGGAAATCTCAACCAAATCACCGGTTTTATAACTATTGCCCTCATCGTGCGCCTTAAACTTGGCAGTCACGGAATATTTTTTGCGGTAAATCGGGTGGGTCTTGACCGAAGACACGGCTACCACCACCGTCTTGTCCATCTTGTCCGACACCACAGTGCCACGCATGGTTCTAGCCATTGTCTTTCTCCAGTTCTGTTATTTGTCGCTCACGCTGAATAGTCAAGGCCCTGGCTAGCGTACGCTTGATTTGCCAGATGCGCTTCACGTTTGGCAGTTGCTTGGTTCTAGCCTCGGCAGCAGCTTCGGCCAACTCTTGGCGAGTTGAGGTGATAAGTTGCTCCAACTCCGTACCGCTTTTTTCAGCTATCTGTTGCAGCTTCATTACTCAGCCTCACCAGGAACATGCTTAATAACGAAACGGGTGCGAATTGGCAATTTGTTAGCGGCTAACCGCATGGCTTCCTTGGCTGTTTCTTCTGAAACGCCGTCCATTTCGAACAAGATACGACCAGGTCGGACCTTGGCGGCATAATGATCAACCGAGCCTTTGCCCGAGCCCATGCGGACTTCGGCGGGCTTGCGGGTGATGGGCACATCTGGGAAAACGCGAATCCAGATCTTACCACCGCGGCGAACGTAGCGGGTCATAGCTCGACGGGCAGCTTCAATTTGACGCGAGCTAATCCGATCGGTGCCATCAGCTTTTAAGCCAAATCGACCAAAACTGATTTCGGTACCACGCGTAGCCTGGCCGGTAATGCGGCCCTTCTGCTGCTTTCGGTATTTAGTTTTCTTTGGTAATAACATAGCTAAATCCTAGAATTTCTCGCCCTTATAGATCCATACTTTAACGCCAATAACGCCATAAGTAGTTCTGGCTAGGGCGTGGGCAAAATCAATTTCAGCCCGGATAGTGTGCAAAGGAATGCTGCCTTGGGCGGTAGTTTCACAACGGGCCATTTCAGCCCCGTTTAAGCGGCCAGCGACGGTTACTTTGGCGCCCTTGGCACCTGATTTTATAGAATTCTCAACGGCCATCTTCATAGCCCGACGGAAGCCAATGCGGCGTTCTAGCTGACTGGCAATGTTTTCAGCCACAAGTTGAGCATTGGTCTCAGGTTTCTTGACCTCTTCGATACTGACTTTAATCGGCGTATTGGCAATCTTAGTAAGGATCTTTTTGAGCTCTTCGGAGCCACTACCGCCGCGACCGATAACTACACCGGGTTTTGAGGTGAAAATAGTGACTACTAACAGATTTGGCGAGCGCTCAATATCAACCCGGGCCAGTCCTGCGCGCTTGCCTAATTTGTTTTCGACAGCACGCCGCAGTTTAAGGTCTTCAATCAGGTAATTTGCATACTCTTTAGTAGCGAACCACTTGCTTTGCCAGTCCTTGTCGACTTGCAGCCGCAGGCTTCTGGGATTTATCTTTTGACCCATTATTTCTTCTCCTCTTTCTTGGACGTGGCCTTGGCTTTAGCGGTAGGCAGGGCGGTTGCTTTAGGGGTTGTCTGATCCTTAGCCACTACTTCTTTATCAACTGGGGCTGGCTTTGCAGCTTCTGAGATTTGTGAGTCAGATAAAACTACAGTGATGTGACTGGTGCGCTTCTTGATACTGCCGGCGGCGCCACGAGCCCTAGGACGCATGCGCTTTAAGGTCGGACCAGGACCAACTAGTATTTGCTCGATAATTAGCTGGTCTTTCTTGCTTTCGTGATTGTTAACGGCATTGGCGATAGCCGAGGCCAAAACTTTACCAACTGGACCGCCTGCTCGCTGTGGGGCTGCGGCCAGGATTGCTTGGGCTTGGGTAGCTTTTTGGCCACGTACCAAAGCTGCTACTAGCCCAACTTTACGGCTAGAAGTGCCCACGAATTTGGCTGTGGCGGTGGTTTTCAACGCTTCATCTCCTTAGCCAGCTTGCCGCCGTGACCACGGAATTTACGGGTTGGTGAGAATTCGCCCAGCTTGTGGCCAACCATGTTTTCAGAAACGAAAACCGGTACGTGCGTTCGGCCGTTGTGGACGGCGAAGGTTTTGCCGACGAACTCCGGCGCAATTGTCGAAGAGCGAGCCCAGGTTTTAAGCACTGTTTTGTCGCCAGCCGACAGCCCGACAGCGCGCTTTAACAGTCTTTCGTCTACGTATGGACCTTTTTTGAGTGAACGGCTCATTTAACGTCTCCTACCTGATTTACGGCCACGAACAATCATGGCGTCTGTTAGTTTACGACGACGGGTTTTGAGGCCTAGCGCAGGCTTGCCCCACGGTGTCTTAGGGCTCATACCAATCGACTGCTGGCCTTCGCCACCACCGTGCGGGTGATCCACTGGGTTCATAGCACTACCACGGACGGCGGGGCGCCAACCCATGCGACGACGACGGCCGGCGCTACCGTACTTGATGTTCTGGTGGGCCTCGTTGCCGACGGTGCCGATATTAGCTAGACAGTTCTGGTTTATTAAGCGGACTTCGCCCGAAGGCAGACGGACCTGACAGAATTCGCCTTCTTTGGCGACTAGCTGAGCCTTGGCGCCAGCGCTGCGGACTAATTGACCACCACGGCCCAAGACTAACTCGATATTATAAATTTGAGTACCTACTGGAATGGCGTGTAGTGGCAGGCGGTTACCTTTGCGAATTTCGGCCTCAGGGCCACTCGACAGCTTGTCACCGACTTTCATGCCGCTGCCAGCCAAAACGTAAACTAGCTGCTTGCTGTCTAGTTCGACCAAGGCAATGCGAGCACTACGGTTAGGATCATATTCAATCGCTTTAACGACACCTTCTAGCCCGGCAAAGCGGAAATCAACCAGTCGGTAAAAGCGCTTAACACCACCACCACGATGACGAGTGGTGATTTTACCCTGGTTGTTACGGCCCGAACCAGTTTTCTTAATAACAATTAGCGATTTGGTGGGACGCTTCTTGGTAATAGTCGAGGTATCTGCGGTGGTCATGCCGCGTCGGGCTGGCGTAGTTGGCTTGTATAACTTAACAGCCATTACTTACCTCCCTCGAACAGGGCGATGCTTTGACCTTTTTTTAGTTTCACAATGGCCTTTTTGGTGTCATTTTGGCGCCCCAGTTTGCGTTGGAAGCGCTTCAACTTACCCTTGTGGATCAGCATGTTGACGTCTTTGACTTCTACCTTAAAACGACTGGCTACAATCTTAGCAACTTCGATTTTGTTGGCACTAGTTGGCACTTCAAACACGTAAACACCCTTCTCGGCCGAGTCGATGGCTTTTTCGGAAATGTGCGGCACTAAGACGATATTCATGACTTAGCTCCTAGCCAAGTATTAATAACCCCCAGAGCCGGCTTGGTAATAATAATTTGGTCAGCGTTCATGATAATAAAAACATTTAGGAACTTGGCTTCGACAACCTGCACACCTGCTAGGTTGCGGGTACCACGGTCAGTGGCCTCGTTTAGTTTGTCGACGACTACCAAAACCTGGCCACTGGCCTCTAGCTTGCCTAGCAGCGCGGCACCATTCTTGGTCTTGCCAGCTTCAATACTTAGCTCTTCCAAAACGCTTACCACGTTGGCCTTGGCTTTCAGGGACAAAGCCTGCCGAATAGCGGCCCGTTTCATCTTGGTTGGCAGCTGGATTTCGTAGTTTTGCTCACCAGTTGGACCAAAGGCAACACCACCACCAGTCCAGTGAGGAATACGGCTCGAGCCGGCCCGAGCACGACCAGTACCCTTCTGACGCCAAGGCTTGCGGCCACCGCCGCGCACCATACCGCGGGTCAGGGTACTAGCAGCGGCGCTACGGCCGTTGGCCAGGTAGCTGCGATAAGCCAAACCTACCAACTCTTCGTTGATCTTCTCGCCAAACACCGCCGCATCGAGAGCGACCTCGGCCTGCGACTTGCTGCCAGATTTGGTATAACTTGCTACTTTAGCCATTGCTGCCTCTGATAATAACTACGCTACGTCGGGCACCGGGTACGGCGCCTCGCACGCCCAATAAATTCTTGTCTTTATCGACCAGCATTACTTTTAAGTTCTTGGTGGTTACTTGCTCGTTGCCCATCTGGCCGGCCATGCGCATACCCTTCATGACGTGCTCCGGGTAACCAGCGCCGATCGAGCCAGGCGCGCGGTAGTTGTGCGAGCCGTGAGTCTTGGGACCACGCGAGAAGTTATGTCGTTTGATCGTACCGGCGAATCCCTTGCCCTTGCTGGTAGCCGTGACAGTCACCTTATCACCTATTTCAAAGTTTGAAACATCCAATGTCTGACCAACTTCGTAGGCTAGCTCTTCAGTAGCTTCCTCGGCCTCGGCACCGGCATCCTTAGCGTCGCCCTGGATGTCCTTAATACGGATCTCGCGCAGCACGTCGCTAGCGGCATTGGCAGCTTTTAGGTGACCCATCAACGGTCGGTTGGGCTTTTTGGCTTGGCCAAAGCCGATCTGGATGGCGTTGTAGCCGTCGGTTTCGGTCTTTTTGACCTGGGTAATAGTACAGGGACCAGCCTCAATAACCGTAATCCGAGCGACGTTTCCGTCGTCGTCAAACAGCTGGGTCATACCAATTTTTCGACCGATCAATGCCTGCATGAACATTCCTTTAACAAAAAAGATAGCTGGCAAACGATTGGTTTGCCGCTACCTGCGACACCTTTCCGCTTCCCAGTGATCAGAACTACTAAGTACGTGTACTTTGGCTACCGACCGATATTAGCAAGTCTAGGCTCAGGTGTCAACGGCTATAAGTCGTGATTTAGTTTGGTAGTTTTCATAAACGTTTGCTTTCTAATTGTCATTTGCATAGTAAGGGAGTACAAAAGAATTACCATTCAGCTTGTGTTTAGTGGAGAACCTTGACTAGGAGGGATTACATGGCCATTGCGCCTGATCCCGCGTGGTCGGGATCTGAAGCAGAACGCGAGCAACTCTGCAAGCAAAACATCGGCCTGGCACAGGCAATCGCCTGGGAGTATGCCAGCAGAACGCCTGAGACCTACGACGATCTGATTGGGCCGGCTATGGAAGGGCTGGGCCAGGCGGTTGTTCGATATAACGATCTAAGGGTGCCCTTCCCTCACTTCGCGCGCAACCGTGTCAGGGGGGCGGTAGTCGACTATCTTCGCGGCTGCAACACCATCCGGGTGCCTAGGTCGGTTCAGCGAGCTGTCGACAACAGCGAAATCAAGCGGGTCACGGGCGTTATTGTCACAACGGGAGTCGATTGCGACAACATCGATGTCGCCTGTCCCGGCGAGACCCCCGACGAAGTCTTTGAGCGATGCGAAATTGCCAAGGAGCTTGACCGGCACGTCTGTAGACTTGGCAATCGTTATCGTCACGCAGTTGTTAGGCGCTTTTACGATGAGGCCTCGATGCAGGAGATTGCCGACGAGCTTGGGATCAGCGATTCGCGGGTTAGTCAGCTAATTGCCGAGGCCATCAGAGAAATTCGTTGCAGGTTGCAGTATTCGAGACAAAAGGGGGATCGCAACATGAGCACTGTTGAGACGTCCATGCGTCGACCGACCGAGGAACAACGAAGTGTTGTCGCCTCGGCAGAAGATGTGGTCGAGATGCTCGGCTTGCCAACTCCTCTGGAATTGGCCACCAGACTGGCGACGCACCTCAAGCGCAGCCACGGGCTGAGGGTGCATGATCACTTTCAAGGCGGTCGCCGCTTCGCCCTTGGGCAGTTTTCGGACGCTCATGCAAACTGCATGGAGGAGTGCGAGCCCGACCGTCGTTTCGAAACCAGCGAGCTACCAGTGCACAACCTAGCCAATCTGCATGTTGTGCTAGGCCCAGAATCTGAGACCGAGGAAGCACCACCGCCTCAACGCTACGTGCCACGCCGACAGAACGAACGCGATCCCCAGGAAGCAGCCGAGCGGATGCGCCAGCTCGAGACCGGTGAGGCGACGCCTACCGGCATCGAGCCGACGCTGGTGACAGCCTCACAGGCAGTCGAACGTCTCGGCATCTTCACCAAGCAGCCCAACAAGCACGCCGACTTCCTGAAGAAGCGCGCTGGGCTGGAATCCGTGGATCGTCGCAACGGGGAGGAGCTGTTCGAGCTTGGCGCGTTCAAGGAAGCGCAAGCCAAGGCCACCAGCGTCTCTGCACCCAAGCCGGCCGTGGCTGAAGTGTCATCAAGCGACAGCGGCAACGCAACGGTGGACGAGCCTGGTGAGCGGGCAACTCTGGCAGGCACGGACGAAGACGAAGATCTGATGACAGCACCAAAACTGGTGGCGAGTCTGGGGTTGCAGCAAAACAACCCGTCGTCTTTCATCGCCAGACTGCGCGACAAGGGACTTCAGATACGCGGCTCAAAAACCTTCAGTAGCGGTGGGGCGGCCAAGCTCTACAGCCGCGCAGAAACCATCGCGTTGATCGAGAAGCTCAAGGCCGACAAGAATAAGCCGAAGGCTCGGGTAACAAAGGCTTATGGCCCGCCCCCG
>DATIHE010000051.1:0-3129 GCA_035481015.1 Candidatus Nanoarchaeia archaeon
TGATTTACTCGAAGCCACCAGCACCAAGGCCGACGCCGGTAACATTAAACAGAACGCCGGTACCATCCAGTCGACGCTAGCCAGTTTTGGCATTGAAGTCGCCATGAGCGAAGTTAACGTCGGTCCAACCGTAACCCAGTACACCCTTAAGCCCGAGAGCGGCGTCAAATTGAACAAGATCACTGCGCTCGAGCACAACCTGTCACTTAGCCTGGCCGCCCATCCGTTGCGCGTTGAGGCGCCGATACCTGGCAAGAGTGCTGTCGGTATTGAAGTGCCCAATAAAACTAGCGCCATCGTGCGCATGAAGGATCTGCTGACTTCTAAAGAGTTCGAAGCCGCCAAATCGCCACTGGAATTCGTGCTGGGCCGTGATGTCTCCGGCACACCGGCTGTGGCCGATCTGGCCAAAATGCCGCACCTTTTGATCGCCGGGGCTACTGGCTCGGGTAAGAGCGTTATGATCAACACTTTTTTAACCAGTTTGCTGTATCGCAACTCGCCTTCGAATTTAAAGCTGATCTTGGTCGACCCTAAGCGTGTCGAACTTACTTTATATAATGATATTCCGCATCTGCTAACGCCGGTCATCGTCGAGCCCGAGAAGTGTATTTCGGCCTTGCGTTGGGCGGTGGCCGAGATGGAGCGCCGCTACAAATTGTTTTCAGAAGTTGGCAAGCGCAACATTGGCGATTACAACCAGGCCAAAAAAGAAGAGGCCATGCCCTACATCGTCATTGTCATCGACGAGCTGGCCGATTTAATGAGCATTGCTGCACAAGACGTTGAGGCCCTGGTCGTGCGTTTGGCGCAAATGGCTCGCGCTACTGGCATTCACTTGGTACTGGCGACTCAGCGTCCGAGCGTTAACGTTATCACCGGACTTATCAAAGCCAACATTCCGGCTCGCATCGCCTTTAGCGTTGCCAGCCAGTTCGACTCGCGCACCATTCTTGACCAAGGCGGCGCCGAGAAGCTGCTGGGCAAGGGCGACATGCTTTTCTCTAGCCCTGAATTGCCCAAGCCCAGGCGTCTCCAAGGGGCCATGATCAGCGACAAAGAGACCAAGGCCGTTACCGACTACCTGCGTGATGCCCGGGCGCCGCAGTACAACGAAGAAGTGTTGACCCAGCCTGGCAAAGGCAGCGGTGGTCGCAGCGGCGGTTTTGATATGGAAGATGTTGATGACGATTTGTTCGAAGAGGCCGCTGATACGGTGATCCGTAGCGGCAAGGCCTCGGCCAGCTTGCTGCAACGTCGGCTACGCGTCGGCTACGCCAGGGCTGCTAGGTTGCTCGACATTCTCGAGGAACGTGGCGTGGTTGGCCCGCCCGACGGCGCCAGACCGCGCGACGTGTTGGTCTCTAGCATGAGCGACGTCAATGGCGGTGGTGCACCACCAGACGAAGGCTTCGGCGAGCAATAAGCTATCTGTTGCCGACCGCCTAAATCCTATATCCTAGACACATGCCAGAAGATAAGAATCTTAGCGTCGCTCAAACTCTAAAAAAGAAGCGCCAAAGCTTAAAGCTTAGTTTGCGTGATGTTGAGCTGGCCACCAAAATTCGCGGTAAATACCTAACCAAGTTCGAGACCGGCGATTATGGCGATATACCTAACGATATTTATACTCGCGGTTTTATTGGTAACTATGCCGAGTTTCTGGGTCTGGACCCAAAGGTGGTCACCAAACAGTACTTGGCTGAGCGTGGCGAAATAGAGGTGGCACCGGTTAGCTTGCCCAAGCCAGTGGCGCAGCGCCGCTTTATTTTGACCCCCAAGATTTTTATTTTGGCGGGGTTTTTAGTGGCCAGCGCAGCCGTCGTTGCCTATCTGTATTCACAGTTTTCGGCCCTAGCAGCCCCACCCCAGCTCGAAGTCACAGCGCCGGTCGCCGACCAGGTGATCTATGGCAGTCTGATCGACGTGGCTGGCCATGCTGGCGGTGGCAGCGATGTTTTTATTAACGATTCACCGATTTTAACCGACGCCAACGGCAATTTTAGTGACAAGCTAGCATTGCAGGACGGCGTTAATACGGTGCGCATCCGGGCAAAAAACAAGGTTGGCAAAGAAACGGTTTTGACCCGTAACATCTTGGCGCATTTGCCGACGGTTGATGCTACAGCCAGCGTGCCAACGGCCGTTTATGACGGCATAGCGATCGGTGTAACCATTAAAGGGTCGGCAACCGGTTTGGTGGTTAGCGTTGATGGCAAAGAGGTGTTTAAGGGCACCATGTTAGCCGGTACGGCGCAGACGTTTAAGGGCGTCGGCAAGATTGTTATCACAACAAGCAACGCCGGTACAACCAACCTAGTAATCACCAACCAAGCCGTGGCCAGCAAGCAATTGTCGCCGCTGGGCAAAGACGGTGAGGTCAAGCGCGATCTGGAGTTTGCCAAGGATACGCAATTTCCATGAAAAAATATTTAACCAACAATCAAAAAGCCGGAGTCGTGGCTCTAGGCTTTTTGATCCCTTGGGTGATCTGGAAAGACATCGATATCCCGGTGATTGTGATTGCTCTAACGGTCGCGCTCATCACGATCCTGTTATGACAATTAAGTTTCGAAGTTTTGAGCCCACCGATGCCAAACTGCTGCCCGACTTATTTCTTCGCGCGCTCAGGACAGTTTATCCGGATTTTCAGAGCGGTAGTTGGACTCAAGATTTAAACGACATCCCGAATCGGTATGTAGATCTTTTGGTTGGGTTAGACGACGACACTATTGTGGCAATGGGTGCGATTAGGCGTGAAGACGACGAGACCTGTGAGCTCAAGAGAGTGGTGGTTGAGCCGAGCTACCAAGGCAAGGGGATCGGCCAGCAGGTGGTTGACGCCTTAGAGACCAGAGCAAAACAGCTTGGCTTCAGCCAGGTGATTCTAGACACTACGATCAAGCAGGTCGCAGCCCAGCATCTTTACGAAAAGAACGGCTATCGTCAAGTTGGGCGTAATAAGATAATCCATCCCGCCGGGTTTCCGACAGAAGTCATTTCTTACAATAAGCGGCTACATTGAACAGGGCAGTTAGCCTGTTAGAATATCAGTATCTCGAGTAGAACGGATGTAGCGATGCCTAGTTGGTCTGGCGAGCACGTTGAGACTTGGGGCGAGGCGTTTGA
>DATIHE010000052.1:0-4979 GCA_035481015.1 Candidatus Nanoarchaeia archaeon
TGCTAGGCCCAAGAGAGCAGAAGCTAGACGTCTCTTTCGAAAAGGGGCACCCGGCCCTCGGCCCAGCCGGTAGGCAGGACTAATCTTTAGCTTCCATTATGCCCAGAATATGTCTGGTGGCTTGTCTTTGAGTATTGCCAGGATAGAGAGTACAGGTAGAGCTCCGCCAGACAGGCCAAGCTAAAGTTAGTACTGACTAACCGCCGCTGGGACGTCAGGCCGGCACTTTTTGCCTTACTTTTGGTGTCAAAAGTAAGGAAGGAGAAAAAATAAAGGCGAAGCCGCCTATTTAGCCCGACGGGCCAGAATTAGCGCACCATCCAAAGCTGCCCGTTCCACTCGCTTGGCCGGTACTACTGGCGGCATGGGGTAAAGCCGTGACCCGTAATGCTCCAAATACTTAGCTAAAGGCTTCTTAAAACGGTTGTAGTGAACGCTAACGCCGCCACCCAAGACCACCTTGTCTGGAGCGGTAATCGCGATAAGTCCAGATAACCCAACCGCCATATCACGGGCGATTATATCCCAAGTCGCCGTATCCTTTATCTGATAAGCTGGTCGGCCAAAGCGTCGTTCAATCGCCCGGCCGCTAACAATGGCTTCAAAGTGCCCTTGACCACCGCAACCGCACTGTGGACCCTTGGGGTCAATTACAATATGGCCACCTTCCGGATCTGACGCGCCGTGAACAATCTGCCCACCAGCCACCAGCCCAGTGCCTATACCAGTACTAATCGTCACATACAACAAATACCGTGAGCCTTTACCGGCACCCTCTAGCGCCTCGGCCAGTCCGGCGGCATCGGCATCATTCTCAAGTACTACTGGCACTTTAAACCTGGTGTGCAGCTGATTAGTGATCGGTAAGTTATGCCAAGGCATGTTTGGCGGACTAAGTATTACGCCATTTGCAAAATCGATCGGCCCTGGCGCGGCAATGCCGATAGCTTTTAACTTTTTATCTCCCAATAATTCCTTGATACGGTACTCCAAAATATGCTCGGCGCTGTGCCCGTCCAGGGGAGTCGGTAGTTTGAGCGTCTTAAGCAATTTACCATCTGCATTGGCCAAGCCAATCAGCATCTTGCTGCCGCCAATATCGATACCTACATACATGAGCTAATTGTACCGCATTATACTTAAGCTTTAAATTGACAGGCAAGCCAATTAGTGGTAGTCTATACCGGATCAATCAGTTGGACGTGAGGGTGATAGTCGCTGGTTGGGGCTTTAAAGTTTAGTATATGAGTGCTCACCTCCTATATACTATGCACCTTCAAAAGCCCCATCCTGCGGCCGATCCGTACAAAGACCTGCCAAAGTGCAGGTCTTTTGCTTGCAGACAGATAAGCTTTAGGGTATAACAGGCAGTAACAGGTGGGATAATCAGTAAAGGGGAAATCATGCGAGACTTTTTAAAGACAATCGGCGCCATCGTAATCATCGGTTTAATCGTGGTCGCCACATTCTTATACGGTAATAAGCAGCGCCAGGAGCAGTTACGCCGCGATCAGCAGGCCACTCAACAGTCGGCTGATAACACCAAGGTAACCGTCGACAATACGACCAACAACACTGTTGTTAAGCCCGAAAACTCTAGCCCTACTAATCCGGCACCAGCTGCCTCGCCATCGACTACTAATAAAAATGTTGGTGGCGGCACTATTTCGCCGTCCCAGACTCCTGACACCGGCGGGGAAGTCTACTTCTTGATCCCGGTTGCCCTCATCACTGGGCTTTATCAAGTCCACAAGCACTCCAAGAAGAACCTGCGCGCTGCCGCGATCCGCGCTTCATAGGCTTCTACAGGTAGACAAACGGCTGTTCTAAGGGTAAAATGAGCTTTGATTCATTCGCTTTAGCGATTGAAAATACCCCATAGAAGGAGGCATTACCAAAATGCCAAGTAAAACACGTGACGAAAAAATGACCATGGAAGAGCTGCTGTCTAGCACCGAGATTACGGGGCTAGACGCTGGCGATGTGGTCGAAGGAACAGTTATCGCTGCTGAGAAGCATGAAATCTGGCTAGATTTAGGTAGCCGAGGCACAGGTCTGGTGATTGGCCGCGAAATCGAGCAAAGCGGCGAAATAAAGCCGGGTGACACCATTAGCGCCAGTGTGCTAGAGGCCGAGACCGAAGACGGCCACGCTATACTTAGCCTTAAAAAGGTAGCCAAGGAAAAGGGTTGGGAATCGCTCGAAGACCGCCTGGCGGCCAGTGAAGTCTTCGATATTACCGCTTACGACGCCAACAAGGGCGGTTTGCTAGTCGAAGTTGACGGCATCCGTGGCTTTTTGCCGGTTTCGCAGCTATCGGCCGAGAACTACCCACGCGTTTCGGGTGCTGACAAAGACGAAATCCTGCATCGTCTGACCAGTCTAATCGGCAAGCCCCTACACGTGCGAGTGCTCGATCTAGACCGCCGCGACAACAAGTTAATTGTTTCCGAAAAAGCTGCCCGCCGCGAAGACACTGAAGGCAAAGTAGCCAAGATGAAGGTTGGTGACGCGGTCGAGGGCACCGTGACCGGCGTAGTTGACTTCGGAATATTCATGAACGTTGATGGGGTCGAAGGCCTGGTTCACATCAGTGAAATCGCCTGGGACCGCGTTGATAACCCGTCGAATTACGTCAAAGTTGGCCAAAAGATCAAAGCCAAAATTATTTCGATCGATCGCGATAAATTAAGCCTGTCGATTAAGCAGTTACAGTCCGACCCATGGCTAGCCGAGATCAAGGCTTACAAGGTTGGCGACGAGGTCGGTGGCAAGATCACTAGAATTACGCCATTTGGCGCCTTTGTACAGGTCACGCCCGTTATCGAAGCCTTGGTGCACATTTCTGAGCTAGCCGAAGAGCATGTCCAAGATCCGGCATCCCTGGTCAAGCTGGGCGACACCCTTAAGTTCCGTATTATCGGTATTGATCCCGAAGCCCATAAACTTTCCCTTAGCCTCAAGCCGACTACGACCAAAAAGGCTGCTAAGCCTAAGGCCGAAACCGTCAAAGAGGACAAATAAGCTGACGATTCCGGTACGAAGCTGCCGGATCTGTCGCAAGCGCGCAGACAAAGACAAACTGCAGCGCTGGGTTTCTAGCGAAACCGGTCTAGTTGCCGACCCCAAGCAAATCATGCTGGGCCGCGGTTACTACGCCTGCAGCCCAGAACATGCCGAATTGTTACCTAAAACTATTAAACGAGGTCATAAATGAGCGAAGCCACTACCGAACAGACCCAGATCCAGATTCCCGAAGTCGTCGGGGTGGGCGAGTATGCCGAAAAACTTGGCGTGCCAGTGACCCGGGTAATCGGCGAACTGATGAAAAACGGCGTCATGGCGACTATAAATGAGCAGATTGACTACGATACAGCGGCCATTATTGGTGCTGATTTGGGCTTTGAAATAATCCCGGAAGCCAAAGAAGAGCCAGTTGTCAAAGCTAAAACCAAGCTAGCTAAAGGTGAGGGCGCTAGCCGGCCGCCAATTGTGGCCGTCATGGGTCACGTTGATCACGGCAAAACCTCGCTGCTTGATGCCATTCGTCAGGCCGATGTAGTTAGCGGCGAGGCTGGCGGCATTACCCAGCATATCGGCGCCTACCAGATTAAGCGCAAAGATCGCTGGATTACCTTCCTGGATACACCTGGTCACGAAGCTTTCTCGGCCTTGCGGGCTCATGGCGCGCGTATGACCGATGTGGCCATTATTGTGGTAGCGCCCGATGACGGCGTGAAGCCGCAAACCAAAGAAGCCATCAAACACGCCAAAGAAGCCGGTGTTCAACTGGTCATTGCTATTAACAAGATCGACAAGCCTGGGGCTGATGCTAACCGCGTTAAGCAAGAACTATCCGAATTAGAGCTAGTTCCCGAAGAGTGGGGCGGCAAGACGGTAATGGTCGAGGTTTCGGCTAAAGCCAAGCAAAATATTGAACAATTGCTCGATTTAGTGCTTTTGGTGGCAGATTTAGAAGATTTGCGTGCCAGACCTGACGGTCCGGCCGAAGGCGTAGTTATCGAATCACACCTCGATACCGGCCGTGGTCCTGTCGCCACAGTCTTAATGCAAAACGGCTTGTTGCAGCCTGGTGATCACATTGTGGCTGGCAATAGCTATGCCAAGGTACGTAATCTAGAAGACTGGCATGGCAAACGCATCAAGCAAGCCAGCCCTGGCATGCCAGCTGTCGTGACCGGTTTTAAGGCCTTGCCTGGCTTTGGTGACGTATTCTATGCAGTGGAGACTGAAAAGGACGCCAAAGACCGCTCGGTACAGGCCAAACGTTCTGAGTCGATTAAAAGTATGGTTCGGGTTAAAAAGATTGGGCTTGAGGAATTATCAAACGCCATCACGGCCGGCCAGGTAAACGAGCTAAACGTCGTGGTCAAAGCCGACGTGCAGGGCTCACTAGAGTCGCTGCTAGACAGCCTAGCCAACCTGCGCAACGAAGAGGTTGCGGTTAAAGTCGTTGGATCGGGCGTCGGTGATATCAGTGAATCCGACGTCAACATGGCCAAGGCCGCCGGTGCGCTAATCCTAGGCTTTAACGTCAGCCTACAAGCCGCCGTTAAGCAATTGGCCACTCGTGAACAGGTCAAAGTACAGCTATACAAGGTTATTTACGAGTTGCTCGACGACATCCGTGATGTTTTAAGCCAAATGCTATCCCCAGAGGTTATCGAAAAGACCGAGGCTGAGCTCGAGATACTTGGCGTCTTTAAGACCACCAAAACGGCAGTGATCTGCGGCGGCCAGGTTAAAAGTGGCAAGATCGTGCCCAAACTAGCGGTCAAGATTCATCGTGGCGGCGAAGTTATTGGCCAAGGCAACCTAACTAACCTACAAAAAGAGAAGCAAGAGGCCAAAGAAGTCGTCGAAGGCGAGCAGTGTGGGCTCAGTATCGAAACCACTACGCCAATCGAGATCGGCGACATCATCGAGTTTTATACTACCGAAACCCACGCCCGCAGGCT
>DATIHE010000053.1:0-4495 GCA_035481015.1 Candidatus Nanoarchaeia archaeon
GTTCAGAAGGCCGATGGCACCGGCATCTTTAACGTAGATACCAGCGGTGGCGTCGTCAACATCCAAAATGGTAAGGCCTTAAACATCTTGGACGCCAGTAACAACATAGCTGGCTACATTCAGGCCTCGGGTAGTAACGTGCTGATTAACACCAACAACTTCACCCACAGCCTTACCCTGGAGTCCTCCGGCTTGACGGTGCAAGCACTTAGTACGGGGAATCTCTTCTCGATTGTAAACTGGAATCCCACCAGTCAGGTCTTTGTAAATGACAGCATTGCCGGGCTGGCTAATGGCGCACTGATTACTAACGCTAGTTTCGAAGGCAGTGCATCTGGCTTTGGCTGGAAAGGCACCGGCAGCCACGGCACTACTAGTACAAATAACTCAAACGCCTATATGGGCAGCTGGTCTTTGTCGGTCGCGTCTAATAGTAGCGCTGTGGCCGGGGATGGCGTTAAGTCCGGCAGCGTGACTTTAACCGACTCGACTCAGTATACTTTGTCGTTCTATGCCAAATTGTCTAGCGGCACGATGACAACCCTAGGGGCCGGCTATTCGTCGGATGGTGCCACCGACACCGACTGCACCTTAAATTCCAATACGGTTTCAACCGCTTACTGGACCCGCTACTTCTGTACCTTTACCACTGCCGCTTCTCACAGTGGCACGCCATACCTCTACATGAAACAAACTGACGCCGGTGTTGCTCACAGTTACTTTATAGATGCTGTCCAGATCCAGACCGGCGCCAATGCTTCGGCTTTCGAAGAAAGTTTCTTGACCGTTAATGGTGTCGTAAATAGTCCGGCGGCTTTCCACAACGCCTCCAACTCGACCACCGCCTTCCAGGTCCAAAACTCGGCCGGCAGCAACCTCTTCACTGTCGACAGCGCCAATAACCGCATCGGTATCAACACCAACTCGCCGCTAGCTAACCTCGACGTGAGGCAGGGGGCTAATGGTGACGACGAGCTGCTATTGCGCCGAGCTACCGACACTAGCCCCACTGGCAACTTCTTGCGACTGCAAAACGCCGCCGGCAGCGATCTAGTAACCATCGATATCAGTGGTAACTTGACGGTTAACGGCAACATTCGCCTCAGTGCCACTAGTAATATTTCTACTACTTCTGGCGATCTAACTTTGGAAAGTGCCAGTACAGGTAATATCGTTCTAGGCACCTCGGATACCACCGGCCAGCTACTGGTGCTTGATACTAAGACTAGTGCCGGCGACCCAACTGGAGTTGACGGAGGAATGTATTATAATTCCAACTCTAAATCTTTCCGCTGCCAAATGGACGGCGTTTGGAGCGATTGTGCAATCCACAATATTGAGCATACTGTCTATTTGGAAGACGAGTTTACAGGCGGTGACGTAAATTCCAACACTGTTGGTGACTTGGGATGGGCCTACAGCGCTATCACCACTAACGCCACGTTTAGTTACAATGACGCCAATACTGCAGCCGACCGACCGGGCATTTTACATCTTGCTACTACCAACTCTAGCAACACAGGGTCGACAATGAGCTTAGCCACGGGCGGTAATATGGGCTGGATCTTGGCAGCTAATCAGATTTTCAAAACCTCATTGGCGCTCAGCCATATAACTAATGGCGTAGTGCGGTTTGGCTTCCATGACGCCACAACCGGAACGGCGCGACCAACCAACGGAGTTTACTTCGAGTTCAACCCGGCTAACAATGCCAACTGGGAGTACTGTAGCTCAGGCGGTGTCCCATGTACCGCTACTACCGTTGCCCCTACTGCCAATACATTCCAACGTTTTGAAATCCGCATTACCGCCGTTGGCGCCGGTACTTCAGTCGCCACTTTCCTGATCGACGGTACATCAGTCGGCACTATAAGTGGGGCTACTTTCACCGCCAATAATGTGGCACCTGCCTACCAATTCTTTACCAACACCACGCTTGTTCGAAGTCTTTACATTGACTACTTCCAAGCCCGAACCGTAACCGGCGCCGCTCGCTAAGACTTGACCAAGGCCTTGGTAATGACCTCAAGCTGGTCGAAGGATACATCAGACATAGTATTTAAAAAAACCCAGGTGCCGTTTGTTACCAGACTAACTACCCGAGTATTTTGGTTAACAGTACCACTGGCTGCCTTACCATAAGTAGTTGTAAATTCAGTGCTCTCGTCCAGCTTATCCTGGTAAAACTGTTCAAAATTAAAGTCGGCCGGCTTGGCTTGTTCGGTTACAAAAATCTTTTTGTCACCCGATTTAACCACAAACGCCACTACTTTATTGCCATAACTAAACGAGCCCTTGTCTAGCATAAGATCTTTTGGCAACTTGGTGGGGTAGTAAAGTGAAAAATTTGCTGATTGTCTGATATCGGTCGGGATAGGGTCGTGCGGCCGCAACCACACCCAGGTAATGCCCGCAATGATCAAAGTTAAAGCCGCACACGCTATGAGAAGAAATTTCTGCCGTCTAATCATAGTCATATTATATGGTGATCTACCCCGGTTGATGCAACTAGTTGTGGCTATAAGCGGGCGCGTCGGCAAAAACATTTACCGACCAGTTAAGCGAAGTTTAGATACTTCACCTTAATTACTGGCTAATAAAGTAATCGAATGAGTAAGCATTGCCGGGAATGGGCGGGGTAATAACTATTACACTGAAACTGCCGGTGTTTTTGGAAACATAGTATTGGATACCGGCGCTGGCTTGGCTGGTTGGTGTTAAAGTAACATGCGGTGTCGAGGAATAAGTCTGGCGGAATGAAATCGTGCCGAACGTGCCAGCCGGCGCACCGCCACCGACATTAAATAACAGCGTGCCCGAGGTGTCGTCGCCGCTAATTGAGCCGCTGCCGCCGCTGCCGACCGCGGTGCCAGTCGACAGGCCAGGTGTGGCTCCGCTGCTAATGTAATGACCGCTGACGGTCAAAGGGCCGCTGATAGATGCACCCCTAACGTTTAGCTGGCCCCCGCTTAAGCTGCCGCCAAACGAGCCGTCGCCGGTAACGTTTAAATTACCACCAACGCTTAGCAGTTTTTGGGCGGTTACATCACCTTGTAGGGTGCTGGTGCCGCCAACTGTCAGGTTGGAACTTAGCTGAGCGGTACTCAGTTTGCTGTTTCCGGCCACGTCGATGCCCGCCAAACTAACCGGATTAGCGGCGTTAAATTTACCAGCCACATTGACGTCACCGGCTACCTGCAGGGCGCCTTTAAAGTTGGCGTTTGCACCTACGGTCAGCGTTTCGCCTGGCTGGCCCAGTGTAGCTGCACTGCCAGGTAAATTATCTACGTTTTGTTGCGGTATTTCAGATTTAGCCGGCTTGTAGGTGAATCTGAATAAGAAATAGGCGCCAGTGATGACTACTAAAAAGCCTAACGGTACTAAAAGGGCCTTGAATCTGGCTTCGCGCAAAAGCTTGATCCACGATTGTGGATCGGCGTCGATTTCGGTCTGGTTGGTTTCTGCCATAGAAGCTTAACCTTTTAGCTATTGTATAACGAAAATTTCCAAACCTCTCATGCTTCAGCTAAAATGTATATAAATGAAGTGGGGAAGTCGTTTCTTAATTGCAGTTGTTACTGCCAGCTTAGTTAGCTCGGCAGTCTGGGCTGAGACGCTTAAATCGCCTAATTATTCGCTGAACGAAACCTTGTTGGGCGGCGGAGGCTTGAGCCAAAGCTCCTCACCAAACTACACCCAACGTGACGGCATTAGCGATACCGTCGTAGGCGAGTCGTCGTCAACTAACTTTAACAGCCGCTCGGGCTACACGACTGACGGTGAGCCCATGTTAAGTTTTGTCGTTAATACCACCACGGCGGCTTTCAGCGGCGCCTTTTCGACCGCTTCGGTTCGCAATGCGACAGCGACGTTTTCGGTCAAGAACTACACCAGTTATGGGTACAACGTCAGCATTAATGGTACGGCACCAAAAAACGGCAGCTACACCCTAGCGGCCTTGGCGTCAAACACTGCTTCGTCGCCTGGTAGTGAGCAATTTGGCATAAACCTAAAAGCCAACACTGGTTTTGGCGCTGATCCTAGCCAGGTACCGGGTAGCAGTTGGAGCTTCGGCACGGCCTCAACCAACTATGATACGGCCAACAGTTTTCGCTATGTCTCAGGCGAGCAAATAGCCAACGCCCCGAAAAGCTCAGGCGAGACAGACTTTACGATTAGTTTTATCGTTAACGTTAAAGGCACTACGCCCGGCGGCAGCTATAGCTCGGGCCAGCAACTGATTTGCGTCGGAACCTACTAGAAAATGAATGTAGTTGCTTGACAACAGTTTGCAAGTATTTTAAACTACATTCAAAGCGCTAAAGCTTTAAAAAAACAAAACGGTTCGAAAATCAAAAATGCCCAAACGTCGCACCCGTAAAAATTTTAATAATTTTGGTACCAAGTTAGTCATAACGGCACTGCTAGTGTCTGGGCTAGCTTTTTTTAGTGCTCCATCGGCTCGTGCCGGCTCGCTGACGTCTCGGTCGCTGAC
>DATIHE010000054.1:0-12345 GCA_035481015.1 Candidatus Nanoarchaeia archaeon
TCTTCCAGCCGATCTGGCCGACAATGCCTGGGCCAAAGGTGTCGAGCAGGTCGCCAAGCAATCGCAGGATATTTTAAAGTCACTGGGTGTCGAAAAGATTGAGAGTGTGGGGCAGCCCTTTGATCACAACTTGCACGAAGCCGTGGCCGTTGATGGCGACGGTGACGATGAAGTTGTGGCTGAAGAGTTGCAACCAGGCTACCAGATGGGCGATAAAGTCATTCGGCACGCGATGGTTAAAGTGAGCAGAAAGTAATAGGAGGTATAAATGGGTAAAATAATTGGAATCGATTTAGGAACGACCAACAGTGCCATGGCAGTTATGGAGGGCGGTCAGCCGACCATTATTGCGAATGCCGAGGGTGGTCGCACGACGCCATCGATGGTGGCGGTTAATAAAAACGGTGAGCGGTTGGTCGGCACTTCGGCCAAGCGCCAGGCGGTAATTAACGGCGACAATACTATTTACAGTGTAAAGCGTCTGATCGGCCGCAAGTTCGACGACCCCGAGGTGCAGCGCGACATCAAGCTGATGAGTTACAAAATTGAAAAGGCTGGCAACGGCGTGGCTGTAAAAATGGGCGATAAGTCGCATAGTCCCGAAGAAGTTAGCGCCATGATCTTGGGCAAACTCAAGGCCGACGCCGAGGCTTACCTGGGCGGTCCCGTGACTGAAGCGGTTATCACCGTACCGGCCTACTTTGATGACGCTCAGCGCCAGGCTACAAAGGACGCTGGCAAGATCGCCGGGCTCGAGGTTAAGCGCATTATCAATGAACCGACAGCGGCGGCATTGGCTTACGGTTTGGACAAGAATAAAGAAGAAAAGATTATTGTTTACGACCTGGGTGGTGGCACCTTTGACGTTTCAGTTTTGGAACTGGGTGATGGTGTTTTTGAGGTTAAATCAACCAACGGTGACACGCACCTGGGTGGTGACGACTTTGACTTGGTGATCATGAACCACCTGGTGGATGAATTCAAGAAAGATCAGGGGATCGACTTAAAAGAAGACAAGGCTGCCGTGCAGCGACTAAAAGAAGCTGCCGAGAAAGCCAAGATCGAACTGTCTTCGACCAACGAAACCGAGATTAACCTGCCGTTCATTACGGCCGACGCCAGTGGGCCCAAGCACTTCGTGATGACACTGACCCGCGCTAAATTAGAACAGCTGGTAGGGGACTTGATCAACCGCACAGTTGAACCATGCAAGGCTGCGTTGAAGGATGCAGGTCTTGGTACCAGCGACATTAACGAGATCATCTTGGTCGGTGGCATGACCCGCATGCCGGCTGTCGTCGCCAAGGTCAAAGAAGTCTTTGGCAAAGAGCCACTAAAAGGTGTAAATCCAGATGAAGTCGTCGCCATCGGTGCCGCCGTGCAAGGTGGTGTGTTGGCGGGTGACGTTAAAGACGTCTTGCTTTTGGATGTCACTCCGCTATCACTGGGACTGGAAACTCTGGGCGGCGTCTCGACCAAGTTGATCGAGCGCAACACCACCATTCCAACTTCGAAGAGCCAAGTGTTTTCAACGGCGGCTGATGGTCAAACCAGCGTCGAGATCAACGTTTTGCAGGGTGAGCGCGAGTTTGCTAATGACAATAAGTCTCTCGGTCGCTTCATTTTAGACGGCATTGCACCCGCTCCCCGAGGCATCCCACAGGTTGAGGTTACATTTAACATCGATGCCAATGGCATTGTGAACGTTACTGCCAAAGACAAAGCCACCGGTAAAGAGCAGCACATTACCATCCAAAACAGTGGCAATTTAAAAGAAGAAGAGATTCAGCGCATGCAGGCCGAAGCCGAGGCCAATGCCGAGACTGATAAAAAGAAGAAGGAGCAGATCGAGGCCAAAAACCATTTAGATGGCCTGGTCTACACCAGCGAAAAGACTCTGAAAGACGTCGGCGATAAGGCCAGCGAAGAAGACAAGAAAGCCTTGGAAGAAGCCATTACTGAAGCCAAGACCAAGTTAGAATCAGAGGACAAAGATGAGCTAGAGAAAGCTGCTGAAGCTTTGAATGATAAGCTGATGAAGGTTGGTGCAGCTATGTACAAAGACACTCCGGGATCCGGTGAAGAACCGGCCGAAGTAACCGAAGAGAATAAAGAAGGCAAAGCCGACGAACCTGTCGAGGGCGAGGTCGTCGACGAAAATGTAGCTGAGCCCGAGTCGGAAAAAGGTGAGGGGTGAGAATCCGCCTCTGATGGACTGGGTTAATCCAATCGGGGATCTTCCTTTTCTCAAGGTAATTTATGACAAATAAGCGCGACTATTACGAAGTAATCGGTGTCTCCAAATCGGCCTCGGCTGATGAGATTAAGCGCGCCTATCGAAAGAAGGCTTTAGAGCTGCATCCGGACCGACAAGGAGGGGATGACAGTAAATTCAAAGAACTCGGTGAAGCTTACGAGGTATTGAAAGATCCGCAAAAGAAGCAGGCTTATGATCAATTCGGCCATAACGGGCCGTTTGGAGCAGGGCAGGGGAGTGGGGGACCGCAAGGTGGTGGTTTTGAAGGTTTCGACTTTAGCGGTATGTCTGGTATGGGTGGCTTTGGGGATATTTTCGACATGTTTTTCCGAGACGGCCAAGCCCAGGGCGGGGGGCCGCAGCGTGGTCAAGATATTGAGGTGGCGGTTGAGCTGAAGTTTGAAGAAGCCGTTTTCGGCATCACCAAGGAAGTTTCCCTCAACTTGCAAGTAATTTGTGATCGCTGCCATGGCACCACCTCCGAACCGGGGACCAAACTAAAAACCTGCCAAACTTGCAAAGGTGCCGGACAAGTGACCAGAGTTCAGAGCACTATCCTGGGCAGTTTCCAGCAAACAACATTATGTCCCACCTGTCGCGGTCGCAAACAAATACCTGAGCAAGCCTGTAGCAAATGTCGTGGCACGGGCGTTTTGCGAAAGCCAAAAATCATCAAGGTTCGCATTCCGGCTGGCGTCGATAACGGTAGTACTATTCGTTTAGCTGCCGAGGGCGAGGCCAGTCGTGACGGGCTGAAGGGTGATTTATATGTTCATGTTCGTGTGCGCGCCAGCCGCGAGTTTACTCGCCAGGGCCACAACCTGTTGAGTGATGCCACCATTGGCATGGCTGATGCAGCGTTAGGCACGACGATTCCGGTTAAAACAGTCAATGGCGAAGTAAAACTAAAAGTTCCGGGTGGCACGCAAAGTGGCAAAGTCTTTAAGTTATCTGAAAAAGGCGTGCCATTTTTGAACGGCCGCGGTAGGGGAGACCATCTAGTGAAAGTCGAGGTCGAGATTCCAGCCAAGCTGACGGCTAAGCAAAAAGAACTGCTTGAGCAGTTTCAAGCCGATCAGCCAAAGCGTTTCTGGCAAAAGTAGTTTATAAGGAATCGTTGGCCGGTTGAGCACCGCAAACATCGTATTTGGTACAGACCGGGGGATGATAGTCCTGGGTCGGGCCTGGGGTGTCGCCGCAAGGTAGGTCGATGGCACAACGGGTTGGTACGATACCATCATTATCAGCTTGCTCGGGGCAAGTCATCGGGTAGGCGCAGCGATTGGGTGGAGGCGTGGACGTTGGACAATCATTGCCAATCGTATCAGTACAAACCGGGGCTGGGGGGTAGAAACCAGTCGGCTTTTGCGGGGGCGCTGGGCAGTCATGGCCAACGGTATCGGTGCAAGCTGGCGCTGGTGCTGTCTTGAGCTCCACCCGAGTTACCGGCTGCGGCTTGGTCGAGGTTGCTTGGATCGGTGCTGGCGCTTCGATGTTTGTAACCGAAATCACTGCTGCTGGTTGAGCAACAGGTGTAATCGGATTAGCCTGGTTAAAGCCGACAAACCACGTTGAAATAGCTAACAACGGAGCTATCAGAAGAGCTCTAATAATCATGCGCAGATTTTAGGCTTACCTAAGCGAGTTAGCAAGCTTAAGGCTTTTGATTTTGGTAGAATTAGCTTGGTCAGAGTATAATTCGGCTCAAAGCAGTTATGATTCCAAACACATCCAACCTCAACTTCACACCCGACATCATTATCTTGGTGATTTTATTCGGTTTGGTTTTTTATGGTTTGCTACTTGGGCGAAACAAGATTAAAACCCTGGCTATGAGTACTTACGTTGGCATCGTTATCGCTACTGAGCTAGGCGGTCGGTTGGCCGACCTTTTGGCGTCTAAGCATATCAGCGGTTTGAGCAACAACATCGTACTCATAATCTTATTTGTTGCTCCACTGCTTATTTTGGAATTTGGCCGACGTGAGCATCATGGTCGAGGCAGCAAGCATGGTGGCATGATAATGACGCTGGTATTGGCAGTGCTGACAGCGGCGCTGATTATCTCTAGTGGTTTGCACTTGTTAGACCCCGAGACGCGCAAGACGATTTTGCAACAGTCAGCCCTAGCCACAGCCGTATCTGGCTTGCGTGGTTGGTGGATTGCCTTAGTACCACTGGCCGTTGTGGGCGAGAACTTTATACCCAACCGCGATTAGTAAGTAATCAGAGTCGCACTAGGATTTAGGGCATTTCCTATATCCTAGTGGCTAGTGCGTTGGCAGGAATGAAAAGTATAGCTATATACATAGCCTGGGTTGCAATGTGTTGAGGGACATGTGACCCATGGAACATGTGAGTAAACCGGGCTGCCACAGTGCGCCTCGGACTGATAGGCGGCGTAGACGCCGAAGCCAACCATTGCCGCTACAAGTAAAATAATAACTCGCTTGTCGATGGTAATGTGACCGCTTAATAATCCATTGTTTGATTTTGTTTTGGGCATAGTAGTTCCTTAAATTTGACTAAACCATAATGTAGCATAAGCTTTTTGTCAAATTCATGTGCTAGAATAAGTCCAATTTATAAGGAACTGAAATGGGACCAGAATCAAAATCTGACCAAAATGTAGGCACCGAAAAGTCTAGCCTCGAGCAAGCAGCCGACCTAGCCGACCAAGACGAGGCCAGGTTGCAGGCCGAAATTGACCAGCGTGAGGCTGATTTAGCTGTCGATAACGATCCAACCAGCCGTGGACCCAAGCTGGAAGAGCTAGATAATCTGCGCGCCGAAATCAAAGGAGTTCAGGACACCGCGGCTAAATATCGCCAGAGCGACGAAGAGCCAACCGATCTAGCCGCCTAACCCCGATAAGCATAAGTGTTATACTCGGGGCATGAAAACCCCTAGCCAGGTTAGTTCACTCAGTCTGCGATTAGTTATAATCGTAGCTTTGACGGCTGGCTCATTACTGTCGGCAAGTATCGTTTCGGCACGACCAATCAATGGACCAGTAACGACGGATAAATCAGACCCTTGTCTGACCAGTTCTGCTCGGCTGGTTTGTTATAGCAGCTACCTAAATCAGACTCTGACTCGCGGTGGCGCCAGGCTGGCCTTGGGTCGGTTGCAGCAGCTAAAAGAGCAAGATACTTGGGTAGCTGCAAATTGTCACAGCCTGGCTCATGCACTTGGTCATGATGCGATGAACTTTTACAAATCGGCGTCAGTCGCCTCCAGCCAGGGTAATAGCTTGTGTGCCTCGGGCTATTTTCATGGCGTCATGGAAAAGTACATGGGTCGTTTTAGCGATGCGGATTTAACTGGTCAAGTCACCGAGGTTTGCAAAGCAGACTGGCTTAAACCTGAGGCAATGGATTACTTTACCTGTCTACACGGTTTAGGACACGGCTTGGGTATCAGGTTCCAGAACAACTTAGACAAAGCCGTACCGTACTGCGAGGCCTTCTCGGACGAATGGCAGAGTAGCTCCTGTTTATCGGGCTTGTATATGGAAAACTTTATAGCTGACGGCATTAACCATCAGTCCTCAGATTTAAAAGCCAGCGACCCAGCCTATCCCTGTGACGCTGTTAAAGACTGGCAGAAGTCATCGTGCTATAGCGTGGTGGCCGAGAACTTTTTAAAGGTAACCGGTAGTGACTACGGTCAAAGCTTTGCACTATGTGACTCGGTCGAGGCTAATTACCGGGTGGCTTGCTACTTTGGTCTGGGTCGAATTATTAGCGACCGGGCATTGTTAAATCCGGCCAAGATCTTAACTGACTGTTCTTTGGGCGATCCTAGTTTGGGCGGCACCTGCATCGGTGGCGCAGCAGCTAATGCGGTCTACTTTAACCGCAACACCATGGCCGCCGACGAGTTGTGCCAGATGGCCCCGAATGAGTATAAAGCGGAGTGTCTAGATAATCGAAACTACGGCTTTGATACTTTGTAACGCGTTGACCATTAGAGTATTTCCGGGTATAGTTTTGCAGTTATTGCGATAGGCTACGATCGTGAAACTAAGTACAATTTGAACGTGGGCCTGTAGCTCAGTTGGTTAGAGCAGGGGCCTTTTAAGCCTCGTGTCCTGGGTTCGAATCCCAGCAGGCCCACCAGAATTTATTATCCAACTAGGACTTGGAGTAATGGTAGTCACAGACCCGCTTGTCGACGGATCATAGTGCTTATGCTATAAAGGTGATATTAACCAGCTATGAATCCCGACGCCAATAATCCACAACATTCGCCAGAGAGCACAACTCCCGCAATTCCGGCACCGGGATCTATAACGTCCCCAGCCGTTCCGGTAGCTGACCCTTTGACGAGCACAGCTCTGTCTCCGGCCGCGCCGCCTGTTGCGCCAGCCCCTGTTTTGATACCTGTGCCGGTGTCGAATACTACCCAGCCGCCAGCTAAGCGACAAACCGATAAAAAGACTGGCAGAAATGTTTTGGTAGTCTTAATTGTCTTGGCTGTCGCAGCTCTCGTTGGCTACTACTTTTTAATTGCAGCGATTACTGGCGAACAGTCTAAGGTGACCCTGCAATTTATTGGAGATATTCAACGGAATAAAGCAGATGAGGCCTGGAGCCTCACTTCGGCTGAATTTCAAAAAGCTGCTACAAAGGAGCAGTTTAGTGCTTTCGTCGCTGATGAAAGTCAGACATTGCCCAAACCACCAGCCTCTATTACTTCCCGCTCGATTGGTCCTAAAAACGGCCAGACTCAAACAACAATCATTGCCAGCGTCAAAGACAGTAGTGGCGGTGATTCGTTCAACGTGACTACTGTGTTGGTAAAACAAGCTGGCCACTGGTTAATACTTAAGTTTGATGTAGAGTAAACTGAAATCTTGCTCGTTTAGAGGTTTTAGCTAAAATAGCTTGTGAGGGTAGAAAGGCCCTCATTCTGCTTTTACGAAGACACGTTTTAATCACAGTTGCCGCAGCAAGCTTTCTAGTAGGCTTGCTAGCCGGGCATTTTGGTATTAGACCAAACGAACTATTATTGGCTGTCAGCGGGTTACTTACCGTGCTCCTACTCCGTACTCGTTGGCTAGTTTTTATCCTGGTAGTTCTGGGTTTAAATCTCGGAGTCTGGCGAGTCGTCAGGTCCGACCTGGAACACCAAGCTCTACAGGGGCGACTTGGTACCAAAGTTGAACTAGCCGGCCAGGTTATCGACGATCCGGCTTTGAGCGATGCGGGGTATGTGACCTTTAGCCTGGGTAATATCCAACTGGATGGTCGGCCGGTTCCGGGGATTGTTAGAGTTACCGGCCCAAACTTTAAGCTGCAACGGGGCTACAGGGTGAAAGCGAACGGCAAGCTGCAGCCAACTGTTGGCTCGGCGGAAGGCAGTTTGTTTAGCGTGGTTGAAGTAGTTTCCAATGAACAGAGTCGGCTGGAGCGACTGCGCCAGCGCTTTATTGTTGGCATGCGCAACAGCCTGCCGAGTCCGCTGAGTGATTTTGGCTTAGGGCTATTACTTGGTTCACGTAGCTTGTTGCCGAAAAGTCTCCAGGATCAACTAGCCGCTGTTGGCCTTAGCCACCTAGTGGCGGTTTCAGGTTATAACCTGACAATCTTGGTTAACTTTGCATACCGGCCGCTGCGACGGGTCTCAAAGTTTTGGGCAGCTTCAGTTACCGGCTGGCTAATTACCGCCTTCCTGCTAGTCAGCGGCTTTAGCGCCTCGATTGTTCGGGCGGCAATCGTGGCCGGCTTGAGCTTGTTTACGGCCTACTATGGTCGCAAACCGCATCCGTTAGCGTTGATTGCTATCTCGGCTGCCGCTACGACCGCTTGGCGGCCAGAGTGGCTATGGTCGGACCTGGGCTGGCAATTGTCGTTCTTGGCCTTCATTGGCATTTTGGTGGTTGCTCCCGCGCTGCAAGCTAGGTTCTTAACGAAATCGGCATGGTCGGGGTTGCTTGCCGAGTCGCTTTCAGCCCAGCTGCTCACCATGCCGCTGATCGCGCTGCGGTTTAGTCAAATCCCGCTAGTTGGTCCAGTCGCTAACTTGCTAATTTTGCCGTTGGTGCCATTGATGATGCTTTTAAGCTTGCTTGCGGGGCTGGCTGGGCTGTTGCTACCGCTCTACGCCGGCTGGATTAGCTGGCCGGCGAGTCTATTGTTGGCCACCGCTTTGGAATTAGTCGATTGGTTGGCGCGGCTGCCAGGGGCTGTTTGGGCCGTGGTGTTATCGCCACTTACCACCACGCTGCTTTATTTGGTCGGCGCCCTAGCCGTCTGGCTAATGTCCAAACGAGTGGCCGGCCGCGACGAAGCTACGGTATAATTTGCCTAAGGAGTACAAATGTCCGGGCATTCCAAATGGTCATCAATCAAGCATAAAAAAGGCATCGCCGACCAACGACGTGGCGCGGTTTATACCAAGTTGGCTAATCTTTTAACTGTGGCTGCTAAGCAAGGCGGTGGCGATCCCGAGATGAACTTTAAACTGCGGCTAGCCATCACCAAGGCCAAAGCCGCCAACATGCCGCTGACCAACATCGAGCGGGCTATCAAACGGGCGACTGAAGCCGGCGATTCGTCTCAAGTCGAAGAAATCATGTATGAAGGCTACGGACCGGGTGGGGTGGCAGTGCTCGTCGAAGTCGCCACCGACAATCGCAATCGCACGGCGCCCGAAGTACGCAGTGCCTTTACTAAGCATGGTGGTTCGATGGGTACCAGCGGCTCAGTGGCTTTTCTGTTTGATCAAAAGGGTGTTATTAATCTCAAGACCTCCGATGTCGATCAAGCTACCATGGATGCGATCGAGGCTGGGGCTGATGATATCGAAGAAGATATCGGTGGCGTTATTGTCTATACGGCGGCGAATCAGCTGGAAGCTGTCCGGTCCAAGCTCTCGATCCTGGGCTATGACGTTGATTCTGCCGAGCTAGCCTTTATCCCCAAAACCACAGTTGCCGTTAGTGATGCCAAAACTGCCGGGACTTTGATGCGCCTAATGGATGCCCTCGATGAACTCGACGATGTTGCAAACACCTACGCCAACTTCGATATCCCCGAAGAAGTGATGGAAGCGACCAGTTGAGAATTTTGGGTATTGACCCTGGTACGGCTACAACCGGCTTTGGTTGTATCGAAATCACTGGACCAAAGACGGAGTTTATCGGTGCCGGCGTTATTTCGACTGCCGCCGGGCTGGAAATGGGTGAGCGCCTAGCGACGATTTATACTGAGCTAAACGAACTAATTCGTGAGTTTAAACCTGACAAAGTCGCAGTCGAGCTGTTATTTTTTGCTCGTAATGTCACCACTGCCATCACGGTCGGCCAGGCTAGGGGAATCATCATTCTAAGTGCCGCCCAACATAATTTACCGGTCGATGAGTTTACGCCTCTGCAGGTCAAACAAGCCGTGACGGGCTACGGCAAAGCCGACAAGCGCCAAGTGCAAGAAATGGTCAAAACGTTGCTTGCCCTAAAACAAATTCCTAAACCCGACGACGCCGCCGATGCCTTAGCCATTGCACTGTGCAGCGCCCAAAGTATTTAGGCGCTTAAGCTTGCCTAATACAGGCATTTTGTGGTATAACAGTAACAATTTCAGTGCTTCAGACAATTAACGAATAAATGTAAGGCCAAGCGTGAAGAATAACAAGATTGGTCGACGTTCGCGTCGCACTAAACAGCTTAAGATTGCGATAGTTTGCTTCCCTACCTATGGTGGTAGCGGGGCTGTTGCGACTGATCTGGGCATAGAACTGGCTAAGCGTGGTCACGAAGTTCACTTCATTGCCAACGATGTGCTATTTCGCTTAGACAGTGCTTGGCAGAAGAACATCACCTTTCACTTGGTGGAAGAGCCTGACCATCCAGTGCTCGATGGTTCTTCGGTATATGTTTTGGCACTAGCCAACAAGATTGCCGAAGTTTGTCGTCGCTACGATATCGATATTATTAGCACCCACTACTCGATTCCTCATGCTGCTGCCGCTGCCCTGGCCCGGGACATGCCGGGCACCAAGGCCAAGGTGGTCAACACCTTCCATGGCACTGACGTAACGCAGTTGAGCGAGAATCTAAACCTCAAAGAACTAATGCGCTACAGTCTTAACAAATGTGATGGCCTAACAGCCGTGGCACACTCACTTAGCCGCCATGCCGAAGAAAGTTATTCGCTGGACAAAGCACCGAAAGTTATTCATAACTGGATCGAGAAACAAGAATATCCAGCCGCCCAGGCCAAGGAATTGCGTGATCTATTTGCTAATCGCAACGAAAAGATAATTACTCACATTTCTAACTTCCGCGAGGTAAAACGCATCCAAGATGTAATGGCGATATTCTTGGGCATTCGTAAGAAGGTCAAGGTAAAGCTGCTTTTGATCGGTGACGGCCCCGAACAGCGTATTGCCCACCGACTAATTACCAAACATCGCTTGATTAACGAGGTTCACGTTTTGGGTCTGCAGACTAATGTGAGCCGTATCCTTTCTATTAGTGACTTGTTTCTTCTGCCTTCGAGCAGCGAGGCTTTTAGCCTGGCCGCACTAGAAGCTATGAGCTTTGGCGTGCCGGTTGTCGCCACTAATGTTGGCGGCATGCCCGAGATGATCGAACATGGTGAGAGCGGATTTTTATCTGAGGTAGGCGATACCAAATCAATGATCGAACATGGCATCAAGTTACTTACCGACCAAGACCTACACGATAAGGTCAGCGCTAATTCAGAGCGTCGTGTGGCCAAAGAATTTAATGCCAAGCTCGCGATCAAACAGTATGAAGATTATTTTGAAGAGGTTTTAAATGCCAAAGATTAGCTTTGTCATACCGACGCGCAATCGGTCAAAGCTAGTCGTGGAGGCCCTGCAGAGCATACAGCAGCAAACTGAGACCGACTGGGAAGCCGTGGTTGTTGACGATCACGGCTCGGACGATACCCAGGAGGCGATTGCCAAGCTGTCCGATGCTCGCATCAAGTACTATAGACTGCCCGACAACTGTGGCAATGGAGTTGCTTCGGCACGAAACTACGGCAATCAACTAGCGCAAGCGGAGTTAATTGCCGTGCTTGATTCGGATGACGTTTGTTTGCCCGAGCGTGCTCAGTTGGCAGTTGATAGTTACGACACTCATGGCTGGGATTTTTATAGTACCAACCGAATTACCGAAGACATGTTGACAGCAGAGCGCAAGTCGCCTAGCTTGCCTGATGAGTGGGACGCTGAAGCTTTTAAGACTTATAGCTACGTAACACACTCTAGTGTTGTCTATACCAAGAAAGCAGCTTTAGAGATTCCTTATAATTCCGCACTGCCAGTGCTGGATGACTATGATTTGATCTCGCGCTTCATGGAAGCGGGTAAAAAAATGCATTTAGACCCTAAGGCAATGACGGTTATTTGGCGGCGTCATCCCGCAACGGTGACTAATGATTCAGTCAGCATCCAAAAGGCTTACCTGCAAGCTATTCGTCACTGGCGCGGCTGGGTAAAAGAAAATGTTGATTTAAGTAAGCTTGCCAAATGAAGGTCGCCTTAACAATTAAGCCGTGGTGGGTCTTGCCTACCTCAGCCGAGCACACTTGGGCGCCCGGCATGGTGTTGGCCCAAGAGGCAGCTGATTTGATCGCGGCCGGCCACGAGGTTAGAGTTTACGCCGCCAAAGGCTCACAGACCGCCGGTGAATTAGTTGATTTTGACATGCTTCCTTACAAAGAAATTAAACAGGGCGACATCCCGCCAATCCAGGTTTCAATTAGGGAGCAGTACTACTTACATGAATTTTTGCGTCGTACCATTGAGCACCTTCGTGCTAATCCCGTAGATGTTTTGCACCTGCACGACTACCGGGACTATCCGGTGTTTAAGGCTGCAAATCTCGGCATTCCTATTGTTGCTACCATTCACGGCGATTACTACGAAAACTTTGTCCATGCGCCGCTTGAAGTTCTAAAATCTTTTGAATCAGCCAACCTAATCTCGCTAACTGAGCCGCGCAGGCTGCCACCAGGCATGACCCCTCCAGTTGGTGTTGTTCATAACACCTTTGATGCCGAGCGCTTTAAATTCATAGAACAGCCAAAGGATCGGCTGGTTTATGTTGGTCG
>DATIHE010000055.1:0-3735 GCA_035481015.1 Candidatus Nanoarchaeia archaeon
GCCTCGTAGACACCGTTCGGACAACCATTGCTTTGGTGACAAGTCATGTACCAGGCGGCTGTTTGACCGCCGCGAATGATACTAGCGCCTTGGTAGGGGAAACAGCTGCCAACCTGGCCGCAGTACCAGTCATGCACCGAGGTTCCGCGTGCTGCGGCAGTATTGACGTCGCCACTGCCTGTGTCTGTCGTAAAGAATATAACCGTTCGTACCGGCATGGTGCCGTCGGCTAAAGCCGCCGATGAGCCGAGGGCAGTTTTGCCGCTGCGCAGCTTGTTGTAATCAATCCGTTTAATTTCATCAGAACTATCTGGCAGCAGCTTGTCGACCGCCACTTCATAGGCGCCATCCTTGGCAGTGTATAAACCATGAGTTTTACTACCCAGCTGGTTGAGCAGCTTGGTAGCTTCTGGACCAGTTTTTAGCCTTGATTCAGGATCAGTGACACTTTTCTTTGTAGGCAGTTGCTCGCCGCCTAGCCAGCTACTAGCCACTGTCTGACCCTTGGTGCTTTGAACTTTCTTTATTCGCAAGTTGACCTTATCCGGCACGTAAGCTGTAGTCGCGCCCGCACAAACTTGCTTGATGATGGCCTTAGTTTGCGTCCAAGCTGCTGGCTCGGCCACACCACCGTAGTAGAAAACGATGTGATCGCCGTTTTTTACCTTGAGCCTCATCATGCTTTGGCTTACATCAAGCGGATACTTGTCGTAGTACTCGGGTTTAAGCTGTAAAAAACCCGTGCCGGCGACTTTTTGAATCAAAGTCTGCATGTCGGTCGGGCTAAGCTTAGTCGAGTTTAGCTGGTATTGCTGGTTGGCGGCCGGGTCGTTTTCTTGACCGCAGATGGCCAAGCCGTTGCCGTACAGGCGGAATGGTATCGCCGAGCCGGCATCCATGCGGTCGCTCAGGGGCTTATGAGCGTGACCCTCAGTGTATTCCATAACAATGCTGTCACCAGCAGCTTTGTACTGCAGGCCTTGAGCAGCAAAGGTTCGAAACACCAAATAGCTCAGCCCAACTAAAACAACAACAAGCAAAGCTAATTGCTGTCGGCTGAACCCCTTGGCTAGCTTTATAAGTTGAGAGCTTTTTTTCTTCGAAGATTTTTTAGCTTTTGGCAAATTTTATTCTCGCTAATCTGAATTATAAGCTTAAGCGGAATAGTGTCAAGCTAGTTTTATAAAAGTTAACGGCGCGTCATCCCTGAAGGGACAACGCGCCGTGTGGTGCGTGTTAACGCGTGCGGCGCTGGATGCTGATCTGACGGACTAGCCAGATTATGGCACCCAGGGTGATGACGATGGCGCCGAACAGCAATGGCTTGGCCTT
Source organism: Candidatus Nanoarchaeia archaeon (assembly GCA_035481015.1). Lineage (GTDB taxonomy): Bacteria > Patescibacteriota > Saccharimonadia > UBA4664 > DATIHE01 > DATIHE01. The sequence goes on from DATIHE010000055.1 coordinate 1,333, forward strand.
CGACCGGCTGCTTTTGACCGCCACGACGTTGATAGTCGGTGCAGCCGTTGTACTGGTCGTCGTCGCGATGTCGACTGTGGTGACCGGAGGCCCGGTAGTAGTCGACGTAGTGACCACGGGTGGCGGCTGTTGGACCATCTGAGCAACTGTAGCGACTGTCGTGACCGTCGTCGGAACCATCGGATGACCGTTCTCGACGCAAATTTGCTGACCGTTGTCCAGCGTCTCACGATGCCCGGAGGGCTCGCAAGGCATGCTGGTGGTTGTGCTCGGCGACGCCTGGCCCGGATTGTCGGCCGGTGTCATGGTAGTACTGGTCGATTCCGAAGCGGAATCAGCCCAAGCCGGCGCAACCGACCCGAGCACCAAGTAGGTGAGGGCTACCAGAAGCAGTAGTCCGGTTTTCGAGTGATTGCGCAAGCTATTACGCTCCCAATGAACTGACCTTCTTCAGGTCCGTAATTAATACTATACTACAAAATACTTGTGCTTGTCAAGAGGGTTGTATCTGTAGACTATTTTTTTAATTTCTTAGAACCAACGATTGCCAGCAGCAAGCCGATAAAGCCTATCGTGAAAATAAATAACGTTATGTTGGTTTGTCTAAGGTAGGTTTGGGCGGCGGTTCGATTTTGGACTGGCGGAACCAAAGCATGAGACTGCTCAATACAAATCTTTGTGCCATTGTTTAATGAAGACTGGGTGGAGCCCGGCGGACAATCAGCCGCGTACGCTGTATTAGTAATGTAGTTCAAGGCCATAGGACAACCCTACTCAATGGTAAAAAGACTGTCAATCAGCAATTGGCACTCTTGACAGTAGAGTGCCAATTTTCTAGTATTTATACCAGTTAGCACTCTAAGGAGTTAAGCGCCAGATGAGTCCCCGACAAGCCCAAATACTTGCCGCCATAGTTGAACAATATGCTCGTACCGCCGCGCCGGTCGGGTCTTTGGCCTTGGCCGAGGAGCTTGGCGTGTCTCCGGCGACAGTCCGCGCCGAGATGGCCGAGCTGGAAAAGCAGGGGTTTATCCGCCAGCCACATACGTCAGCCGGCCGCATCCCAACCGATAAGGGCTATCGCGTCTACGTCAACGGCATTCAGCCAGAGGTTGCCAGCCGTAGCGCCCAGGCGATTGTGCGGCAAATTCAAGATAGTGGCGAGGCCGAGCAAGCAGTTAAAAACGCTGCTCAATCTCTGGCGATTGCTACTCGCAACCTGGGCATTGCGACTTGGCTCGATCACATTCACCGCTTTGGCATGTCTAATTTGTTTTCACACCCCGAGTTTCAGACCAGTACTCAGGCCTTCGAAATTGCCCGCTTACTTGACTCACTGCCGGAATATTTGGACGAGATTTTTCCTAACGCTAATCGTGTCAGTATTTTGATTGGTGCCGAAAATCCTATAGGCAAATCTGCCGGTGCCACGTCTATCATAGGTCGAGTACAAACCCCTTACGGCCCAAGCTTTATCGGTGTCATCGGCCCAACTCGGCAAGATTACGCGCATGTGGTCGGTTTGGTCGATTATGTTAGTCAAAAGCTAGAGGAGGCGTTGAGTGAGTAAAAAGAAGCCAGAATTAGAGCAAAGAGTCGAGGAGCTGACTGCCGATTTGCAGCGCGCCCAAGCCGACTTTATGAATTTTCGACGCCGCGCCGAGGAGCAGCGCGGCATGGTCTTGGATCTAGCCAAACAGGACGTGGTTTTGCAATTGCTTCCTTTATTAGACAATGTCGAGCGCGCGCTGGGCCACGTTCCAGCAGAATTGGCTGACAATGCCTGGGCCAAGGGTGTCGACCAGGTCGCCAAACAAGCTCAAGATACTTTGAAACAACTTGGCGTTGAAAAAATTAACAGCGTGGGGCAGCCTTTTGATCACAATCTGCATGATGCGGTAGCGACCGACGAGTCGGGCGAACATGAAGTTGTGGTCGAGGAATTGCAGCCGGGATATAAATTGGGCGACAAAATCATTCGCCATGCGATGGTAAAGGTGGGTAAAAAATAATGGTGAAAAGAATTATTTTCTGGATCATCGGACTACTCTTGATAGCTCAGGGCGTGAATGACTTTTATAAAACTCCTAGCCTGGATCCACAAGATCGTCTGGTCTTCGGAGCAGTTTTGAATCCGACGGCCTGGATGATTTTATCGGGAGCAGTACTAGTAATTGGCATAGGGCTAATCGTCCTAGCGGTTTGGTTAAGTAATAAGGAGAAGAAAAATGGGTAAAATAATTGGCATCGATTTAGGGACGACCAACAGCGCTATGGCCGTGATGGAGGGCGGTCAGCCGACCATTATTGCGAATGCCGAGGGTGGTCGCACGACGCCATCGATGGTGGCGGTTAATAAAAACGGTGAGCGGTTGGTCGGCACTTCGGCCAAGCGCCAGGCGG
>DATIHE010000056.1:0-1796 GCA_035481015.1 Candidatus Nanoarchaeia archaeon
AACAGCGGCAAGTGATTGACCAGCTGCTGCAACTCACCGACAATGGCGGCCTTGGGTTGACCCATCAGGTTATCGAGTACGTCATCGCTGATCAGATTTAAGGCGTCGGGCTCGACCAGAACCGGGCGGCCATTGACGTAGAAGGCATCCAGAATCGGCGCCAACAAATAGGCCAGGCGCTCCTCAAGTCGTACTCGTTTGAGCGCGCCTATAATCAAGCGATAGCCATCGGCCGAAGTTCTTGAGCCGGTCGGTCGAAGTGGCTGGGTAGCGGTCGTGACCAGGTCGGCGTCTTCAAGATCGGGAAAGTCCCTAGCTTCAGTTGGCAGATCGACCGCTTCGTAAACATCAGTTGGCGTCATGTTGGGGGTGGGATTAGGATCGCCAGGATCCATCACGCCCGTGTCCATAACCCCGGTCGGCTGGTCATCTAGACCGTAGACCTGGGTCGGTTCCTCCTCCATCGAACTTCCTCATCTGTCAGGGAGCGCCAGATTAACTCCAGGACTTTTGGTATACCATTTATTTATATAAATAACAACGTAGCACTTAATGACAGCTGGTGCTTCCAGAATCACTAAAGCTACTACCCGCCTCGCCGATGAACTGCCAATCATAGCTGCTGTCGTGTAAGACCAGCTTTAAAACTCCATAACCACCACTGTAGCGAGCCTCGGTAGTGGCAAACGGCTTGCCCTTGAACGGATACAGACTGCGGCCGCCGGTGCCGACTACAATTTCGCGAATACCTTTGTCGTTATCGACCTGACCTTTGGGGTTTTGAGGTGCAAATCTTTCATAATCGTGCTCATGACCGTTTAATACCAAATCGACATTATTGTCATACATCGCCTGCCACAATGGCGCCACGGCCTGATCGTTGCCATGCTCGGAGCCGGACGAAAAGCGGGGATGATGGAAGTACACTAGCGTGCATTTGGCAGCGTTGAGAGACAGGTCGTCACGCAGCCACTTTTCTTGAGCCTGACCGGCGTTGCACGATACAAGGTCGCAATTGGAGTTAAGGGCCACCAGGTGCCAAGTGCCGATATCAAAGCTGTAATAGCCTTGCCCACGTTGGCCAGCAGCTGCGCCAAAGTAGTCAAAGTACCCCTCAGCGTTACCCTTGCTATCGTATTCGTGATTACCAATCGACGGATGTGTGATCCCTTTAAATGCCCCCCATGTTGGCTGGTAGACAGTGTTAAAGTCGGCCAGACTACCAGCTTCGTATTGATTGTCGCCAAGCGTCAAAACCGCCGTCGGTTTTGCCACTGAAATAATGTCGGCTGTTTGGCTCATACGGCATTCACCCGTCGGCGGCGCTACCACAAGGCTGGCCGGGCAAGCAATATCACCAGCAGCCATAATAACTGGATCAGATGGCTGATCAATATTGGTGACTGTGTGCTTTGGAGCCTTGTTTGCCTGACTAATTTTGTAGCCCCGCAACACTGCTGCCGCCAGGCCAAACATTAAAGCCACTAGAAAAATACGGACAAATAATCGACGCCTAGACTTCATGTCTAAATTGTAGCAGTTCTAGCATAACTAGCTTAGTCGTAGACCAGTTCGGTAAAAAAGCGGCCGGCTGGTTTGTTTTTTAGCAATTTAAGTAAATCGTTCACCGTTGGCATTAGCTCGCTTAAGGCAACATTTGCCGGATCTGCCCAAAAAGCCGATCCAACCTTGGTGTCTTTTTTGAGTCGACCCGACGGATTTGTGCCAGCAAACAAGTGAAAGAAGATTTGGCTTACTGGCTGATTGTTTTGATAAATAGTCGCGTAGCCGTCGCC
>DATIHE010000057.1:0-11023 GCA_035481015.1 Candidatus Nanoarchaeia archaeon
CAGGCAATCACTGACGATAAGGCTGCCAGCGCCGGCCGATTGCATCTGGTCAGTCAATACAAAACCTTTATGGAAGTCTATTTTAGGTTGCTTGGTATTAAGCCTGTCGAGCGAATGTAGCTAGGGTAGTGTAAACTAGATCAGCTTGCCGTCGGTTAGTCCAATAACCTGGCGGCTTTTGCTGTCGTAGCGTGTGCTGTAGAGTTTGGGATTACCAGTCAGCTTGATTTGCTTAGTTAATGCCATTGCACCGCTGGCATCCACCACGCCAATCCGCCCAGATTGGCTGTCAGTTAGCAGCAAGCTATCGCCAGCATTGAACGAGTCAGCACTAGTAACATGCCCCAGAGGGTCGGGTAATGTCAGCCCCTTGTCGAGTTTGCCAGAGTTGAAGCGCTTCAGACCGCTGGGGCCGGCTGCATAAACCTGGCCATCAACCGTTAGGGTCGAGGAGTTTGCCAGCAATGCCCCACCATCACTACTAAGGTAGTTACCGCCTGGGCCAAAGCCACCAACTGTCTTAATATGGCGGTAGATCTGGCTCGAATCACTGGCTAGTATATAGACATTCCCGTTGTAGCTGGCGATGGCCCGGCCTTTTTCCCAGTTGCCCGGGCTGACTGTTTGTTTACTCAGCTGGTTACCGTCGAGTTTGAAGAACCATACGGCAGGCTCGTCAGTTAATAGATAAACACCGTCACCAGACGAGCTAGCTGTTGTAGCGACAACCTTACCAACGCCGCCTGGACTAGCCACTCCGGTAACCAATTGGTTTGAGGCTTCATCGTAGATGTAAACAGCGCCATTGGAGCTGTCAGTTAGAAAAATTTTGCCACCACCGATATCCATAAAACTGATTTTGGCACCTTTAATACTGTCAAAGTCAGCTAGGTCTTGGGGAGCGACGTTGACCAGCCCGTCGATTTGGTCGACCAGGCTGGCAATTTGAGCCTTTAACTGGGTGATTGAGGCTGGATCTTCTTCGGGGTGAGCACGTTTTTGCAGACGTCCTTCTAACAATTTAGCTTGTGGTAACAACCCCAGGTTATTCAAGTCTTGCGAGGCAGTTTCCAGCGCCTGACGAGCGCCGCTCTTGTTGCCAGCTAATAGCAATTCCTTGGCAGTCTGCACTTGGGTGAAGTCGTTGTCATAGCGCTTCACCAGCTTGTCGAGCGCGCCAGTGTTAACGTTGGCATACACTACCCAGCCAATAAGTAAAACCACAATGCCGCCTGCTGCGAAGAGCTTGGTGCGGTGCTTGGGGTTTTTGGCGACTGATCTGGCACTATGAAAGCCCTTAGCGCTAAACTCACGCACCTTTGGCAGCAGATTATGCCGCGCCTGATGAAGAGCCCGGCCGCCAAGCTGTCTAGCCTGTTTAAGCCCCTTGGCCATGGCTGGCGCCGCTGCTTCCTTCATACCAGCCAACGGGCTCTCCGGCTGGCCAACGTTAACTGTCTCTAGCTCGCCAGGATTGTCGGCGCCGCGTTGCTGAGCTAGTTGATCAGCGGTTGTGACTTCGATAACCAATGCCGCCACGCGATCGGCGTTAGGCGTGTCATTAATAAGTTCGCTCATCTTCGAGACGGCAACTTGGGGCGAAGAGTCGTCGATTAAAGTTTGTAGGTGGTCTTTGCTGATTTGGTGGAATAGAGCTGGTGTTGCAAGCAGCAGGCGATCTTGCGGTTCTAGTTGTCCAGTTGAAATACTAACAAACGTGCTTGCCGGACGATGGGGTCCTCGGCCTGTCATTTCTTCTGTCATATGACTGGCAGTCGAGTGGCGGAACAGGTAGCCACTAGCTGAACCAGTTTGGGTAATATGGAGTTGATCACCCGTCTGAACTGCCACAACTGCACTTAGGCGACCAACCCAACCAGCATTGCCTTGATTGGTGTAGTCGGACAGTTGGTGGTTAACGGCGCGAACGGCACGTTCAAAGCGTACGTAGGAGTCGATAATCTTTGGTTCAGCCAGAGGTTTGGTCTTAACTTCCTCATCTTCCTTATTGTCTTCGTTTGCTTCCGACTCATGGCCCTTAACTTCTTCTTCGACTTCTTCAAACGGCAGGTTGTAATAGGCTTCGCCGACCGATTTTATAATTAAATCGGCGACTTCTTCGGCCTGTTTAGCCGCAGTTAGAACTTCGATAACTATAAACAAATTGCCCAGCTCGAGTGGTTCGCCAGGTTCGGGTTCATAGTTGTAGGCCGTGGCAAAACTAGGCAAGGCCTTGGTGCGCTTTGCATAAGGCAAGAGACGGGCTGTTCTAGTGAGTAACTGCGACATTTGCTCCAGGCTCTTTTGCTAAAGCTTAGCATAAACGCAATAGCTAATACATATCTGTTAAGCTAATCGGCCAAAGGGTCGGTTATACTAGGGTTATGAGCCTGCTAGAAGATTTAAATCCTAAGCAGCTAGAGGCGGTCACACATACTAAGGGGCCGATTTTGGTAGTGGCCGGCGCAGGAACAGGTAAAACCCAGGTTATTACCAGGCGTATCGCTTACTTAATTGAACAAGGGCTAGCTAAGCCCGACGAGATTTTAGCTCTGACCTTTACCGATAAGGCAGCGGGTGAGATGGAAAGCCGTTTAACTGAACTGCTGGGTTATTTATTTGATGCCACTGTCACGACTTTTAATGCCTTTGGCAATGATTTGATTAATCGTTACGGGGTCGAAGTCGGCCTAGACCCCAAGCCGCTCGTTATGTCGCGTTCTCAGCAGATGGTTTTTCTGCTCGAACATTACGATGAACTAGAGATGGACTACTTCGCACCTGTTAGTAATCCGGTGGGAGCTATCAATTATTTACTTAGCTATTTCTCAAGCCTTAAGAATGAACTAGTCCGAGGCCAAGCTTATAAAGAATTTGCGGCTGGCTTGCCTCACGCAGATGAGGCCGAGCGTCAAGAACGACGTAAACATCTAGAGCTAGCCAATATTTACGTTAAGTACCTAGACTTATGCCAGCAGCATGGCCGCATAGACTATGATGACCAGATTGTAGTTAGCATTGAGCTACTCGAAAAGCGAGCTAATTTGTTGAGAAAATTACAACGTAAGTATCGTTATATCTTGGTAGATGAGTTCCAAGATACCAATCGTGCTCAAAGCCGATTACTGGAGTTACTATCTGGCAAGGAACCAAATTTGATGGTGGTGGGCGATGATGACCAGAGTATTTACGGCTTCAGAGGCGCCGCTATTGCCAATATCTTGGAGTTTAATAAGCGCTTCCCACAAGCTAAGCAGGTGGCACTTACCCAAAACTACCGCTCGACTCAACAGATACTTGATACGTCGCATCGTTTGATCAAACATAACGATCCTGATCGTTTAGAGAATTTAAGCGGGATCGACAAAAGTCTAAAGTCGGATAAGACAGGCGATATGCCAGAGGTAAAATCGTTCTCTAGTGATGACGTCGAGGCTGACTGGCTGGCAGGTGATATCAAGCAACGTATAAAAAGGGGGAGCGATCCCTCTCAAATTGCCGTACTACTTCGCAAGCATCGCCAAGCCGGTCTGGTTGCGCAAGCTTTGGAGCGCAGCGAGGTACCATTTAAGCTGGTCGGACAGTCAAATAATTTATATGACTCACCCGAGGTACGCAGTATTATTTATGCTCTACACTGTTTAGTAAATCCTAATGACTCTGACAATCTGTACCACTTACTAGCCGGACCGATATACGACATCGACCGTACGGCGTTGAGAGACTTGGTTGACCGGGCTGATCATCGGCAACTGCCACTCGAGAAAATGCTGAGGAGCAGTGACTTAAGCCTGTATGGCCTGGATGAACAAATACCGCCATTCTTAGAACAGCTCGAGGCTTGGCGAGAGCTACTGCCAAGACTTAGCTCCAGCGAGATGGCCTATCAGTTGCTAGAAGATAGTGGTTATCTGGCTAGCCTAACCAAGCGAGCCACTACCGATCCCTCTGTTGAACTGGTTTTTTCGAATCTAAATCAGTATCTGCAGAGCCTAAAAGACTTCGAAGCGGTAGCTGAAGACAAGACGGCCGTCGGCTACGTTAAGCATTTAGGCGGTCTGCAGTCGGCACCCGAATCGGCCCAAGTAGCCGATGTCGATGTTTTTGCCAACGAGGTGCAAGTGCTGACAGTTCACCGGGCGAAGGGATTGGAATTCGACCATGTTTATTTATATGACATGACCAAAGATAGTTTTCCCAGTCGCGACATGCGAGCGGAGTTAGAAATACCGGTCGAATTAACGCCCCGTTTACTAGAACTACAGGCCGAAAGCGGCTTAAGCGAAGAGCGTCGGCTAATGTATGTGGCCATGACTCGTGCCAGGCAGACGTTAACAATGAGCTGGTCTGTCAGACACAAGGGTTTAAAGCGTCCCCGGCTACTATCGCAGTTTGTAACCGAAGCTTTGGGTGATTTGGGGCATTTGGTTAAGCCAACTGTGCCTGATCAACTGGCACAGTTGGAGTTATTTCGCTATAAACCAAAGTCGGCAGTGGCTTTGCAGGATCGTTTTTGGCGGGATGGTTTATTAGTGCTAGGCGCCCACCAAATTGAAGACTACCTGAAGTGTCCGGCTGAGTTTTATTGGAAATATGTGGTCGCTATCCCACGCCGACCAGCCGTGGCGATGGTTTACGGTCGAGTGCTGCACGAGGTTGTGCGCTACTATCACCAGCAAAGGGCAGCCGATGCACCGGTTAGTTTAGAAAACCTGATCAAACTGCTGCATAGCCAATGGCCCGATGAAGGTTTTGCCAGTCCAGGACATGCCGAACGCAGTTTAAAACAAGCGGAACGAACCCTGGCAGCTTTTTATAAACGGGAAGAACCTGACGAACGTCGCCCAACCTTTGTTGAGCATAAGTTCGACATTGCCCTGCCCGAGGTGGGGGTAATACTCGTTGGTCGCTACGACGCAGTTTATAGTAATCCCGGGCAGACGACGGAAATTAGAGACTATAAAACCGGCGGGGCAACCATTACTGATCAAGCAAAAGCCGACGAACGGACTAAGGATAATAAGCAGCTAGCAGTTTATGCGCTGGCTTGGTTAAAGCAGTTTGGTCAGTTGCCAGATGAGGTGACGCTAGACTTTCTAGACGTTGGTTTAGTTGGCCGAGCCACTAAAACCGCCAAACAAATAGATGCTTTTGTCGAAAAAGTTCAAGAGGCGGCCGAGGGTATTAGGAATGGTGACTTTAAGCCAGGTTCTAGTCATCGCTACTGCAACCATCCGCCAGTCGAGGTGCTAGTATGAGAGATGAAAAGTGGCTAATGCAGCTACTGGATGATATTTGGGATCAGCATTTTTCGGACGTGCCACAGACTAACATCGTCCGTATCATCTTTGGTCGTCGTGCCAAGAATCGTTTGGGGTCGATTAGGGTTGATCCACAAGACAGGGAAGTCAGTATTATTACTATCAACGGCTTGTTTCGCGACGAGGTCATCCCAGAGGCGATCATTAAAGCAACAATTGTTCATGAATTATCACATTATGCGCATGGGTTTAATTCGCCGCTACAACAGAAGTTCCGTCATCCGCATGCTGGTGGTGTAATGCGGCGCGAGTTTAAGGAGCGCGGGCTAGAGGACTTATACCTTGAGCAGCGTAAATGGCTAAAAGAACATTGGCCAGGCTTTGTGCAGCGTAATTGGGGAAGCTCAAGTATATCCAGATCACGTGCTGTTAAAAAAACATCAAAGATACCAAAGCCATTTTGGTTCCGCGACTAGCTGTTTTACGCTTACGCTTATCTGTGGTTAGATAGAGCCAATGGGTAAAAAGAAAAGCCGACATCTGCTTCGAGGCTTCAAATTTAATAATCGTCAGTTCTTGTCGCTCAGCGGGCTACTTGTAATTACAGCCATTGCGATAATCGCTGTTAGCCGGGCTTCAATCCCAGTTTACAGAGATAACTGGGCTTTTTGGGGGCCGCGCATTCGAGCTTGTGAGAGCACTGGTAACTACCGTGCTTTAAATTCAGAATCAACGGCTAGCGGGGCGTGGCAAATTTTGGATTCGACCTGGGCAAGCTGGGGCGGTTACAAACGTGCCTACTTGGCACCGCCAGAAGTTCAAGACGCCAAGGCCCAAGAGCTATTTAGCCGTCGTGGCACCCAGCCTTGGGATGCTTCGTATGCTTGTTGGCAGCTGGGCCGTAACCCAGTAGTAAGCCAAGGCGCTCCCTCTATACTTGCTCGCAACCAGCCTCCAGTCGGTGCAGTCGAGACGGCAGGTTGTAGCATAAGTGGCTGGGCTTATGACCCTAGTAATTCTAATGCCAGCATAAGCGTTGAAATACGCTTAGATAACGATTCGGCGGCAGTTATTCCCGCAGCTGGTTTTCGCCAGGATGTAGATACGGCTAAAAATATTAGTGGTAACCATGGTTTTACCTGGGCAGTCGGTGGTAAATGGCGGGACAGAACGCCGCATCACTACGACGTCGCGGCGCTCGATGTTAGTGACACATCTCAGCGGCCGGTTATTGCTTCTGGCCAATTACTTTGTGAGCCGGCTAATGTCGGTGATGGCTCAGGGTTGACCGGAGTGTATTTCAACAACGCTTTCTTAAACGGTAACCCCAAGTTAACCCGGCTTGATCCTAATATTAACTTTGATTGGAGTTTTGGTTCGCCTGACCCAGCACTTCCTAAAGATAATTTTAGTGTTCGTTGGACCGGTAAATTACTTGCTCAGTATAGCGAAACCTATACTTTTACGACTAGAAGTGATGATGGGGTTAGGGTGTATATCGATGATAAATTGGTTATCAATCAATGGCATAACCAGTCAGCCACCAGTTTTAGTAACAACATCGATCTGCAAGCCGGCAAGTCATACAACATCGTTATCGAGTATTACGAATCGCACTTCTTGTCGCAGATGCGCTTGTATTGGAACAGCTATTCTACGCCGTTACAGCCAGTACCGCCAAGGCAGCTTTATCCTTCGTAGCCTGGCGCCTCTAAGCACTAGTAAGATATAATCCTTTGGACAACGGGGTGTGGCGCAGTTGGTAGCGCGCAGCGTTCGGGACGCTGAGGTCGAAGGTTCAAGTCCTTTCACCCCGACCAAAGGAATTATATGAAGATTAAGCTCACTAGTTTTGAAGTAGCTGCTAACGTTGAAGGCGATCGTAATGCTGACCGACTGGCTTTGATTCTGCCAGGGCAACTCGACAGTAAAGACTATCAGCATATCCGCAGCCACACCAATTTTCTGGCGCGAAAGGGTTTCTTAAGCGTCTCATTTGATCCCGCAGGGACATGGGAGAGCGGAGACGACTTAAGTATCTATACGATGACCAACTACCTAAAGACTATTAATGAGTTGATCCATTACTTTGGTAATCGGCCCACTTTTACAATGGGTCATAGTAGAGGCGGTACGATGGCGATGGCGGCTGGAATAGGAAATCCAAGTGTATTTTCTTTTGCCGCAGTAATGTCTGGCTACAGCTACAGTCCAAAAGTTAATCCAAACTACAGCGACAAAAAGGAGTGGATGGAGCTTGGTTACAGAGAATCACTGCGTGATCTTCCCAATGACCACAATCAAAGCCGGCTTTTCAAACTGCCTTACGGCTTTTTAGAAGATACTTTAAAGTACGACCTGACAGACGGGCTTAAAAACTGCACTAAGCCTAAGATGTTCGTGTATGGCAATAAAGACGACCAAATTAGGCCAGAGTTTGTAAAGCAGGGCTTCGAGCTATCAAGTGATCCAAAGGAGTTGAATGAATTAGAATCGGATCACGACTATCGCTGGCATCCGGAGCTAATTACAGAAGTAAACGACCTAGTTTGGGGATTCCTAAAGAACCAGTAATTGTTCGGTTGTTGTTCGGTTTTGTGATAAAATAAGGCTATGAAACGCGGCATAGCCACATTTACCTTAGATCACGGCCACTGCCCGCCGTGGTTGTTTGAGCGGATGGTTAAACTTGGCCGCGAGATGACCCGAGTGCTAATTGAAGAGTACGGTCCGGACGAATATATTGCCAGGATTGGCGACCCAGTGTGGTTTCAATCACTAGGAACGGTGCTGGCTTTTGATTGGAACGCATCGGGGCTCACGACAATTCTAACCGCGGCTTTAAAAGAGGCGATTCGTGGGCAAGAAAAAGACTTTGGAGTGTTTATTGCCGGCGGCAAGGGCAAGACCAGCCGCAAAACTCCCGAACAAATCCACGAATGGGCACATCGACTCAGTTTGCCAGACGCCCAGGCCAATAATTTAGAGTACAACTCGCGCATGAGCGCCAAAGTCGATTCGGCTTTGGTGCAGGACGGCTATGAACTGTATCATCACGCCTTCTTTTTTAGCCAGAATGGTGCATGGACGGTGGTGCAGCAGGGTATGAACCAGACTACTAAATCGGCCAGGCGTTATCATTGGCACTCGCAAAACGTTCAGGATCTAATTGTTGAGCCACATAGTGGGATCGCCGCTCAACAACAACACAAGCAGACACTTAATTTAACAGCGTCGGCAGGCCAAGCCAACCGTGATTTGAGCCTGCAGTTGGTTGAGTCGGGTTATGAACGGATTGCCAGGGATTTTCAGCTGCTGGCCAAGCACTCAAACGCCACCAGCCGCATGGTTAAAGTCGCTGAAGGTGAAGATCAATTAACGCTGTTGCAATTACGACGAGGGGAATTTGAGCATCATCCGGTCGAAATAGAAGACTTTACTAAAAGCAGGTATTTGCAAAAAATTCTCAACGCTGTATCTGAAGACGCACCAAAAAACTACGAAAAGCTGCTATCCACCAAGGGCGTTGGCGGTAAAACCATGCGCTCTCTGAGCCTAGTCAGCGAAGTTATCTACGGCGCTAAGGCTAGCTACCAAGACCCGGCACGCTATTCATTTGCCCATGGCGGCAAAGATGCGACGCCATATCCGGTCGACAAGCCAACATACGATCAAACCATTGCCATTCTGAAGAGTGCAGTCGGGCGTAGTCGACTAGATCTTGTCGATAAGACTAAGGCGATACAGAAGCTGGATGAAAAGCTGGAACGTGATCATCAAAAAACAGCCCAGTAAATTGGGCTGTTTTTTGATGATCTAGTTGTAGTAGCTGCGGATCTGGAACAGAATGTAGAGCTCAATAGCTGTCGATATAGCAGCCGTTAAGATGCTAAAAACTGCGCCGTAGGCTAGCGAGTTCAGTACTGCATACACAAAGCCGATTAGGGCTGAGTAATAGACTAGCTGCCAGCCACCGTATTGGCGCTTCATTAGCTTGGGGATAGAAATAGCCATAACTACTAGCTGCACCAATAGCACTATAAAAGCCAGGTAGTAGAGAGGGCCAACGTTAACACCAACTGCGCCAGCTACCCCAGCCGTTAGCGTGCCAATAGTAAAGATGGCAAGCAGAGCCGGTGCAAACAAGATTAATAATATTAGCGTGATCCAAGGACTCCATTTAACAATGGCTTCCTTGGCGTTAGCTGGTAGCTGGTAAGGTGCATTCTTGACGAATAAATCGTTGAATGTCTTATCCAGACTCTCGGAGGGCTTTGCCATAGCAATAACTCCACATTAATTACTATTAAAGTTTAACTTTGCTAGCTTGCTTATACAAGGCTGTGACGGGACTGCTTTGCTCTTAAGCTGGCCAGAACGCCAAGCAATCAATGGTACTTGTCACGTTACTTTTGTGCGCATCGCCAAAGCCAGCAGTCATTTATGTACCTATGATGAGCTTAAATTAATGTAAGGAGGAGCCATGGGGCGGATCAACTCCGATGATCTATACCAAGTACTAAATGAAGTCGAAGATTGGCCAGTAACTACTAACGAATTAGTTACCAAGGCGCAAGATATAGGAGCGCCAGGGCCTGTGATGGAGTTTTTTGAGTCTATACCACGAGACACAGTTTTTGATAGTGAAGGCGAGCTGCTAAGCATGGCGGAGCAGATAGACGCCCACAGTACCACAGCAACAACGGGGGAAACCGGCGCCACCGACACCGATGCTCTACCGTATGAGGACGAGATTCTGTAGTCGGTTGTCGTCAGGATTGAAAAAGCCCCTAATGTGAGAGGGGCTTTTTCTGTTGGTAGATTCAGATGTTACAATTTAGGCCATGTATAAAGCTATTGGTTTCGACATGGGTGGCGTACTAATCTACTACTCGATCCCGGATTCTATTAAAGAGATCGCCCGGTATTTTGGCGTTGAAGAACGTCTTGTCAAAGAGGCTATGGGTGAATTACGACCCTTGGTGGATGTTGGTCGTATAAATAATATCCAGTTTTGGACACAGCTACTACAAAAAATCGGCAGTGATAAGGACCCTGAGGAGACAGAACATATCTGGAGTGATTCTTATATAAAGAAGAATCCATTTGTGCCAGGGAGTATGGAGCTAGTTGAGCGCCTAAAATCAGCCGGCTACAAGGTCGGCATGCTGTCTAACATTGACCCAGAACACGGCCGACTTAACTATGGCCGTCATATTTTTGAGCATTTTGATGTTGCGTTACTATCTTACGAAGAGGGAGTTAGGAAGCCCGAGCCAGAGGCCTTTCAGTTGCTGTGTGACAGGCTTGGAATACAGCCTAAAGAACTGATTTTTATAGATGATCTACTAGACAATGTGGCTGGCGCTGATAAATTTGGCGCTACAGGGATCCTATTTGAAGGGCATGAAAAGCTAGTTCAGCGCCTGACTGAGCTAGGCATCGAAGTGTAGTTGCATATTCGGTATTTGTTCGGTATTATTAGATCAGGCTTTAAGATAAACTGGCATTAGCGTTATGGAAATTCTACTTCTGGTGGTAATAGGTGTAATGATCGCGGGCTTCGCCTTTGTTTTGTACTTTATGACTCAAAAACTAGGTGAACTAAAGAACGATCAGGCAGTTGGGCTTATCAAGCAGGACCTGGTGAGCATGAGCCAGACCTTTGCCCAAACTCAAGCGCACATGAATGACCGCCTCGACAAGGCGGCTCAAGTATTTGGTAGCTTGCAGAATGAACTGGGCAAGATGCAAGAGCTGGG
>DATIHE010000058.1:0-5347 GCA_035481015.1 Candidatus Nanoarchaeia archaeon
GAAGCGACATTAAAGCCCTGACCCACAGTAAAAGCCGAGCGGCGCGGGCATTGGGCAGTGGCCTGCTGGGTGCCACCGGCTTAATCCGCGGCGGCGCACCGTCGACTTCGCTGGCTTGGCCAGACTGCAGGCGGGCAACACCAGCACCTACGCCAAGGAGTTAGAGGATCTGCCAGAGGCCCAGATACCAACCCTGCAGGATGCTATGAAGGCCTACTATGATGAAGACCCGGGCGAAAGAGCGCGTGCCGCGGCCCGTTTGCAACAGAACGCGCCTACCCTGCTGCGCTATATGAACGACTCCGCCGGCCGGCTAGCCATCATCAAAAGACTAGCTGCCGATACCATGATTAATCGCAGCATTATGGACGGCGTGAGAATGAGAAACAGCGGCGAATATGGTGCGGCCTTGCGAGCTGCCGGCGCGGCCTTCCCCAAAAAGCCTGCTTTGTTAGCCAGATGGGGTCAGGGTGAGCTCGAGGAAGTCGAGATGCCAGATGGTACCAAGTCACTGGTCTCTCATGACGCCGGTGAAGTCAACGCCACTACTTTGAAAGCCATCCTGGGCGGCCTAACTGCGGCCAAAATCCGCGACGACATTCACCAGGAAAATTTTGAGATCACTTACAAAGACAAGTCAGTCGTCAAAGGCCAGGTGCAGGGTCGAGTCGTGGCCAAGGCTATTGCCGATAAACTGTCAGCCAATGCCATTGGCGGCACTTTTGATGCTGACAGACAAACTTACATGGACTACAACAAGCGCAAAGAAGTGGTCAAGATGATCCGCGCCAATACAGACTACTTCGCCACTGGTAACGGAAAAGAAATAAAGGACGCCATAGTGTCCCACCTGGGTAAAAACGAGGATACCTTTGTTAAAGAACTGTTTGACATGACCGGCGCCGATCCGGCCGTTTGGGGACTGAATAAAACCACCCAAATCGAAGCTATTCGACACTGGCTAGACCGGCCGCGAATAGAGGGGGAGTTCGACTAGACTAGTTGACAATTATGCTTAAATAAGGTATAATCTGGTCATTAGTCGCAACCCTGCGGCTTCGCACAACCTGGAGGATCCATGGTAGCCAAGCTTGACGTCGAAACTGACGGAGCGGGGGCTGCAGGCCTCCAGACAACAACCGAACCGTCTCACCGCAGGCCGGTCGTTATCACGGCCGGATCGGTCGCGATGCTGCTGGTCGGCGCACTGCTGTTCTGGGCTTTTGCCCGCGAGCAGAGCGACAACAACCGGACCAACCGGCTGTCGCTGGCCCCCGCCCATGTGGAGGGAACGCCGGTAACCGCTGCGCCTGCTCCGGTCGCGACCTGGAACTGCGACCAGCTGCCGCCGGTGCCCGCCACCGACGACGCAACCGCACTAGCCCAGCACTTCGTGGGTGATGTGTTGCCGCAGATCTACGCCCACAACGCGTCGAGCTGCCTGACACTGCACTTCTACGGTGGCGACGGGCCGAACAGCCCGATCGGCGTCAACGGCCTCGACAGGATGTACAACGTCCTGCGTGAGTTCGCTGGCACGCCATCGAATGTGCAAGTGATGGACGGTCGTCAGTCGCTTGCCGGTGGTTGGATTACTGATCTGACAACCGTCATGGACATCCGACACGCCGACGGCAGCACCAACAGCTACATGCTGGAGTACTACCGCGACAGCGCCACTAGTCCTTGGATCGTCAAGGAGGCTCAACACAGCGGCTGGTACCACCAGTAGCAAGGCTCAAGTGATCTCGAATAGAGGTCCTTGGGCCTCTTTTCGTATTCTGCTATAAGATGCATTCCGCTTATGCTAAAATAAGCCTATGAAAAAGTTGCTTGGTGGAGCCACGCTCGGAGCTGTTCTATTACAGCTGCTTTTTGGCGTACTTTCTCAGATTTTATTTATGCCAACCCCAACCGCTTTTGCCGTTCCCGTTACCGGTTTCATCCAGCATGACACAACCGGAAAGTGGTTGGACGACAGGACCATTGTTGGCAGTCCAGACGGACGAAACTACATCCAACATACGATCGATGGCAAAACCAGCTATATCAATCAGGACGACGCCCCGGACTTATGTGTTGCCACCAACCACCAGGCTTCTAACGATGCCAAGTATGCTAGCGTTAACGGCGGCATTGTTAGAGTCATTAGAGATATAAACAGCGCCAATACGTCTGGACATTTTATTGTTCTCCGTATTGGCATCTATGACGGCAACGGAAATTCACTGACCTCTGATCAGGTACAGATCCAGAACGGTCGATTGGTGAGCAAAAACCTAGCTTCGCCGGCGGCCTATTATGGCTGCGATCATAGCGCCAGCGACCAAACGGACATTACACTCACAAACAGCGCTTTTGCCGGCGCCTCTTACTCTTGGAAAGACCCAAATACAATCGTGTCTACTGATGGCAAAAAGACTTTTATCAACGACGGGCATGGCAACTTTAATAAGCAGGGTGACAATAGTACCTGCAAAGAGCATCTAACGGTCGGCCAGGATACCACTAAGGGTACTCATTACGACAAAATTAATCCCAACGGTTTTGGTGCATGCAGTTGGGACAGTAACCATAAACAAAACATTAGAATTGCCAACAACATTCCTGCAGGATGCCCAGGTTCCAATAGTGGCACGGGAAACCCGGGTATAACCACAGCCAATGATTGTACCCCCGGAGGTGCTGCCGGGGATACCAAAAGCGACAGTACCACAGACGACCCTTGTGGCGGCCATATTAACGCTTTTGCTTATATATTTTGCCCAATACTGAAGAGTATTGACGACTTGATTAAGGCTGCCTTCAGTCCACCGGGCAAAGATGGCGGAGGTGGCTGGGCCTTTAACGAGCTGACAACCAGCCCGCTGGATAACGGAGCTCAAATAAAGGCCGTGTGGACTGTGATGCGCAATCTAACCAACGTGTTCTTCTTTATCATCTTTTTACTGGCCGTGTTTGCCAACACGCTCTCGATCGACATCGACGCCTACACCGTTAAGAAAGTTCTGCCACGGTTGGTAGCAGCTGTCTTCCTGGTGCAGTTCTCGTACGTTATCTGTAGTCTAGTTATTGACATTACCAACGTGTTAGCGACTGGCATACCAAGTCTAATTAATCTGAATCTGATACCCGGCGAGGGCGTCACTGGTATCCAAAGAGTGATGAGTAGCCTAGCAGGCATAGCGATTCTCGGTGGCGCTGGCGTCGCCATTACTTTGCTTAGTGCGTGGATATTATTAATACCTGTGGCGCTTTCGTTACTAATCGGTGTCTTGTCGGTCATATTTACCCTGGTACTGCGCCACTTTATCATCAACGTTTTGATCGTCATGTCGCCGCTGGCATTTGCTGCCATGGTGTTACCAAACACCGAAAAACTATTCAAACTATGGTGGAGCAACTTTACAAAGATTCTGTTGATGTTCCCACTGATTATCTTGCTGCTGACGTTGGCCTCTGTCTTTACTCTTACCAAGAAAGGTGACTTGCTAGCACTGTTGTCGCCAATCATTGTCTTCTTTATGATCCCTGCCACTTTCAAGGCATCGGGGTCGCTAATGGCGGCTGGCACCTCAGCCGTTAGAGGTCGTGCTAGTGGTTTGCAAAAGAAGGCGACTCAAGGTCAGTACGCAAAGGATTTGCGCCAGGGCGTCAAAGAGAACAATTTGATGAAGGCCCAGGCGAATCCAGACAAGAAAATCAGTTTTGGTCGTGGTCTTGCCAAGGTTCAAGCGGGCGGCTTAGGCGCCTTTACAAGAGTGGGTAAACGAAAACTTGCAGCTGGCTACGCCGGTGCACTTAGAACACAAGGCGATGAGCATGAAAGCGACTTTATCGGCCGAAACTTGGGTGGCTCTGATCTTGAATCTATAGCTTTGGCTAAAAATGGAGATAAAGTAGCGGGAGTTAAAGTTAGTGATGCTGCTAGAGCTAAAGCAATCGAATTATTGGGTCGAAACTACCAGTTTGACCGGCTAAGCCGAATTAGAGAGGCCTACGGTGGCGGAAATATGAATGTGGCTCAAAACAGAGTTTGGGAAACAGGAATCGCCAAAGAAAAGGGCAACCTGGCGACCAAGGCTCCAGACTTAATATCTGGCACGGGGGCATATGACAATATGTCGGCCGACGCCTTCGCTAACATGCACCAATCTAGTGTGAAACGTATGATGGAACACATTGGAGGATTGGGAACCAGCGTTCAAGACATGCGCCAAAAGGAAGCCGTGCTTAGATCTATCCAGGGGGCAATACAAGCACCCGCATTGCGAAGCAAGGTTAATGCTAGCATGGCAGGACAAGTGCTGGATCACGCTGGTAACTTTGCTGGTATAACTGTCACTAGAGCAGACGGAACAACCGCAGACGGAGCAGACATTATCACTAATGGAATGGAGCGTCTGCCTGAGCTTGTTGATGATGACGGCAATACAACTCCGCAAGCATCGATTAAGATATAGATATGGGACAATATAAAGTACCACAAGACGTTGAGGCCGAAGACACCATAATTGGTCCGTTGACCATGCGCCAATTTATTTATGCCGTGATGGGCGTAGCCTATGGTGGTTTGAGCTATGTGCTATTTAAGGACGTGCCGATCATTCTGATACTCGTCGGTGCGCCCCCCACGTTGTTGCTGTTCTTGCTGGCCTTTTATCGGCGCCAGGACCAGCCGTTTGAGGCTTACTTTTTGGCACTGGTGAACTATGTTGGGCGGCCCAAGAAAAGACTGTGGGAAAAGGAACCGATCGAAGAGGTCTTTAAAGTTGAGGCGCCTATTGTTGAGCAGCAAGCAATTCAGCGTAACCCCGAAGAGGTGAGGGGGCAGCTCGAGCAGCTGGCCCGCATCGTCGACAGTCGCGGTTACGCTGCCAAGCAGGCTACCGTTCAAGCGCCACTTGAGGGTATGACCTCACTAGACATAAACGACCGCGAACGTCTGATACTGCCCGAGATGCCGCTGGCCAACCCATTGGATGATGCCGCTGGTGACGTTGGGTTGGAAGACGACATCTTGGATCTACAAAACAACCCTTCGGCGCAAAACTTAAATACCTTGATAGAAGACACTGCCAAGAATGTTCGCGAAGAGGCCATGGCCAAAATGCGCCAAGAAGCTGAGACACCCAAGCCTGCAACGCCAGCCAAGCCAGCTGCGTCCCCAAGCATAAGCGGGATGACTCCCAACCCCGTCGCTGGTATACTTAAGCTAGCCATGGAGAATGACGATCTGACGGTTGATCAGATCAGTAACCAAGCCAACCGGCAACTGCAGGAGGGGCAGTCCGTCAGTTTACGCAATGCCACAACAAACCCCAGCCAATAACCAGACTAAGAGCAC
>DATIHE010000059.1:0-5633 GCA_035481015.1 Candidatus Nanoarchaeia archaeon
AATCTTAAAGGGATAGTATGGCATCGACAACCGAAGCTGGTAACAAAAACTGGTACGTCATCCACACCTACAGTGGCTATGAGGACCGCGTTGCCGAAAATTTAAAGCAACGTATTGAGACCATGGACATGGCCGACAAAATCTTTGACGTTATCGTCCCCAAAGAAAACCAGATCGAGATTAAGAACGGCCGTCGTCGCATTGTCGAGCGCCGCATTTTCCCAGGTTACGTGTTGGTACAAATGGACGTGACTGAAGATTCTTGGTACGTCGTACGCAACACGCCCAACGTCACCGGTTTCGTCGGCAGTGGCACCACGCCAATTCCGATCGCACCTGAAGAAGTCCGCCAAATTCAGAAGCGCATGGGCGTCGAAGAGCCCAAGTACAAGATCGACTTCTCAGTTGATGAGCCAGTTAACATCGTCGACGGACCGTTCAAGGGCTTTGACGGCGTAGTAAATGAAATCGACGAGCAAAAAGGCAAGATAAAGGTGTTGGTCAACATGTTTGGCCGCGAAACGCCTGTCGAGCTCGACAGCCTGCAAGTAAAGAAAATTTAAGGACTAATATGGCAACCAAACCAATCAAAGCTAAAATCAAGTTTCGCGTCCCAGCCGGCAAGGCCACACCCGCGCCGCCAGTTGGCTCGAACTTTGGTGCCCACGGGCTAAACATGATGGACTTTATCAATGCCTTTAACGAGCAGACCAAGTCGATGGGCGACGCTATGATTCCGGTTGAAGTCATCGTTTACGAAGACCGAACCTTTACCTTTACCACCAAGACCGAAGCCGCTGCCACTATGATTCGCAAGGCTGCCGGCATCGAAAAGGGTTCTGGCGTACCAAACAAAACCAAGGTGGCTAAATTAACTGCCTCTCAAGTAGCTGATATCGCCGCTGCCAAGATGCCCGACCTATCAGCCAACGACCCGGCCGCTGCTGCTAAGATTATCGCTGGCACTGCCAGAAGCATGGGTGTCGAAGTAGAGTAACAAACAATTAACCTGTGGGAGGCGTGAGCCGCTAGCACCACGGAAGGATATCATGGCCAAAGAAGACGAATTAGAATTACAAGAAGCTGCCGCTGAGCAGCCAGAGGTTGAAGAGACCGAAGAGGTTGCTGAGACCGAGGTTGCTGATGTAGAGTCCGACGAGGCCGAGGACGAAGAAGTAGCTCCAAAAGCAGCCAAAGCCGGCAAGCGTAGTGCCAAAGCCGTCGCCGAAGCCGAGGCTGAGACCGAACGCAAAGAAAAGGCTGCCGAGACCAAAGAAGCTGAGCCAGCCAAACCGCAAGCCGAGCGCAGTCGACCCAATCCACTGAAACAACACGGCAAGAACTACCGCGCTGCCGCCGAATTAGTCGATAAGAACAAGCAGTACGAGTTGCGCGAAGCCGTTGAGCTGGCCCAAAAGACCAGCAAGGTTAAGTTTGACGCCTCTGTAGAGCTACACCTGAATTTGGGAGTTGACCCGCGGCAGGCCGATCAAATGGTGCGCGCCAGCATCGTTTTACCAGCCGGCACCGGCAAAAGCTTGCGCATTGCAGTTTTTGCACCCGAAGCCAAGCAAGCTGACGCCAAGAAGGCCGGCGCCGATATCGTCGGCGAGAAAGACTTGCTCGCCAAAATCGAGAAGGGTCAAATCGACTTTGATATTTTAATTTCAACACCAGACTTAATGCCGCAACTAGGCAAGGTCGCTAAGGTCCTAGGACCTAAGGGCCTGATGCCCAACCCCAAGAGCGGCACAGTTACCGCCGACGTCGCCAAGGCCGTTAGTGAATCCAAAGCCGGCAAGATTGAATTTCGCATCGACAAACAGTCGATAGTGCATCAGGCAATTGGCAAAGTTAGCTTTAAAACCGACGATCTAGAAACCAACGCCAAAACTTTGATTGATGCCATCCTTAAGGCCAAGCCAAGTGCCGCCAAAGGCACGTACGTCAAAGCCATGGCTATCACGACCACTATGGGCCCTGGCATCAAGCTTGATGTCACCCAAGCTATCGCCGCTAGCAACCCAAAGAAATAAACCGAAGAAGGCCTAAGTGGCCTTCTTCTTTGACTTGCTCGTTCGGTTTTTGTTCGGTAATATAGACCTACCCTTAGCATTTTGAGAGGTAGAGATGTCACAAGCAGTTTTTGAAGTGGAACAAGGCCTGCCGTTCTTCCCGATCCCAACGCGATTCAGGCACAATGGGGGAGTGAGGAGCGGCCAGATCCAGGGTTACCTGACTGGACCCGGCGACCTGTACGGCGAACGAACAGTTGCCAGAGTCGTCCCGGACGACGAAGCAACCGAGTTGCTGGTGCCTCTAGACGACCTGCTCGACTAACTGATAGATCCGCCGGCAAGGCTATCAGTTTGTCAAACCTGGCCGCTATCTGGTAGGCTTTTTGGGAACGCAAGGCGGAGTTTGTACCAAGAGCCCGGGAGGGTAGATGAATCTGCTTGATAACGTACAGGACCGGGCGAGCCGTATCGTCTTGAACTACGGCAAGCTAGCACAGCTGGCTCAATCCCTGCACGGGATTGGACTACGGACCGTCGTCACAATTGGCACCTTCGACATGATCCACGTCGGTCACTCCAGGTACCTCGAGCGGGCCAGGAGTCACGGCGACATTTTGATCGTCGGCGTCGACAGCGACCGAGCCGTCAAGATTTACAAAGACGAGACGCGGCCGATGGTGCCCGAAGACGAGCGCATGGAGATGCTGCTGCACACGCGCTACGTCGACTTTGTAACCCTGGTAGACGACGTAGACGACGATGGCAAGTGGGCTTACGGCCTCGTCAGTGTAGTAAAACCATCAACCTTTGTAGCGGTAGAAGACAGCTACCCGCAGGAGCAACTTCAAATAATCGAGAGTTTCTGCGATGAACTAGTCGTGTTGCCACGGCAAGCCGAGACATCAACCTCGGAAACCATGCGGCGAGCGCTGATGGCGCAAACCAAGCCAGTAGGTGACCAGCTGCGCAGGATCGCCGACAAACTCGATAAAGGTGAGTTGTGAGAAAGGCTCTGATCGCTTACGTGCCGGTACTTCATGCCGGTTACGTTGAGCTCTTTCGGCGACACAGCGATGGCAGCATCCTGATCCTGGGCCAGCAGCTGGTCGACGAGCTGCTCGAAGGCCACAAAGAGATCCGGGCCGTTGATCCACGACAAATGACAGCTTTGCTGGCCAGGGCGCAATGGTTCCGCGAAGCGGTCCTGCTGACACCCCCAATGGCGAGCCTGCTTGGCGAAACCTATAAATACGGTGTCAACAAGCTAACACTGCCGAACGAGCAGATCTCGCGACGATTCGCCGAGCGCTATCTGCCGAATGCGAAAGTAACCTTCGAAGACATTTTTCTGCGCTGGGACGCCGACAGCGTCTTCTCGCAGACCGATGTCAACTACGACCGTGTCTCGACCGACCCACGCGATCGCGAATTGATGGCGCTGGCCGATGAAGAAGCTGCCCAAAGTTTGTGCTGGTGGCGGCAAGTCGGTGGTTATGTCGCCAGAGACGGCGAGCTGCTTTGGGTTGGCCACAACGAGCATCTGCCGTCGGCCGAAGCTCACTACGCCGAGGGCGATCCTCGCGACCTCGTACCAGCAGGTACCGACGGCGACATCGCCACCACTCTGCACGTCGAGCAAGCCATCGTCGCCTGGGCGGCCTCGACTGGCACCAGTCTGAAGGGTGCTGATATCGGTGTCACCGTCTACCCCTGCCCTCTGTGCGCCAAGCTGATCGCTTACTCGGGCATCAGCCGCGTTTTCTTCAAAACAGGACACGCCTCACTCGATGGCGAAAGTATCCTGAAAGACAAAGGTGTCGAGATAATCATAGTCACCTAACCCAGACGTGGGTATAAAAACGTAAGAGGCCCCCGCGCAATTCGCGCGGGGGCCTCAAGCTTGTTAGCCGATCGGGAAGTTAACTACCTTCGCTCGACCAGTCTCGGGATCGATTTCGGGCACGATCAGGTGAGCATGCAGGTGAACGACACTGGCGCCTGTGTACTCAGTGGCGCCAAAGCGCATCAGGAAGCCTCCGCCCTTGTCCTCCAGGTCGTATTCGAACGCGGCCCAAGCGACCAACGCCTGTATGTCCTCAAGGTCTTCGAGAGTCAGGTCTAGGAAGTGTTCCTTGTGCTGTAGGCCGATTAGCAGCAAGTGCAGCCGCGCGTTCTCGTAGTTGAGGCGGATCGGCGTTATGAACCAACCGCCCGCCTCATACAAGATCGGGTTCGGATGCCAGTCGAAGTTCCCGGGGCAAAATGGGCAAAGCCCCTTTGCCGCGATTTCTTCGAGCTGCTCGCGATATTCGTCAGTCCGCGCGTAATGCGGATCGACGACCCTGTCTTCAGGCATCACTCCTCCTCTCGTAGACAACGAACTGGTAGGGGTGTAGGTTTTTGCCGTCAGGTTGAAACACTTGTGACTGTTCAGCGATCAGCCATTCATCTTCGCCCAATGTGGGGAAGATGACGTCGCCAGCAAACTCGGCGTAGATCTGAGTTGCATAGACCCGCTGAGCTGCCGGCAAAAAGAAGTCGTAGACCCGAGCGCCGCCGATGACAAAAAGTTCTTCGCCATCGCCGGACCACAAATTCTCAAGCACGTACTCAGGATTAGACATCTGGACCAACCCGGGGCCATCAATCCAGTGACTCGTGATCACCCAGTTCTGTCGACCTGGCAGCGGACGGAATTTAGCGGGCAGTGACTCGTAGGTTTTGCGGCCCATAATGACCACGTGACCCATGGTCAGTTGTTTGAACCGCTCCATGTCGGCTGGCAGTTGCCCGCGCCAGGGCAGGTCGCCTTGGTAGCCGATATGGCCTTTGCGGTCGTAGGCGACGCTTATTGAGATCGACGCTCTCACGTCGCCACTGGAATCCTGATCACCGGATGGGGATCGTAGCCCACCAGCTCGAAGTCATCGAGCGTGAAGGCGAACATATCGGTGACATCTGGGTTGATCTTCAGTGTCGGGTAAGTCTTCGGCTCTCGCTGCAACATCGCACGAACGCCATCCTCCTGGTCCTCATAGACATGCGCATCCCAGATGTGATGACTGAAAACGCCCGGCTGAAGACTCAGGCACTGCGCGAACATCAGCAACAGTAGGGCATAGGCAGCCGTGTTGAAGGGAACTCCGATCGGTGCATCCCCCGAACGTTGGACCATCTCCATATGAAGCTGCTCCCCCAGAACCGAGAAGAACAAGTCGCCATGGCAGGTAGCCACAAAACAACGCTCCATGTCGGGCGTGTTCCAGCCGACCACGCGTCCACGCTTGGAGTGAGGATTCTCGCGCAGCAGCTTGAGAATGTAGCTGATCTGATCGAAGCCCTTCACGTGTTCGATGATGCCCGGCTTATAGACCCGCCCGCCGAAATCGCGCCACTGGGCACCGTAGATGGGGCCTAGCTCGCCATCGCGCCATCCTAGGGTGCCAGCCGTCTCTGGTGTTGCCCACTGGTCCCAGACATGCACGTCGTGGGCATGAAGACCCTCGACATTAGTGGAACCAGAGAGGTACCACAACATCTCGGCTGCAGTTGGCTTGAACCATTGCTTGCGCAGGGTAAGCATCGGGAACCAACCCTACGACAGGTCGAACTTCA
>DATIHE010000060.1:0-10437 GCA_035481015.1 Candidatus Nanoarchaeia archaeon
ATGCCGGCCACTCGAGTGAATTTGGATAGCCTTAACAGTTCGACTGCCGATATCAAAGCCGAATGTCGGAGCTTCTCTGTATATCAGTGGAACGCGCAACTCACCTCTTAACCATAAGCGGTTTAATTATATCAGACTTAGGCTATAACTGCTCATAATATTGGACATACCAGCCGCTAGAGTTAGTAGGCACACCGGTTAACTGCAAAAAGTTAATTGAGCCGCTGCCTTTAAAAACAATATCTAGAGCGGCTACTGGACCAATCGAGCCCTTGCCGCCGTGACCCAGCGAACCACTTAGAGCTAAGAAGCGCGCGCCCAAGCTGACGCCGCTCGAACCACCAATCTCGATGGCGTTGGCAGCATTCTTATCGCCATTGCTATCGATAGGAGAGTAGGAAACAAAAGTAATTGCCGCGCCATTAGCGTTGGTGGTGATGCTGGTGTTATTGTTGGGCACATTGATAGTGCCATCGACAATAACGTATACGTCGTGAGTCAGTGTCGCAGCCGGCACTAGGGTACTTTTATTGATCGTCAAGTTTCCCCTGATATATACATTGTCATCTACGGTGTAGGTGTTACTGCCAAGACTGACATTGCAGGGGTTGGGTGAACCAGTCTGGTCGGGGTAGTTGGCTTGTTTTAAGTGCAGCGTTGAGGTGATATCGGTGCAAGCCAGGTTGGTACTTATCCCGGCCAAAATCGATGATTTATCGACTGTTGGTAGGGGCTGCGGCACTACGCTGGCATCATTCTGGCTGAGGGTGGCCCCGCTAGTATCAATCCCACAATGTGCATTGTTGACGTTAAAAGCGGCGCTAACAGTACCACTGTGTATGCTGCTATTGCCATCAATCGAGCACTTCCAGGTACTTAGACTGGGATCATGGTCGTAGTCAGCGGCGCGTATGTCGTCACGCGTTAGACTAATTCCGCCACCGGAGTTTTGCATAACAATAAATTTGTTAGTAAAGATTTTGGCATTATCGATATTCGGACTGCCGTAGAAATAAATTGGGCCGTTGCCGCCAGATTGTACGGCGTAGCTAAAGGGTTCACTACCCCTGACGATTAGTTTGATCTTACGTGTCACCAACGGCCTAGAGGCATTGGCTGGCAAATAAACCCGACCAGTCGAGATAATGATTTTTTCGTTATTTAGGCTGCCATTTGTGGCAGTTGTTTCGTAGGTGCCCTTGCCCTTGACGCTATCCGAGAAGAAAGTAAATTCGCCGCCAGTGCCGGAGTAATTGCTGTCTTGGTTCAGGTTGTACATAAAATTATCACCGCCGGCCTCTGCTACCGACAAGGCCGATAGGGCCACCATTGACCTGCGCGAGCTGGTGTAGTGTACCAAGCTAAACTGCACAACTGCCAAGGCGATAAAAGTAAATGACACGCCAACTAGTAGAACGGTTGTCAGCAGCATGCCAGATTGTGATTTTAAGTACTTCATTTATTCCGTAACCCCACTCTGGTGGTGTAGCTACTGGTTAAGGTCCGGCCGTTACGCACCCTGGTTTGCTTTAGGGTAATTTCTAGCAAAACGCTGTTAGTTGGCGTAGTAACGTTATTGTTTAAGTCAAAGTAGGTAATAGTCAGATCAGCCACGTCCTCGACGACATTGGCATCGGCGGGGCAGCTGCTAGAGGTTTGACCTGGTGGACAAGAGGTTAGAGCGGCATTGCCAGCGACTGGATTGGCAATCACTCGTCTATACAAAATCTTGTTAGCGGAATTGATGTAGTAAACTACATCATCGGTTTGCAGAGCATTATGCAAGCTATCGATGTACAGCAAGCCGTCGTTAGTGTCTCTAGAAGGTACGGCCATAACTAGGGTGGCGCTCGAGCCGCTGGTACTCTGCCAGCCATAGTTATTACTAGGCGATGTCGGACTGTGACTGTCGGGCCAATGATTGGGGCTCTCGACCGAAATGGCGGCCTTTATGTCTCGGGCGAGCGTGTCGACAGCTTGTCTGGTGTTTTGCTGTAACTGTGTTTTGGTTTCGGTGCGTCCGTAGTCGAGCAAGGCATTGCTATAAAACTGAGCCAAAATAGTCACAATGATCGCTGCCAATGTAACGGCAATAATAATTTCAACGAAGGTCATGCCGTTTTCTTGGTCTAAGTATCTCATCGATCTATACCGATCTGCGAGATAGCCGTCGAGAATTGAATCTGCTTGGAACGGCCGCTTTCGCCGTAGCTGATTGTTATATCAACCCGTTTTAAACCAACTGGACTTTCAGCGATAACCGCAGTGGCTGTTTTAGGATCCTGTAATTCGCCAGGCAGCGACGAGCTGAAATCGGTGCTACCAATTGGCAAGCTGGCATAGGCCGTATTCCGCAACACCTCGATCTCTTGTTGGGCAGCTTGGGTGGCCAGGGTAATATTACGGGCCCGGCGATTTAAAGTTTTGACAGTCACAAAAACAGATACGACAGCGGCGGCCGACATTGCCAGCACAGCAGCTGCAATTAAAACCTCAATTAAGGTAAACCCTCTGTTATCATTCAAGCTCCGGCTTGCCATAGTACTATTCTAGCGTAAGCGCAATGATAACCAAAGAGCGCCTCGAAAAGGCGCCCATTTGGTGTTGCAACTACTGAGCCGAGTTGACAGTGTAGGTCGGGTAGCTGGCGTCCTTGTTGTACTCTAGGTCGGCAGTTAGAGTGTAGCTAGAACAGTCCGTAGTACAGCCACCTGGTGCGGGGGTGTAGGTGTAGACACCTGGATTTGGGGCGGTTGGCATGGTCTTGGCATAGTCTGGGGTTAAGACTGCGCTCAAACCACTGTAGTCACCCGACGGGTAGGCGTTTTTGTCGGCGTGGTAGTGCTCCAGGGCGCTTTGGACGGTACGTAGGTCGCTCTTGCGTTGGCTGTCACGGGCGCGCTTGGGGCCGCTGGACAGGTTGGGCAAGAGTAGTAGAACCAAAATACCGATGATGACCATAACGATGATCAACTCGATCAGGGTAAAACCTGACTCTTTTTTTAATAGCTTGCTCATTGAGTGCTCACTCCTAATTTATTGAAACTGTAGCTAGCATAAGAATTTAATTTAGCTCTGTCAAACAAAAAGAAGACTAGTTAAGTCTTCTTTTTGTTGCTAACGAACTACTGAGCCGAGTTAACGGTGTAGGTCGGGTAGCTGGCGTCCTTGTTGTACTCTAACGTCGCGGTCAAAGTGTAGGAAGTACAAGTGGTCGAACAGGTAGGTGTATAAGTATAACTACCTGGATTTGGGGCGGTTGGCACGGTCTTGGCGTAGTCTGGGGTCAGAATAGCGCTTAGGCCAGCGTAGTTGCCCGACGGATAGGCGTTCTTGTCAGCATAATACTGCTCCAACGCGCTTTGAACGGTACGTAGGTCGCTCTTGCGTTGGCTGTCACGGGCGCGCTTGGGGCCGCTGGACAGGTTGGGCAAGAGTAGTAGAACCAAGATACCGATGATGACCATAACGATGATCAACTCGATCAGGGTAAAACCCGACTCTTTTTTTAATAGCTTTTGCATAAAGGTGCTCACCTCCTTAGCTTATATTCTTTTATAATAAGAACCTTGCGGTTTTATTACCAGGCTAATCGTAAACGCTAATGCTTTACTTGTCAACCGAGGCTATATGGAGTTGGTAAGCGAGCCCAGCGGACCAAGTATGCCAATGACGATGGCACCGATCATACCACCGATGATTATGATTAAAAGCGGCTCGATGATCGAAGTTAGATTACTAACCACTGCATCGACTTCCCTCTCGTAGAACTCGGCTAGCTTAACTAATATTTCATCTAGTTGGCCGGTTTCTTCACCGACCAGCACCATCTGCGAGACGATCGGCGGAAAGTTTTTACTGGCCCGCAATGGTGCAGAAATGGTTTTACCGTTTTTTACATCCTGGGCGATTTGAAGCAGCTCATCGCGGTAGACGCTGTTACCCAGGGCTAATGCCGTGGTATTGAGCGCATCAAGCACGGCTATGCCAGAAGTCATTAGCGAACCAAAAGTTCGGGCAAATCTGGCAATATTAACCTTACGAACAATTGCGCCAAAGATCGGCGTGCGCAAAATGATAGTGTCAAAAACTTTCTTCCCTCGTCTGGTTTTGTGATAGCGAACCAGGGCGACCACCGCGGCTGCCCCGCCGATGGCTATGAACAAACCGTAGTGGGTTAAGCCCTTACTAATTGCTAGCATGACCCTGGTATAGGCAGGCAATTGGGTGCCAAATTGCTCAAAGATTACGCCCATTTTAGGCACGATAACTGTCATTAAAAAGAAGAAAGCGCCGACGGTAACGACGGTGATAACGCTGGGATAGATCATGGCCCCACGAACTTTACTGACGATCTCGGAATCTTTTTCTTGTTGCGTTGCCAGTCGTTCCAAAACTTGATCCAAAATACCGCCCGTCTCACCAGCCTTTACCATGTTGATGTAAACCGGGCTAAACACAGTTGGATGCTCAGCCAGCGCACTAGCTAGCGTAGCGCCGCCTTCGACTTTTTTGGCCAGCTCGGTGATAACGTTTTTCATGGTTTTGGAGGGCGTTTGCTCGCCTAGAATGCTGAGAGCTTGGACGATCGGCACGCCAGCGTTAATCATGGTGGCAAACTGCCTAGAAAAGACAACTTTTTCTTGTAGCTTAACCTTGCCCTTTAATAGCCTGCCCAGGTCAAATTTTAGACCACTAGCGGCTGCGGCACCTTCTTCTTTTAAAAGAATTGGCACCAAGCCTTTTTCCATTAAACTAGCCGCGGCGGTTTGGCGATCATTGCCAAAGACGCTACCTTTTTTGATAGCGCCAGCTTTATCACGGGCGGTGTAAGCGTAGCTTGCCATTATTCGCGGGTCACCCTGAGTATTTCTTCGATTGTAGTCAAGCCGTGCAATGCTTTTATGAAGCCGTCTTGCTGCATGGTAAGCATGCCGTTTTTAACGGATAGCTCTTGAATTTCCTCGCTGGTAGCGTGGCTGGTAATGAGCTTTTGAATATCTTCGGTTACTTCTAGTACTTCGTGTATGCCTAAGCGACCACGATACCCCGAAGTGCCACATTCTGGGCAGCCCGGACCGGGTTTGTAGAGGACAAATTCACCATTTTTTAGGTTTTTAATATCGATGGGGGCGGCAGGTGCTGGTGCGCTAGGCGTCGTCAAAGGCACTGTTGGTACTGGTGCCGCTGCTGCTGGCGTTTGCGAATCTTGATTGGCAACCGCAGTCGAGACAATCTTGGCTTTAGCGGCATCACCGGCGCTGCGGTTGATTATGTTGGGATCCGAGGCGATCTTGTCCAGGATTGATTTATCGACTTCGATGTCGTGACTTGGTTGGATAACTTTGAGCTTCTTGTGTCTAGGAGCATCGTCGGCTACGGCGGCTGGCGGCTTTTCCGGCGCTGGCGTGGGCTCAGTCGGTGGTGGTGGCGGTGCGACCAAGGCCTTGCCTTCTTGCAGGTACTTTAAAGCGCCGTCGACCTGGAAGTCGGCGCGCAGCTCATCCAATTCCTTGCCACTTGGCACATAGCTAACTCGGCAAGCTTGGCAAACGCGGCGCACCAAACGTTGGCCGATAACCGAATTAACCGTTGAGGCTATTAGAAAGGGTTCGATGCCCATGTCAAGCAAACGGGGCAGGGTAGTGGCGGCGTTATTAGTGTGCAGGGTTGAAAGTACGATATGACCAGTCAAGGCGGCCTGCACAGCCAAGTCAGCCGTCTCACCGTCACGAATCTCACCAACCATAATGACATTCGGATCTTGGCGCAGCAAAGCGCGCAAGCCGGTGGCAAAGGTCATACCAGCTTTGGGGTTTACTTGGGTTTGATTAACGCCGGCAATGCGGTACTCGACCGGATCCTCGACTGTCGAGATGTTGACGCCTGGGGTATTCATTAGGCTCAAAACACTGTACAAGGTGGTTGATTTACCCGAGCCAGTCGGCCCAGTTACTAGGGTCATGCCGTGCGGTTTTTTAAGGTTACGCTTAATAATTTCTAAGCTGGGTCCCTCAAAGCCTAGTTCTTCTAGTGTTAAAGCCCGGCTCGATTCATCGAGCAACCGCATGACGACCTTTTCGCCGTCCATGATCGGCAGTGTTGAAACACGCAAGGCTACAACCTTGGCGCCCAAAGTAAATTTAAAACGACCGTCCTGCGGCACGCGATGCTCGTCAATCTTTAAGCTCGACAAAATTTTGATGCGCGAGACAACGGCAGTCAGAATATTTTTTGGCAAAGTCATTGTTTCGCGCAACACCCCGTCGATGCGGTAACGCACCTGCACCAAGCCTTCGCGCGGCTCGATGTGAATATCCGAAGCACCAGAGCGCACGGCGTATTCCAGCACGATGTTAACGGTTTTGGCAATTGGTGCATCTTCGGCGATGTCTTTCGGACTAACATCGACCGATTTTTCTTCCTCGGTCGAGGAGTCCTTGATGGCCTTGGTGATCTCGCTGTCGATGTTGCCCTTGTACTGGTCGATTACGCCGGCAATGTCCGACGGCATAGCGGCATATATTTTTACATCGCCACCGATTTGTTTCTCAATAAAGTCCGAGGCTTGAAAATCTTCGGGGTCAGCCATGGCCAGCTGCAGCTTGTCATCTTCAACGCCGAACAGCACCGCTTGGTATTTGCGCGAAATCCGCTCCGGTATTTTCATCAACGTTTCGCGCGGAATCTTTAGGTCTTTGAGCTCGATAAAGGGTACGTCAATACTCTGGGCGTACAGCTGCGTCAGATCCTTCTCACTGATCAGCTTGCGCTTAACTATTGTTGCTTGAAGGCTGTCCTTGGTCTGCTCGGCCTGCTTTTCGGATTCGTTGATATCCTCAGGGCTGAGTTTACCGCTGCCTTCTAGCAGCTTCTTTAGCTCACCATCACTAATGCGCATTTGGTTGAATTATAGCATAAGCTTTTTAGGTTGGAAGATTACTGGCAAATCTATAGAATAGTGGCAATGTCTACAGAGTACTCAAAACATGTTATTTCCTCGGCGCAATTTTTCGACAAGCCGATTCTGGCTAAACTTTTTGAATCGGCCGACCGGATGCGAGTTAGTGATCACCAAAAACAACTAAGCGGCAAAGTGCTGGCTAGTTTATTTTATGAACCGTCAACTCGCACCAGGTTTTCTTTCGAGGCGGCTATGCAGCGGCTGGGCGGTTCGGTTATCTCGACCGAAGCAGCAGCGATTTTTTCGTCGGTGACAAAGGGGGAGTCGCTCGAGGATACGATCAAAGTAACGGCCGGTTACGCCGATGTAATCGTCCTGCGTCATCCCGAGGTTGGTTCGGCCGAGCGAGCGGCGGCAGTTTCGACAGTGCCGGTGGTTAATGCGGGTGACGGTCTAGGTCAACATCCAACGCAGGCTTTGCTCGATATTTACACCATCCAACACGAGCTGGGGCGGGTTGATGGGTTGACGGTGGCACTGGTTGGCGACCTTTTAAATGGCCGCACAATTCATTCGTTATTATTTCTACTCGGCTTATACAAAGTAGCCAAGGTCTATCTGGTTGCACCGGCCAAGTTACAGTTGCCAGTTGAGTATCGGGATTATTTGCACAAGGTTGGCGTGGAATTTGAAGACAGGGATAGCTTGGATTTCCTGGATAAATCAGTCGATGTTGTTTATATGACGCGCGTTCAAAAAGAGCGATTTGAGTCGGCTAGTGAATACGAGAAGTTGAAGGACTACTTCGTTCTAGACAAGAAAGTTATGGCTCGTTTGAATGACAAAGCTATTATTATGCACCCACTACCGCGCGTGAATGAGATTGCTACCGAAGTTGATGACGATCCACGAGCAGCCTAC
Organism: Candidatus Nanoarchaeia archaeon; assembly: GCA_035481015.1. Classification (GTDB taxonomy): domain Bacteria; phylum Patescibacteriota; class Saccharimonadia; order UBA4664; family DATIHE01; genus DATIHE01. The sequence goes on from DATIHE010000060.1 coordinate 7,826, forward strand.
TTTCGTCAGGCCGAAAACGGTTTGTACGTACGCATGGCCTTACTCGAGCATTTATTAGCCGCTTAAGGTTGCATGTAGCTAGCGATGGTGGCAGTCTGGGGATATCCGAGAGGAGGCCAATGTCTTTGTCAAATTTTGAACCTGGCGATCCAGTCAGGCAAAGTATGTGGCAGGCGATTTTGGCCTGCAATCCCGACGACCTAGCTTTGTTGGTGGTTGCTCAGCCGCCTCGAGAAGAAGAGGGGTGGGTCGAAGTGATCGGCGAGCTCATCGAGCAAGCGCCGCCCGAGGTGCGCCAGTTTTGGGAAGAGGCCATCCCCAAAACAGAAGTCGAGCTACTGGTTAACGCCATCGAGATGACTATGGAGCGCTTCGAGCGCGGTCAACTGCGGTTGCATGATTTACCAGATTGACAGCTTGCTCGCCTGGGTGTTTGATAAGGGTGCCTATCGATAGCGACACCTACCGTGCTATCGACATCGGCAGGCCGTCGGTTGAGCCCGGCCGACATTAAACACAGGGCGTTCCAAATGAACCAGATTGTTCAGGAGGGACCGGGCTAGCTCGCCCGAGGAGTTTCAACACCCCGCCTCATGGCTCGGTAGACTAAGAACTGGAGAAACCGCACCATCTTGTGCCCTCCGCGTTCAGAGCATGTGTCTCCTAAGAGGCTGTCGTGGCTTCCCGGTCACGGCTGGCAGCTACTGGCAAGGTGAAGGCCGGGCGTGGTAGGCGCACCGAAGCTGTCAGGTCCGAGCAGGTTCTAATCCTGCCGGAAACCACAAGAATTCGGCCACCGCGATGTGGGATCGGACTAAGACTCCGGAAAACTCATCGCAAATGGGGCCCTCATCCGAGGGCCCCATCGCCGTTTTAGCGAAAAATGTTGACATTCGGTTTTTGTTCGTATAATTTGGATTTAAGCGAGCGAGCTCGCGCAGGAGGGACAAATTTAATAGGGGGATCCTACTGTGCGATATCGCATTATATCTCTGTTCGTTGTGTTTGTTCTCTGTCTGCCCTTCAAAACTTGGGCTGCCAGTGTTCCGGTCTTAATTAGTGAAGTTCAAACTGGCTCGGCCACTAGTGCCAGCCAAGAATTTGTTGAACTATACAATCCGACCGACCAAGACGTCAGCTTGAATAGTTGGACCGTGGAGTACAAGCCGGCGACTTCTGGCAGCTGGGCCAAGCGAGCTACTCTGTCAGGAACAATCAAATCACACGGGTTTTATTTGGTAGCACCCAAAACCTACCTGAGCCAGGCCGATGCCGATTGGTCATCTGGTTTGTCGGGCACCGGCGGCCATGTCCGCTTGGTCGATAGCGACAAAACTGTTATGGACTTGGTTGGTTACGGCGAGACTGCTAACGCCGCCGAAACTGCCCCAGCAGCCGCCCCTCCGGCTGGCCAGTCCATAGAAAGACTGGCTGGTCGTTTGATCGAAGATGGCGGCAATGCGGTTGACACCGACGATAACTCCAAAGACTTTGTAATTCGCACCACACCACAGCCACAATCAACTTCTTCGGCTCTTGAGGTTCCGGCTGCCAGCAACGATGTGCCTGACGCCGATAAGCCGGTTGATGACCCCTCGCCCACACCGGTCACGTATCTGCCATTACAACTAAGCGAGTTGTTAGTTAACCCTGCCTCACCTTTAACCGACGCCAAAGACGAGTTTATCGAAATCTATAATCCCAATCAGCAACCAGTTAGTCTAGCCGGTTATACGCTGCGAACGGGCTCCAGTTTTCATGACTATTACGTTTTGGGTGAGGTTAATATTTCACCTAACGACTATTACACTGTTTATTCTTCGGACTCACATTTAAGCCTAACTAACAGCGGCGGTGCTGCTCAACTGCTCGATCCGACAGGAGTTGTTGTTAGTCAAAGTGATGCTTATGAAGCTGCTCCCGAGGGTCAAAGTTGGGCCTTGATTGATGGCACTTGGCAATGGACGTTGCAGACTACGCCGGACCGCCCAAATGTATTGGTAAAGCCAGTTGTCGATGTTGCTTCGGTTAGCACTACAGCCAGCGGCACTACCAAAAAAGCCAGCTCTACGACTAGCGCTAAAACCACTACAGCTCCTACCTCTAAGTCGACGACCACCAAAGTCGCCGCAGCCAAAACCTCCAAACCAAGCACTACCAAGACAGTATCTTCGGCAGTTGCAGCTGCGACCGAGAGCAAAACCGGGCGGTGGTTGTTAATCGGCGCGCTTGTGATTACCATTGGCTACGGTATATATGAATTCCGCTATGACTTACAAAATTTCTACTACCTCGGCAAACGAAAGTTTGGCCTTGGGCGAACGGATCGGCCGCGCTCTTAAGGGTGGCCAGGTTATTGAGCTTGTCTCGGATCTGGGTGGTGGTAAGACTGTCTTGGTGAAGGGGATGGCTCAAGGACTGGGTTACAAAGGCGACGTTACCAGCCCAACCTTCACGATTAGCCGTGTGTACCAGGTCCGACCTGGCTTAGAACTGCATCACTTCGATTTTTATCGACTTGGGCGAGGGGATATTGTTGCCCAAGAACTAGAAGAGGTAATTAATGACTCCGAAGTTATTGTGGCTATTGAGTGGGCCGAAAATGCTGGCCC
>DATIHE010000061.1:0-3962 GCA_035481015.1 Candidatus Nanoarchaeia archaeon
CGAACCGCGGCGCATGGCCACCACTGGTGTGCCACAAACTAGTGCGTCAATAACTGCCACCCCGAAGGGCTCTTCCCACTGAATCGGCATCAAGAACGCCTTGGCCCGGCCAATCAGCTCATCCTTAGCTTTGCCAAAAATGCTACCTATGTAGGCAATTTGGCCAGTCGTCATGTACGGCGCAACATGGTCACGGAAATAGATAAAATCAGTCATGCTGTGATACCGGCTGCCGGACTGGGCTAGTTCGCCTCGTAGTTTGGCTGGTTTATCAATATCGGCCACCAGCCCGGCGATTTTAAATTTCCAGTCGTTTTGCTGGCATATCTCAGCCGCAATATTAATACCTTTTTCGCGAGCGATACGGCCGACGTTAACGAAATAATCATCTTTTTTTGGGTAAAACTTGTGCTCAGCCGGGTCGATGCCGTGGTGGACAGCGCCTAGAGTTTGCTTGCGCATGGCCCACGGTGCCTCTTTTAGCTGGGCCCGAGAGATGCCGTTGTAGAAGATTCGTTTAGCCCGCGCAGTCACAGTGATGTAGTAGGGGTTGTCATCCACTATGCCCTGCTCGATACGCTCGTCGTTGGCGAATGGCCCGTGCAGCGTATGAAGAACCGGTGGCAAATCTTTTCGCTCAGCCAGCATGGCCGGACCTAGTATGTGGTTGTGGTCGTGTATCAGGTCGAAATTGCCATCACGACGGATCAACTCGAGTGATCGCAGTAAATGGGCAGTAGGGATGGCGGCAGTGTTATACATCGGCGCATGGATGTGCTGATACTGCTCGTCTTCGAACAGCCAATGATAGCTATTGGCTGGGCTTGAGCTGCCTTTTATGCTAAATAGCTCGACATGAACACCTAACTCCTGCAGACCGCGGCATAGGTTGTGGACTACGGACTCGGTGCCGCCGTAGCCTTCTGGCGGGGTCTTGAGCCAGGGCGGGGCCAGCATCGCGATCTTTAAACTGTTCAAAATCCGTAGCCTCCGTTAGGTGCTAAGCATTACAACATATGATAGCAAGAGTAGTCGTTAGGCAAAAATCCAAGACGCTTGACCGCTCCTCGGTTCTAATCTGTCATCTGTTGTACAATAAGGGTAATGATTGCATACATCACAGGGCAGGCGACGGCAGTCGAAGATGGCAGGGTAGTGGTTGAAACCGGCGGTATTGGATATGAAGTCTACGTGCCAGCGGCCGACCTGCGCCAGATCAAAGTCGGTGCTGTCGTCAAGTTTTTCGTCTATGAGCAGCTACGCGAAGATGCTCATAATCTTTACGGCTTTGGTGAACTATCAAGCAAAGAATTGTTCGTTAATTTACTAGCTGTCAACGGCGTTGGTCCCAAAGTAGCCCTGGCTATTCTGTCAGCCGCTTCAGCCGAGCAGTTGCGTCGAGCCGTCATTAGCGGTGATCCCGAGCTGTTACGCGGTGTGGCTGGTGTTGGCAAGAAAACTGCCGAGCGAATTGTGATTGAGCTAAGAGGCAAACTTGCTGGTATCGAAGGTGCTATTCCAACTGCGGTTAGTGTCGATAGCGCCTATCAGGCGTTGGTCGGCTTGGGTTATCCAGCCGCTCAAGCGGCCGAGGCAATTGCCAAATTGCCCGACGATCTAACCAACGACCAGGATCGCATTAAGGCGGCATTGAAAGGTATAAGCAAGTGATCGAGCGGATAGTCGATGCCGGTGATAAAGCTGATGAACAAATCGATCAAATCGAAGAAACGCTGCGACCACGTAGTTTTGATTCCTACGTTGGACAGCGAGCCTTAAAGGACAACTTAAAGTTGGCCATAGCTGCCGCCAAGGGTCGAAGTGAAGCGATTGAGCACGTCCTGTTGTATGGACCGCCAGGCTTGGGCAAAACCACCATGGCTGGTGTGATTGCGGCCGAGATGGGCGCCAATTTACGCATTACCTCGGGGCCGGCAATTGAGCGGGCGGGGGACTTGGCCTCGCTTTTAACTAATTTAGCTGACGGCGACATCTTATTTATCGACGAAATTCACCGGTTGCCACGCACTGTCGAAGAAGTGCTATACCCGGCGATGGAAGATTTTGGCCTAGACATCATGCTTGGCAAAGGTCCCTCGGCCAAATCGATTCGCCTAGATCTTCCAAAATTTTCTATCATTGGTGCCACTACCCGGGTCGGCTCACTATCGGCGCCGTTGCGTGACCGTTTTGGACTGGTGCATCGGCTCGAATTTTACACACCGGAAGAAATTGTTCAAATCCTGAATCGCTCAGCCAAGATCATGGGCATCGATTTAGCCAAAGAGGCTGCCAAAGATATCTCGACCCGGTCACGATTAACACCCCGCATTGCCAACCGATTGCTCAAACGGGTTCGCGATTTTGCTCAAGTGAATGCTGATGGCAAGGTCACTACCCAGCTGGCTCAGCAAGCGCTGGACATGCTAGAGATCGATCATCAAGGCCTAGATGCGTCAGATCGCCGTATGTTACAGGCAGTTATCGACAATTACGCTGGCGGTCCAGTTGGCGTCGAAACCATTGCTGCCATGATCGCGGAAGAGCGCACTACTGTCGAGGACGTCTATGAGCCGTATTTAATGCAAATTGGGTTCTTGGAGCGAACACAGCGCGGTCGCAAAGTCACGCCAAAAGCTTATGTGCACCTCGGAGTTCAACCGCCCCATAGCCAGGCAACTGATCAGCCATCATTGTTGTAAAAATTACCTGGCTTAACATTCTGACCTCACTTGGTACCATTGAAACATGCGTATGAAAGCTGGCATTTATATTCAAGAAGCCTACTACATCGAGTTTGACCACTTTGGCCAACTCCGGATAGTTGGCCCAAATAACCATCTGCACTTTGGTGCGGTTGGGCTGAGTCGTGATGAAATCGAGATCCAATCAGTTGAGCCCGGGCCGGACAATGGCGCCATTATTAGTGGCTACTTTAAAGCTCAAGCCCTGTTTTTTCACGATCCCGCCATGGGGCACATTCGAAAGGTACGAGATTTGATAAAACCAGCGAACCACCCAGGACAAATTACGCTCGATGAGGTTGTTAGGCGACATCCGGGCGAGCTGGCACCTTCATTTATTGGTTACGAAGAAACGACTGATGGGCCGGCCCTAACGTATCGACGCACCTACGGTGATCGTTGGTATGGCTTCAGACTGGAGCTGCAAAAAGGCACAAAACTACACAGAAGCATCAATCGGCGGGGGTTCGACTTGGAATCACCGGGACCAAGAATTAGCTTCCGGTTAATCCCCCAGTCCCACCCGACGCCACACCCAGGCATTGGACAAATATTTTCCAAACTAGACGAGCCCAGAAAGCCTGCCCTGAAAGAGATTTGGGAGAGTACCGATCGCGAGATCCAACATATGCTGCGTTATCGCAAGACTAGTGGCTTTGACTACGGCACGGTCTTCCCCCGTGATTGGATGGAGTCGGCTGATCTGGGCGAGGGCGACCTGCTCCCTTCGGCGCGTCATTATATGTACCTGGAAAGCCTTAAACATGTCGACTATCGCGGCCGAGGTTGGCACGAAAACATTGTTGGCGAGTACAACTATCTGCAAAAGCGCGAGATTGTTAAAGTCGAGGATAGCCTAGAGCAACTGGTGCGCGAAGCTGAATCGGCCAAGGAGCGTCTAAAAACTTTAGTTAGGCAGGCCAAATCGAACTATATAAACCGGAACATGGTCGATATTGAGCCGCATTATTTAATAGGCTTTAACAGCATGATGGACAAGGTTGACTCACCGACGTTAGACAACCTCCGCTCCGTGGCCAAATACGTTAAGCAAGAGGCTGACTCGCAGCAGCTGATAACCTTTAAAAAAATTCCCGGCATTTTAAAGCGCCACAAAGACGAATCGTACTTTTCAGCCGGTAATTGGCGTGACGGGGATGGGGCTTATAAGCGGATTCACCCGGTGATTGCGCCGTATGATGTTAATGTTGTCTTTTA
>DATIHE010000062.1:0-7833 GCA_035481015.1 Candidatus Nanoarchaeia archaeon
CCGCTCGAGATAGTTGTTAATGACGAGGGGCTCTTAGATAGGATCAAAACTCTAGCGGTGGACCATGAGGCCGGAGTATTGGTAGTTGGGTTGCCACGAGGTTTGGACGGGCAGGAAACTAAGTACACGGGCATCGTGCGCGCTTTCGCCGCACAGTTAGAAAAGCTTGGATTACCGGTCGAGCTGCAAGATGAAGCTCTCACTAGCGAGCTCGTCGGCTCAAATTCAGCTTTTCCGGCTGACGATCGAGCCGCCGCCATGATATTACAAGATCATCTGGACAATTTATGAGTATCAGAAAAAAGCTACCTTACTTATTAATACCAATCGGGTTGGCCGTTTTTGTGCTGCTGGGCTATGGCTGGTACCGCGTAGATCTTTTGCCTACCGAAGCCTCGGACTTCAACGCAAACTTCATCCTACCAAAGGGTGAGAGTCCGTCAACAACAGCCCATCGCCTCGAGCAGGCGCACTTGATTAAAAGCAGCACTGTCTTCTTGGTCTACCTGACAGTGCACGGTTTGCGCGGCAAGGTGCAGAGTGGTGACTACGCGCTCAGCACCGCTTATAGCACCGAAGAGATCATAGATGTTTTGACTAATGGCAAGGTCGCGACCAAGCGGCTGACTATTCCGGAGGGCACGACAGTTAAAAAGATCGAGCAGCTGGCGATAGCCAAGGGCATCAAACAAGAAGATTTTGAGGCAGCTTTGCAGGCTGAATATGGCAAAGATTTCTTGTTGGGTCGACCTCCGGGCGTTGGATTGGAAGGCTACCTGTACCCCGACAGTTACGATCTACCCCTAAACCCCGACGCCAAACAGCTAGTTGGTCAGATGGTCGATAATTTTGACAAAAAAGTCACGCCCCAATTGCGGACGGTCTATGCTGCCGAGGGGTTAACTTTGCACCAGGCGGTTACGCTAGCTTCGATAGTTGAAAAGGAGGTGCCTTCTACAAGTGATCGCCAGATTGTGGCTGGGATTTTCCTAAAGCGTCTGCAGTTGGGTATGCCGTTGGAGTCTGATGTTACAGTTCATTACGCTGCCGACCAGCTAGGCGTCGACTTTAGTACCAACCTTGACTCACCCTACAACACCTACAAACACGCTGGATTACCGCCAGCACCGATTTGTAATCCTGGTATCGGCGCACTAACGGCGGTCGCAACCCCGACCAGCAGTGATTACTTGTATTTCTTGGCTGGGAGCGACGGCAACACTCACTTTGCTAAGACTTTTGCCGAGCACCAGCAAAATATTCAAAAATATCTTCACTAAGCCAAAATCACCTAAAAGTCCAATAAATGTCTCAACCAGGGTAACAAGTAACCTGATTATGTTAATAGTAGGCTTAAGAGAGCCATTTGCCGCTTATTGACACTAGTAACAGCTCTTGCTAGACTACACAACGTACACAGTTAAGCGTTAGCGGAATACATCTAATGTAAAAACTTACGCTTAGCCGTTGCCTATCAACCAGTCGCCACGGAGACGCTAAACTAACGGTCGAACGTCGCCTGTCCAGCACAAGCCGGAGAAAGACTGCACGATAGTTCCTCACTTGCTAAACAGTGGGGTGGAGAAGTCTTATTAGTAGAGAAGCCATTGGGGGCTCCCTTGAACGGTTCCCGCTAGGGATCGGAGCAGCTGAAAACTTCCCGAAAATAAAACTGCCGTCGGCTCGACCTTTTGCCGACACCAAATCGCAAAACAAACCATCTGGCATTAGCCGGGTGATGAAGCGCAGTTTAAGTGTAACCAAGCTTGTGACGCCTGTTATTAGGCAGCCGCGTATTTTAACGCACGCCGCCATGATTACAGCCGTTGGTTTAGTTATGATTGGCTCCCGAACCACCGCCTCGCACACCGCGGCGGTTAATTTAATGGCCCAAAAGTCTGGCTTTGGCGCGGCACTGGACCAAACTGCGGCTGCTAACGTAGTAGCCGACGTTGCGGCCAAGACTAATCTAGTCATTTCAGATGACGCCACCAAGCAAGCCACGACCTTGAATGCCCAAGTAGCTTTACCGACTTCAGACGATGAAACCTTGGCCAAGCGACAGGTCGTAGCAACAGCTGGGGATGTGACTCGCGGTATCACTAGCTACAGCGTTAATAACGGCGATACCCTCAGCGGCATTGCTGCCAAGTTTAATATCACTACTGCTACTCTGTTATGGGCGAACAATCTGGATGACGGTGATAGCATTAAGCCTGGCCAAAGCCTGACTATCTTGCCCGTATCCGGGCTGCTTTATACCGTTCAGTCTGGTGACACTGCCGATAGTCTGGCAAATAAGTACAGCGCCAACGCCGCCCAGATTCTAAGCTACAACAACGCCGAAGTTAAGGGTCTGCAAGTCGGCCAAAAAGTCATCATTCCAGATGGCGTTAAAGCTACCGCGGCACCAAAGGCCAGTGTTCAGGTCGCCTCCCGCCAAGCTGCTAGTAATCTGGCCAGTTACATCCGTCCATACCTCGGCGGCGGCAATTCCTACGCATACGGCTATTGCACCTATTATGCCAAGAGTCGCCGCCCCGACATTGGTTCTTTCTGGGGCAACGCCTACAGCTGGGGCTACTCTGCTCGTGCCGACGGCTTTGCTGTCGACCGTAACCCTCGCCCAGGCGACGTAGCCTGGACCACCGCTGGTTACTACGGTCACGTGGCTATCGTCGAGCAAGTTTCGGGCAGTGGTGTTCTGGTCAGCGAGATGAACTACTACGGACCAGGCGGCGGCTGGAATCGAGTCAGCTCGCGCTGGACTAGCGCCGGCGAATGGAGCGGATTCATCCATTAAGAAACTAGTCGAAAAACTAAAGGCCGGGCACACTTATAGGCCCGGTCCTTTTGATATAAGGCGAATAGTGCCAGTCCAGGTTGCTAAAGTCTTTGTGCATTTATACAACAAGCTATAATTGAGCTATGAGTTTCGCAGATAAAGTTGAAGTTGAGGTAAAGGCCGGCAAGGGCGGCGATGGTAAGCTTAGCTTTTTGCATGAAAAATTTCGCGCCATGGGCGGTCCCGACGGCGGCGATGGTGGGCGTGGCGGCAGTGTTATTTTTGAAGCCAACCACAACACAGATACCCTGTCTCGGTTTAAAACTACCCACAAAATAGAGGCTGAAGACGGCCAGGGCGGTGGCACGAATCGCAAGCGCGGCAGGTCTGGCCAAGATGTTATAGTGCCGGTCCCACCAGGCACAATTGTGCTCGAGGGCGACAAGGTGTTGGCCGACTTAACCACCAGCGGCCAACAACAAGTTATCGCCCGTGGTGGGCGTGGTGGCTTTGGTAACGCCCACTTTAAAGCCAGCGCCAGGCAGGCACCCAGGGTGGCCGAGCTAGGCGAGCAAGGCGAGAGACTCAGCCTGACGCTAGAATTAAAGCTAGTCGCCGATGTTGGACTGGTTGGCCTGCCTAATGCAGGGAAGTCGACGTTATTGTCTGTTATTTCTAATGCCAAACCCGAGATTGGCGATTATCCGTTTACTACCTTGGTGCCCAACTTGGGCATCGTGGACTTTGAAGACTCGACCTTTATGGTGGCTGACATCCCCGGACTTATCGAAGGCGCCAGCGAAGGCAAAGGTCTGGGTGATGAATTCCTGCGCCATATTGAACGTACGGCGGTGGTAATTCATTTAATTGATGCTAATGGAGCCGATATTGTGGCTGATTATCAAACCATCGAAAATGAACTAAAAGAGTACCAAGTCGATTTAACTGGTAAGCCGCAGATCATTGCCTTAACAAAAACCGACGGAATGCCAGAGAAAGACGTCAAATCTAAGGTCGTTAGCTTAAAGAAGGCTTCAAAGCGGCCAATTTACGCCATTTCATCTGTAGCCCATCAGGGTTTGGATCTGATGCTGCGTGAAGTAGTGACGCTGGTCAAGCAAACTCGCAACGAGCGCCAAGCCGCCGAAGCCGAAGTGTTGCCGGTCATTGACATCACTACATTGCGTGACGGCTGGACAGTCGAAAAAACCGAGGACGGTTTTGTGGTGACGGGTAGTCGTATTGAGAGTTTTGGTCATCGCACGAACTGGGACAACCCTGACGCCGTTGAGCGCTTGCGCGACATCATGCGCAAGCAGGGCATCGCCAAGGAACTAGAAAAGCAGGGGATTGAGTTTGGCGATATTATCAAACTAGGTACAAACGAACTGGAATGGCTCTAGCTGGAATATTAAGCATCAATCCGCTAAGCTAGCTACGTTCATGGGGACGTAGCTCATCTGGTAGAGCGCAGCATTCGCATTGCTGAGGTAGGGGGTTCGAGTCCCCCCGTCTCCACCAAGTAATTATTGGAGGTACTATGTTTGGACCGAAAGGACCGTTTTGCCAAAGCTGCGGCATGCCGTTATCAAAAGACCAGGATGGTGGTGGCACTGAAGGCGATGGCAGCAAAAGCGCCGAGTATTGCAGTCACTGCTATCAAAGCGGCAAATTTACCAAACCCGATATGACGGTCGATCAAATGATCGAAAACGTCAAACAACGGATGAAAGAAATGCATCTGCCCGGCTTTATCGCCACTAGCTTCACCAAAGACATTCCCAAGCTCAAGCGCTGGGCCAGCTAGTGTCGAGTCACATTGGCTTTATCACTATCGACGTCAATGATATGGATGTTGCCAGTGAATTTTGGTCGCAAGCACTACAGGCAACCTCGATCGACGACAATCCAACCTTTCGCAAGCTGATCATTCCCGGGTCCCAGTTGGCAATCTTTTTGCAACTCGTGCCAGAACCAAAGGCCAGCAAGACCCGCATGCATTTAGACCTGGTGTCTGACGACGTTGACGCCGAGGCCACGCGGTTACAAAAGCTCGGCGCCAAGATCCAGCGCAAGCCGGCCACGGAAGGCTTTAAGTTTGCCGTAATGCAAGATCCATTCGGCAACGAGTTCTGCATTCTGTCAAGTTAGTGCTTATGCTAGAATGTGGCTATGGCAAAGAAATTTTTATTCGATGACGATACCAAACCTTTAAATGATGGCCCCAGTTACATGGATGGCTTTCGTTTTGGCTTCGGTATGTTCGTGGCCTGGATGGTCGGCCTGCTGATCGTTAGCGGCATCGGTGCCCTGCTGGCGCGTTTCGTTCACATCCGCTACTAGCGTTGCCAGTTAGGCACAAATCTGGTATATTTTTTCAGTTCGTGAGGGGCATTAGCTCAGCTGGTAGAGCGCTTGCATGGCATGCAAGAGGTCAGCGGTTCGATCCCGCTATGCTCCACCAAAGCAATTATTTTAGGGGTAATCATGTCGCAAGAAACCGGTCCTGAGCCAAAAGACGAAGACGTCAAACTCGAGATTCAAGAAGACATTATCGAGGGTAGTGATCCTAGCCCCGATGCAGCCGAGCCCATGCACGAGCGGCCTGATGCCCCTCGTCACAACGAAGGCTATGGTGGTGATCCAGATCCAGTGAACGCCTACAGGGTGAAAGAACATCTCGAGACAGGCAAAAGCATGTCGTACGAGCAGGCTCAAGCTGAAATTGACGGTCCAGACTGGAAGATGACACCCGAAGAAAAGGCTGCCCACGAAAGGCACATTGGCGAAGCCAGGCAAGCTCAAGTAGACACCGTCAAGCGTGTTGAAGAAGCAAAAGACGATCAGGCTTAAAACGCTTAAGCTTAGAATGATATACTATATCTGATGGTTCGAAAAACATTCCAGGACCTCCAACGCCGCATATTAGCGCTTAAGCTTCCAAAAGCTTTGCTGCTTAGTAATATTGAGCTTGATACCAAGCATAAAGATGACATACTGCGGCAGAACCAAGTAGAGCGGGATTGGTATAAAGACGAGCCTCCGTTTCAAAGCTTAGTGCAGGTACTAACCGCCTACGGTACAGGTCGGCTTGTAAAGGTTGAGCCGAATTTGGACTATCAACCTATTATGAGACTCCGCAACCCAAAGCTTGCCGAGTCGTACCCAGGTTATCTAACAGCAGAGGCAAAAAAGCTATTAGAAGAGGTTGGTCATTTGTGGCGTCTAAAGATGGACGAAGCCGGCCAGGACAAAGCCATTCGCTTAGCCATCACCAGCCTAGTGAGGACTCAGGCTTATCAGAATACTATTGTTAAGGCAGGTAAGTTAGCAGACCCCAACAGCGTTCATACTAGGGGAGAGGTGTTTGATATTGATGCCAGTGGCTACTACCTTGGCGATAGGCCGGTAAATAATCGCCAAAACTTGCGAGAAGGCTTTAAAGAGGCGTTTCGAGAGCTGAATGCCGAAGTAGACTCGCCTGATTATGCCGACTTCAGTTTGTATAAGCCCGATGTGCATCTACTTCTTAAGCAGGTGCTCAACAGTATGCAAAAACAAGGCAAGCTTCATTTTGTTCACGAATTTCCAGGCACTGGCAATGATGTTTTTCATATCTGTCGCAACCCAGAGTACTGCCCATGAAAGTAATAGTTGGTGGCTTAGCAGTCGAGTATATGGACGAAGGCAATGGCCCTGTAATGCTTTTCCTACACGGTTGGGGTCAAGACGCCACTAGCTTTAACTCACCCATCTCTGTATTAGCCAATAAATTTCGTATAATCCGTCCCGATTTGCCAGGTTTTGGCGGGAGTGAACTGCCTAAAGTAGCCTGGGGAGTGCATCAATACGCTGATTTTTTGCAACAGTTCCTAAACAAGCTGAATACCCAACCCGAGGTTGTTATTGGACATTCTTTGGGTGGTCAAATTGCCGTAAAAGCCCTGGCCGATGGTTTGATAAAGCCGAAAAAGTTAATTTTAATCGGTGCGGCGGTGATTCGTGAAAGCCACCAGTCGCCGCGTAATAAAGCCTTTGCGGCAAGCGCCAAGGTCGGCAAAGCTATTACCAGCTTGCCTGGTTTGCGGCGTATTCAGCCATTACTACGCCGCCAGCTGTACACAGTTACCGGCAACAACGACTACAATCTAGCCGGCGCAATGAAACCGACTTTTTTGAAAATAACCAAACAAGATTTACAGAACGAAGCCAGCCTTATTGTTACCCCAACTTTAATAATTTGGGGTGACAAGGACACCGAAACGCCAATCGAACAAGGCCGCCGGCTGGCTTATCTGATTAAGGGGTCGACGTTAGAAGTATTTAGTGGTGGCCACTTTATTTTTGACGACCAGTCCGAACGCGTCGCTGCAGCAATTGAAAGGTTTGCGGATGCTTAAAAATTACCGCAGCCGGTTTAAGCCGACATACTGGCGGGCGCTGGTTTACATGCTGCAGGCCAGCGAGTATGACGTTCGCGAGTACCTGCATTGGTATCACCGCACGCGCAATTTTGATCAGATCGAAAAGCGTAAACGTTTGGTAATGACGCCCAAGGCGCTACTACTGTTTACCTACTCGGCTGTCACGCAGGTGTTTGCTTGGGCGTGGGGGCTGTTCAGTATTTATCGGGCCTTTGTGCAGGGTCACTACGACTTGTTTGCGCTTAATGTTTTTCTGACGGCCATAAGTCCCTACATTACGGCCTATTCGGTGCTGGTGCCGTTAATTATTGGCCAAATATTGTTCCAGGCGCCACGCACCAGGGGTATTGTTCGCCGTACGCGCAAGCAGTTGGGGAATGTCAAGGCGACCAAGATTGCCATTGCCGGCAGCTACGGTAAAACGACTTTTCGCGAAACTTTAGCGACAGTGCTAAAGGCCGGCAAAAGGGTTGGTTCGCCGCCACTTAGCTATAACACGCCGTTGGGCATCGCCAAGTTTGCCAAGACTTTAACCGGTGACGAAGAAGTACTGATCTTTGAGATGGGCGAGTATTACCCCGGTGACATTCGTGATCTGTGTTCGTTGATCGACCCGAGTATGGG
>DATIHE010000063.1:0-6572 GCA_035481015.1 Candidatus Nanoarchaeia archaeon
GGGTTTGAGGCGGCTATGGCCTGGGTGACATCGAGCTTGATGCCGGGGCCCATTGTGGTCGTAATGGCCATGGCTTTGACGTAGGTGCCTTTGGCAGCCGAGGGCTTGGCTTTTAGGATGGCATCAACCAAAGTTTTGGCGTTGGTTTCTAGATCATCAGCCTTAAAGCTGACTTTGCCAATGGCCTGGTGCACTATCGACTGTTTGTCGATGCGGAATTCGATCTTGCCGGCTTTGGATTCGGCAACTGCCTTGGCAACGTCGCCGGTGACTGTACCGCTCTTGGGGTTGGGCATCAGGCCTTTGGGTCCAAGTACTTTAGCGACCTTGCCTAGTTGCGGCATTAAGTCTGGAGTTGAAATCAGGATATCAAAGTCTATTTGACCCTTCTCGATCTTGGCCAACAAGTCCTTTTCACCGACGATATCAGCGCCGGCCTTCTTGGCCTCGGCCTGCCTGGCCTCTGGTGCGAACACGGCAACGCGCAAGCTTTTGCCAGTGCCAGCTGGCAAAACAATGCTGGCACGCACCATTTGATCGGCCTGCCGCGGGTCAACACCCAGATTTAAATGTAACTCAACAGAGGCGTCAAACTTAACCTTGCTGGTCTTTTGGGCCAGCTCAACTGCTTCACGCAGCTCGTATTGCTTGTTCTTATCAACCAATTCAGCCGCAACACGATAGTTTTTGCCATGCTGCTTTAAAGGGTTTGGCCGGCTGCGCTCGGCTTGTGGCTTGGCAGGTTCTGCCTCTTTAGTTTCAGCAGCCTTTTCTTTGCGCTCAGTCTCGGCTTCGGCCTCGGCAATAGCTTTGGCACTACGCTTGCCCGCCTTGGCTGTTTTTGGAGCTACTTCTTCTTCCTCAGCCTCGTCGGACTCTACATCAGCAACCTCTTCGGTCTCTTCAACCTCTGGCTGCTCAACGGCAGCTTCTTGTAATTCTAATTCGTCTTCTTTGGCCATGATATCCTCCGTGGTGCTAGCGGCTCATCGCCTCCCACAGGTTAATTGTTTGTTACTCTACTTCGACGCCCATGCTTCTGGCAGTGCCAGCAATAATCTTAGCTGCAGCTGCTGGGTCATTGGCTGATAAATCAGGCATTTTGGCAGCAGCAATGTCAGCTACCTGAGTGGCAGTTAACTTCGCAACCTTGGTCTTGTTTGGCACACCCGAACCCTTTTCGATACCGGCAGCTTTGCGAATCATGGTGGCAGCAGCTTCGGTCTTGGTGGTAAAGGTAAAGGTGCGATCTTCGTAAACAATGACTTCAACCGGAATAAGCGCGTCGCCCATCGACTTGGTCTGCTCGTTAAAAGCGTTGATGAAGTCCATCATATTTAGCCCGTGGGCACCAAAGTTCGAGCTAACTGGCGGCGCGGGTGTGGCCTTGCCGGCCGGGACGCGAAACTTGATTTTAGCTTTGATTGGTTTAGTTGCCATAATTAGTCCTTAAATTTTCTTTACTTGCAGGCTGTCGAGCTCGACAGGCGTTTCGCGGCCAAACATGTTGACCAACACCTTTATCTTGCCTTTTTGCTCGTCGATTTCATTTACTACGCCGTCAAAGCCCTTGAAGGGTCCGTCGACGATGTTAACTGGCTCATCAACCGAGAAGTCGATCTTGTACTTGGGCTCTTCGACACCCATGCGCTTCTGTATTTGGCGAACCTCTTCGGGTGCGATCGGAATTGGCGTGGTGCCACTGCCGACGAAACCAGTGACGTTAGGTGTGTTGCGCACGACGTACCAAGAATCTTCAGTTACGTCCATTTGTACCAAGACGTAACCTGGGAAAATGCGGCGCTCGACGATACGACGACGACCGTTCTTGATCTCGATCTGGTTTTCTTTAGGCACGATGACATCAAAGATTTTGTCGGCCATGTCCATGGTCTCAATGCGCTGCTTTAAATTTTCGGCAACGCGGTCCTCATAGCCACTGTAGGTGTGGATGACGTACCAGTTTTTGTTACCAGCTTCGGTTGTCGATGCCATACTATCCCTTTAAGATTACCTTTTGTAAAACTTGGCCAAAAGCGTAGTCAAGACTGCCAACTATGCTTGAAAAAACCAACGAAAAAACAATGACCGCTAGTGTTAATCTGATGGCTTGTCGGCGATTGGGCCAGCTAACCTTAGTTAGCTCGACACGCGACTCTTGGATGTAAGCAAATAGGCGCTTCACCTTGCTCCGGCAATTTTAAAAAGCCTCGCGGCTTATGGTTAAAATATAGGGCTATTTGGAGCTTTTGTCAACGTTGGCGTGGCTATACGAAGCGCTTTATCCACTCCACTACAATTTCAGGTCTCAGGCTCAAATAAGCATAAGCTGCGAGTAACAGTCCCGTTAAGCCACCAAACAGCACTACAGCACTGCGTCTAACTGGAGCGACGCTGCGACCGGTCATTAGCGTTGCAGCCTGCCCTTGCGGAAGCTGGTGGACGCTATGGCGGTACACTTCGACCCACAGTACGATCACAAATAAGGTCGCACTTGCCAGGTATAGCCCGCTTACTACAATGCTTGTAGCCGGTTCGAGCCAGCGATTACTTAAACCAAGCGCGGCCGCTACAAGCCTTACTCCGTAAGCGGCTCCAAAGTAAGCTGGTATCACTAATAAGTTAGCCAACAAACCGAGTATGCCAGCACTAACAAACGCTAGCAAATGCTTGCCTAGCAACTGTCGGCCGAGGCGCAGGGCGGCAAATGGCTTTAAATCGGCTAAAACAATCGCTTGACGGGCAATCATTCGGACTAGCCAAACTAGCACAATAAATAAGCCGGCGATGGCTAAGACGACATACTGAGCCCATTGGGGGTCTAGGTAGTTAAGCCCGGCTAAGGCCAAGATCGCTATTGCTACGCTCATGATAAGGCATATCAAATCAATGCCCAGCGATGACGGTAGGCTATTGTAGCCAGCGCTCCACCAGGTGCTAGATTTAACAGGTCGGTTATCGCCGGCCTTGGCCTGCCCAAAGGCAATAGCGTTCGTAACAACAGCACTTACCAGATAAGACAAAAGGCGATGTAGGCTGAGACCAGCGATTATAAAAATACCTAGACTCGTCAGGCTAGTCCCCTCACGAAGCGTGAAGTCGCGACCGCCGATAGTGATGAATAACGCTAATAGCCAAGCTGGTGAGAGGCGAACAACCGCTATCATAGCGCCGGCTGGCAGGAACTTGGCGTCCCAAGCCGCATTGCTAGCTTCTAGGGCGGCGGGTACTAAGACTGGCTCGCGTGCCTGGCTAATTTTAGTTTGCCCTGCTTGTGGCTTGGCTTCGAAAGGACGGGGTTTGCTGTCGACCATGCGGCTAATGACCCTAGCGTTAGCGGCAACCACCGGTCTAACTTTGACAGGACTTGGTTTAGCTGCAACGACAGCTGCCATAGTAGCAGTGGGCTTGGGGGTTGGCTCAACGGCTTTGGCAGCTGGTGATGGTTTAATATCGCTCATAACCTTGACGCGAGTTGGCGCTGCCGGTGGTTTAGGTTTTTCAAGAACAGCCACCACTGCTTTAGTCGGTTGAATTACAGTTGGGGCTGTCTTAGCGACGACGACCTCTGGCTTAGCAGTGGGCTTAGGGGTGACTGGCTTAGATTGGGCAGCCACAGCCGAAGCCGGCACCAGCTGTCCGCAGTTAATGCAGTAATGCTGGTTTTGTATCAGGACTATATCGTCGGACTTGCAGTTTGGGCATACCATGGCTACCTTATTGAACCATTTTCCGGCCGAGAATTCAATCCGCTTATGCTTGTTGTCCCCCACTTATCCACTAGTTCTTTTGGCTAATATCCTAAGAACCGTGGACCGGGCTTGGAGAATTGACCAAAGTTAGGTTTGCGGCTCGTTTAGGTCGCCGACTTCTAGAAAGAAGGTGGCGCCTTTGTTTAGCTTGCTCTCGAACCAAATCCGACCGTTTAGTCTCTCGGCTAATTTATGCGCAATGTATAGACCCAAGCCGGTGCCGCCTGTTGAACGGGTGCGATAGTCTTCAGAGCGGTAGAATTTTTCAAAAATATGCTGCTTGTCACTCGAAGAGATGCCGATACCGGTATCCTTAACACTAAATACTAAGCCGTTGTCACGGGTAGGTGACTTTGTAACGCCAACTGTAATGCTGCCTTTAGGTGTGTATTTAAGTGCATTTACAAGAAAGTTCTGCAAAATCTCGCGAAGTCGATATTCACTAGTTTCAATTGGCGACAAATCATTAGGTTGAGCGATCAGCTTTAGGCCCTTTGCCTCTGCCTGAGCCCTGTAGTCGCTGGCCAGTGATTCAATTAGGTTAGCTGGCTTGACTGGTTTGATATCAAGCAATAAATTACCTTGCTCGGCACGTGCCAATGTCGTTAAGTCTTTGATTAGATCAGCTAGAAAGACCGCGTTCTTGTGGGCCTGGTTTAGAAGCTCGGCAGTCTCTGGCTTAAAGGGGCCAAACTTAGGTAGTAGGGCCGTCGAAATGTTGGCTTCGGCGATGGCCAGTGGTGTGCGCAGTTCGTGGGAGACAACCGATATAAACTCGTCACGCTGCTGATCAAGGCTTTTGGACCTAGTGACGTCGCGCATTACCAGGATGTAGCCGTCCCCTTGCGGATGCTTCGGGTTAAATGTTCTGATCGGCGAAATAGTTAAATCGATATTTACCCGATTACCCTCATTGGTGACATACACCAAGTCATCGCGCTTGGTGATGCCCGACTGCGGACCAGTCAGTTCGGCTAGGCTGATGATAGTGTCTTTCTCGGTGACCAGTGGCATCACCGTGTCAATATAACGGCTCTTTAGGTCAGCGTTGGTGTTTAGTAAATCAAGCACAGCACCGTTATACAACGTAATCAAACTCTCGCGATTAACCGCAATAACAGCATCGGTTAGGCTATTAATTAAAGCTAGAAGACGTTGACGCTCATCTTCGCCAGCTTCAACAGGGGCAGTAGTCAAGTTGTCCTTGTGCTTAAAGATATCGAGCATCAAAAAAATCCGCCGTCATTCGCTTTAAGCATAAGCTTTTTTGACTGGTTTGACTACTGCTTAGCGAAGGGCTTGAATTGCTCTTGCAGCCACACGAGCAAAGCTACGCCGAGGGCAATGCCGGCCGTCCACCATGGTCTGGAGTTGCTGGAACTATCTGGCAGCTTTTGTTGCGGGCTATCACCGACGGCGCCTACAAAGTTGTCGAACTGCGATTTATCACCAGCCGACTGCAGATTGTTGTTAGCGCTGGCCTGCGGCACGCCGCCCTCTATCGCGTCAGCCGATTGCAGCGATTGCGAGGTTGTTGGGCTGGCTGGCTGTAGGTATTGCGATACATTCTGGCTCGGGCCTTGGTTGGGATCGTTGGCGGTTGAGGGGCCCAGTTGGTCTCCATCAGCAGCCAGGGCCAGGCTTGGTACTAAAACGAAAAGCAGTATTAGACGTTTGAACATGGGCTCCATTGTATGACATCGCGCTGGTCTTGTGTAGTTAAACCTTAGTGCTTGCTCGCCTGTTGTAATGCTCGTCTTTGGTTTAAAATAGCTAAGTTATGCGAACGCTATCATCACAAGTTTTAGACCACGCCGGTAAATCAGTCGTTCTGCGAGGTTGGCTACATAAAAAAAGAGCCATGGGCGCTCTAATGTTCGTCGTGCTGCGCGATCGAGGTGGTTTGATCCAGATCGTCGTTAAAGATGAAGCCGAGCAGGAAAAATTGCGCGGCATGCAGGTTGGTACTGTGCTCGAAGTGACCGGTAAGGTTAAGGCTGAGCCCCGAGCTACCGGCGGTGCCGAGATCCACGAGCCGAGTTTGGCCGTGCTGGTCCCAGTCGAAGCCGAACCGCCGATCGAGATTGATAAGCCAATCGACCACACTCCAGACAACCTAGACACGCTGTTCGAGCATCGTGTTGTTAATCTTCGTAACTTGGATGAGCAGCGCATTTTTCGTGTCCGGGAAGCGTTAATTGGCAGTATCCGTAACTTCTTGAGTCAGAATGAGTTTGTTGAGATTCAGACACCCAAATTGATTGCCGGTGCAACCGAAGGCGGTGCAGAAGTTTTTAAATTGAAATATTTTGATCAAGAAGCAACGCTGGCGCAGAGCCCACAGTTTTATAAGCAGATCATGGTCGGCGCCTTTGAGCGGGTATTCGAGATTGGCCCGGCCTTCCGCGCTGAGCCTTCGCTGACCACACGGCATTTGGCCGAAACCACCATGCTTGATATCGAGATGGGTTTTATCGACGGCCATGAAGACGTACTAAAGATGACCGAGCAGCTAGTTTATTCAGTTTTAACTAGTGTCTACAAGGATTCTAAGGATGATCTCGAGAAATTAAAGGCACCCGAGCTCAAGCTTAAGAAAGAATTTCCCAGATACACCGTGGCTCAGGTTCATGAGATGTTCACTAAAGGCACCGGTCAAGATACCACAAAAGAAAAAGACCTTATACCGGCCGAAGAACGCTGGATCTGCGACTATTCGGTTAAAGAACATGGCTGCGAGGCGGTTTTTGTCAGCGAATTCCCTGTCGAGGCTATGAAGTTTTATCATATGGTAAACCCTGATAACCCAAAAACGGTTCA
>DATIHE010000064.1:0-6923 GCA_035481015.1 Candidatus Nanoarchaeia archaeon
GCCTAACCAAACTTGACCGGCTCGTGCTGGGTGTAAGGCCGCCGACTTACGCGGCTTAACTGTCGGCTCGATATGGAACTCTCGTCCCAGCAGATCCAAGGCTGCCTTGACACCCATGTAACCTTTTCTTGAGACAACGCCCAAATGCCTAGGCTCCTCTGGCAAACTATCCCCGGCTTTGGCTTTATACACATTAGACAGCTCGTACAAGCCAAAATCATTATTGTAGTTAGCGTTGCGACTGACCGCCGATACCAAGCTGGGCAGCAGCTCGCTACGCAGGTATTCTTGTTCGGTCGAAAGCGGATTCTTAAGCTTCAAATGCTTGCTCAGATCGTAGCTAAAATCTTGAAGCAGCTGCTTGCTGACGAATGAATAAGTAATGACTTCGAACATGCCCAAACCCTGCAAGCTGGATCGTGCCAACCATACTTTCGGCCAGAACCGATCATTCTTAACTACAGTCGGTTGCCAGGCTGGCAGCCGCGGCTTGAGAGTGTCATAGCCCACCATGCGACCAACCTCTTCGAGTACATCCTCTTCCGTCCTAACGTCAGGCCGCCACCAAGGGGCAGTAACCGCCACATAGTCATCCAGATCCTCAACATATCGGCGCGCACCCAAATAGCCAGGATTATTGGTGAATGTTTCTAGACTTGTCTCGCTCACGCCTTCAAATGGCAACGACTTCCACTCGCCCTCAACATAACCCATCGTCGCGGCATGGATTACTAGCCCGTTGCCAATATAAATCCCGTTGTGACCAACCTTTTTAGTCTGCTTCAGGCTATGTTTCGTGTGGGTCTTGTCGTCATTTAGGGTATAGAAATGATCGGTTGCAGATTTTTCGATAACGCCCTCATAGAACAGTACGTCACCGGGTCTGAGATCACCCGTATGCACTGGCTTACCTAATTCGTACTGCCCAAGAGCCGTGTGACCCACCTTGGTGCCAATAAGTGAGTAAACATAATCAATTAAATAACTACAGTCGAAAGCATTCGCGCCGTGAGTCTTAAACTTAGCGCCAAATACATAAGGCTTGCCTAGGTGCTTGCGGGCTTCGGCCACGATGTCGAACTGTTCAGCGATAAAATCTAAACTCTTTAGACTTTCAACAATGGTTTTGGCATCCAGTTTTGCGCCAAAAAGCTTGCTCAGCTTACTTGGTCTGACGCCGATGTGCTGCACCCAGGGCCAAATCTGCAGATGATCGGCCACCTGCGCCGACGGTTGTCCGCCGGCTAACTCGATATACAAAGCCATGGCACGATCGAGTGCCAGTGGTGCCAACTGTACCGGCAAGCGGCGCTCAAACCGAGCTGATGATTCGGTTCGTAACCCATGACGTTGGGCGGTTTTGCGTACACTGGCGCCATCAAACGTCGCCGACTCCAAAATAATTCGCTTGGTTTGCTCTGTTATCTGCGATGCCGCACCGCCCATTACCCCGGCTAGGGCAATTGGTCCCTTGGCATCGGCAATTATCAGATCACGCGCGGTCAATTTACGCTTCACGCCATCCAACGTTTCTATCGCCTCTCCAGCTTTGGCGAGGCGGACGATTATAGGCAACTTTACTTTGGTAGCATCAAAGGCATGCAACGGCTGACCGAGCTCCAGCATGACGTAGTTCGTGATGTCTACCAGCAGGCTAATTGGCCTAATCCCCGAGGCTAGCAAACGACTGCTCATCCAGCTTGGAGTAGTCTTGCCTGCATCTACCACGACATCTGCCGCCATGTATCTTAATGCCAGGTCCTTAGCCTCAATTTCTACGCCCAGCGCTGCTTGTTGGCCCGATATTACTCCGTATGACGGTGGTTTTAGCCGGCGACCCGAGATAGCTGCCGCTTCACGAGCTAGACCAACAATCGACTGCAAATCTGCCCGATTAGCGTGGCTTTTAACATCTATAATGTCATCGCTTGGCCACAGATCCGAAACTTTGCTACCAACTTCTACAGAGTCATCTAGCTCGATTATGCCAGCGTGGTCGTCGCTAATGCCTAGCTCCATAGCACTGCAAATCATGCCGTTAGAGTCTTGACCTCTTATAGTAGTAGCTTTGATCACGGTGCCGTCAGGGAGCTGGGCTCCAGGTAGGGCTAGGGCAATTTTCAGATTAGGACGGACATTTGGTGCACCACAAACTACCTTGTAAGTGTCTTTGCCAACTGCCACCTCTACAAGTTTTAGACGATCGGCATCGGAATGTTGAACAACTTTTTTAGTCAATCCGACGACTACTTTTTTGTCGAGTTTTTTTGAGCTAATTACTTGTTCAATTTCTATCCCAGCTGCTTCTAGTGCTTCCGACAACTGTGCCGTCGAGAGATTTCTATCCAAGTACTCATTTAGCCAAGCAGCACTAACCTTCACTAGAATTGCTCCAGGAATTTCAGGTTTGGTCGCCAAAACTCACGTAAGTCGGGAACACCATACTTAATTAGAGCTATCCGCTCCGGCCCAAAACCGAAGGCAAAGCCGCTATACACCTCTGGATCAATGCCAACATTGCGAAGTACCTGAGGGTGGACCATGCCAGCACCCCCCAGCTCGATCCACATAGTGCCGCTACACAACTTACAGTCTTGACCCGGACTGTTGCAAATAAAACAACTAGCATCCATCTCGACGCTTGGTTCGGTATATGGGAAGTAGTTTGGCCGCAAACGGACCTCTGTTTTCTCGCCCAGCAAACCTTTTAGCATAAACAGCATAGTCCCCTTTAAATCGGCCATACTTATGCCTTTATCTACTACCAGACCTTCTAGCTGATAAAACATCCAGGTGTGCCTAGGATCCTCGTCTTCGTTTCGATAAACTTTGCCAGGAGCAACAATCCGAATCGGTGGCTTGTGCTGCTCCATATAGCGAATCTGTACGTTCGAAGTATGCGTGCGAGGCAGATTCCCTCGTTCCAGGTAAAAGGTATCCTGCATATCACGGGCCGGGTGGTCTTCGGGTATGTTTAAGGCTTCAAAGTTGTACCAAGGCTGCTCTATCTCTGGTCCCTCGGCGATCTCGAAACCCATTTGCCAAAACAAGCGAATCAGCTCATCAATCAATTGGCTAACTGGATGCTGGTGACCATACTCGAGTTTAGCAGGAGCTGTCAGGTCAATTGGCTGATCGCTTTCCTTCTCAAGTCTTTGGGACCTAACCCGACCTATAGCCTCGTTCAACGCAGACTCTACCTGCTGACGTCCGGCGTTAGCGTTTGCTCCTGCTTTAGCCCGTTCGGCTGGTTTCAAGTTACCCACCTGGCGTAAGGCCTCCGTAATCACTCCCTTTCGACCCAAATATTTAATCCGCAATTGCTCTACCTGCTGCTCATTTTGAGCGGCGGCAATGGCTGCTTTGGCTTCCTTTATAATGCCTGGTTCTATCATCGTCTAGTCCTGAAATAAAATTCGATCAATACGGTTAGTATAAGTACTAATATAGCATCGCGTAGGCTCAGCTGCCTAAGACTGGAGAGCGCTAGTAGTACGCTGCCGGCGCCGGCTATTAACAAGCCCTGCCTAAATGAACCTGCTAAACGCTCCGAAGGCAAGGTATCATTGAAAACGTGAGATTTTGCGACATAGAATAAAAAACCCAAAACACCCGCCATCATACCCCAAAGCGCCAAGAACCAAACCGTTACTCCAACCGGTCCTAGGCTTCCGGGATTAGTGCCGACTAGCGCCCAAAAAACTATAAACCCACAAACGGCTGTTTCGATGACTATTAAGCTTAAAAGTGAACGGTATTGCATTAGCGTTATTATCTCAAAGCTTGGCCGCCCTGCCAAACTGATATAATCGAAACATGTCGTTTAAGCAGTCTCAGCAAGAAGTAGACAAATGGGCCTCCCAATTTGAGCCGGCCTACTGGCGGCCCCATGAAATACTGGCTCGCATTACTGAAGAGGTTGGTGAACTTGCCCGACTTATTAATCACAGTTACGGCCCTAAGCCCAAGAAGTCATCTGAAGCCGCGCAAGAAATGGGTGAAGAGTTAGCCGATATAATCTTTGCCCTATTTTGCTTAGCGAACTCGCAGGGCATAGACTTAGATAAGTCATTTTCCAGGGTCATGGATAAGGCTTACGGCCGAGACAACGATCGTTTCCCTAAGAAAACAAACTAAAATACCACGCTGGCTGCGTGGTATTTAAAGAGATGAATAAAATGATTGCGAGTGTCGGGGCGACTAAATCCGCCCAAATTGTTTTTGTTAAATTGGCGCTTGTCGCCCCGATCAAAGTAACGCCTTCGACCCAAGTTTTTTGGCTAAACGAGCCTGGACCTTAGAGAGTCGAAAGAGTCGTGGACCCCCACCGACTAAACCGGCAGGTACGTGACTACCTCCTAGGAGATAATCACAGACCTGCGGGCAGTCTTAGTGACCGTAGGGTGAACCCGGATTAGAAATAAGGGGGATATTTCTAATCGGGGCTGACCCTACCGTCCAAGTGGGCTTCATCAGCGCGCCAACCGGCAGCGGAGATGGTGAGTTTGATATTTAGCTTTCAAACTGCAGAAGTACAACTCGATACTAGCATAAGCAGTATCTGATGTCAATACTCGGTAGCCTAAAGACACAGATTTTATGCTGTAAAAAAGTCTACGATATTCATTACGCTAGCTTCAGGGTGACTTTATTGACAGCTGTAATAATCGGACTATTATGAAGCTAACAAGCAGTAGGCTAATCATGGACGATCACCGACGTAATCCGCGCAACTCTATCGAGACTCTGGTTAAGATTGAACGTGGCGACCAGACGTATCTCGGCACCAGCCTAAATGTTAGTATGACTGGCATTGCCTGCGAACTGCCCTACCGACCAGACGAAGCTAAGCCAATGTTGCTGTCTTTTAGGCTTTCATTAAAAGATAGACCAATTTCTACTTGGGCCACTCCAGTCTGGACGGTTCGCTCTGGAGATAA
The DNA here is from genome assembly GCA_035481015.1 of Candidatus Nanoarchaeia archaeon. Taxonomy (GTDB): domain Bacteria; phylum Patescibacteriota; class Saccharimonadia; order UBA4664; family DATIHE01; genus DATIHE01. The sequence continues at coordinate 4,941 of DATIHE010000064.1, forward strand.
ATGGCATGTTGGCTTTGAATTTAATAACTTAGATTCTAACCACCACGCAGCTATAGCCGATCACCTGTCCGAGCTCTGGCAACAGCATCACAATCTTTAAAGTAGTCCTAGTTTAGTCTTAACTTCAGCTATTTTTGCTTCTGCAATGGGTAGTGCTACGTCTTTGCCGGCTTTCAATGCAGCACTTAGCTTGTCATCGTCGCTCCGTAGCTCGTTAAACCTAGCCTGCAGCGGCTCTAGTACAGAGACGGCTAGTTCGGCCAGGTCTTGTTTGAATTCCCCATAGCCTTTGCCAGCATAATCCTGCTCAACTTGCTCAACAGTTTTACCAGATAGCAACGAGTAGATAACTAGCAAGTTGGTAACTGCCGGCTTACCATTGGCAGACTCAATCGTGCTACCCGAATCTGTTACCGCCCGCATAATCTTCTGCTTAATGGTTTCCGGGCTATCACTCAACAAGATGCAGCCGGAATTATCCTCATCGCTTTTGCTCATCTTAACTTCTGGGTTAGCTAGATTCATGATCCTGGCGCCAAGACTGGGTAGGGTTGGTCGTGGAAGCTTAAAGGTCTGCCCGTACAGATTATTGAAACGTGTAGCGATGTCACGTGTGAGCTCGACATGCTGCTTTTGATCGTCACCAATCGGCACTTCGTCGGCGTCATAAAGCAAAATGTCAGCGGCCATCAGTACCGGGTAGTTAAAGAGCGCTGCAACTTGCCCCTCTGAGCCCACTCTTTGCGTCTTGTCTTTAAACTGAGTCATGCGCGATAGCTCGCCAAAAGTGACGTAGTTATTGAGAATCCACTGCAGTTCAGCGTGCGCCGATACTTCTGACTGGGCAAAAATAGCTGATTTGTCAGGGTCGACACCTATTGCAACTAACCAAGCCACTGCGTTTAGAGTCTGCCCCAATAACTCCGCTGGATCGGGACGCATATTTAAAGCATGCAGATTAGGTATAAAAAAGAAATTCTGGCTATCAGCTGACTGCGACATTTCTGCCCAGCGCTTCATAGCGCCTAGGTAATTACCTAAAGTCACATCACCGCTAGGTTTAATGCCAGACAGTACTCGTTTCATTCTTCCTCTCCGATCAAGGCTGCATGCTTTGTCTTTTCTGTAACTGCTTCGATTTCCTCTACCTTTTGGCCTGTCAGCTGATTTGCTGACTCGATCTTGCCATGGAGCTTAACATAAGTCATTACTGCTTGATCTGCCACGTTCTTAGCGTTAGTTAGGTGTTTATTAACTAGCGTCATCTCGATTCCAAATTTATGTGAATCCATCAAGATGCCCTTGAGATTATTCATGACTTCTTTCGCTTTCTGCTCAATCAGCTCTCCCTCCAAGCTTCGAAGTACTGTACCTAAATAAAAGTAGAAGCTCTGCGGAGAAACTAACAATACTCGATGCTTAGCGCCAAACTCAAATAGCTCACTATCGTTAATGATGTCGTAAAAAACTGCCTCGCCTGGTATGTACATTAGCGCATAGTCGATGGTTCCTTCGCTTGGTAAGATGTACTTTCTGGAGATAGCCTGGATATGTCTCTTAACATCGGCAATGAATTCTTTGCGGAATTTAGCTTTTTCAGTCTCATCCTCAGTGTTACGGAGCTTTATAAAGTTTTCAGCCGGGAATTTGGAGTCAATTGGGATCAATCCATTGCGGCTCTTGATGACGGCATCTACTTTTTCGCCGCTTCTAAACGCATACTGCAAAGAATAGTTAGCTTTAGGTAGCTGTTGTTTCAAAATGTCGGTCATCATCTGTTCACCAATGTTGCCACGCAACTTCGGGCTCTTTAAGACGTCTTGAATGTCCTTCATACTGCGTCCCAGCTCTTGCATCTTGCCCAGTTCATTCTGCAAGCTACCAAATACTTGAGCCGCCTTGTCGAGGCGGTCATTCATGTGCGCTTGAGTTTGGGCAAAGGTCTGGCTCATGCTCACCAGGTCCTGCTTGATAAGCCCAACT
>DATIHE010000065.1:0-3813 GCA_035481015.1 Candidatus Nanoarchaeia archaeon
GTGCGAATCCCAGGTCACTTACCAGTTTGATTTTAAGTTCTAGGTATCCTAGGCTGTAATTGAATAAGGCTTTATTAAAGGAATTATTGATGGAAGACCGCCGCCGTTATCGTTTCCGTATTTGGCATCCGGCTGAAAAAAAAATGATGCCGGTTATTTCCATGACGCGAGGTGGCATTGTCGCGCAAGACGCCGATGCTACTCAAACTTACCCGCGCGAGAGCGTAGTGTTAATGCAATATGCAGCCTTGCTCGACATCAATCAGCAGGAGATTTATGAAGGTGACGTGGTAGAGCTGGCAGGCGAACCGCATGGAGTCCACTTTGAAGGGGGCGGCTTTAAGCTGAAGCATTTATCCAAGCCCGACGCAGAGCCCAGGCCCTTGGATCAGTCTGCCGTCGATCGGTATAAGCTGCGGGTTGTTGGCAATATCTATCAGCCAGATCTATATCTAGAGCCCTAGTAAATATATTTAAAGTCACTAATAGACGCCCAACGCTGACTGATTCGGTTCCAGCCTTTGTAGTTCATTTCTGAAATAAAGACTTGGTTGCCCGAGACTTTCTCGACGATGGCAACATGACCAAAGTAGCCTAGTGGTATCCAGGCGATGGCGCCTTCCACCGGTATGGTATCGACATGGTAGCCGGCCCGCTGAGCGTTGCCATACCAGCTGCGCGCGTTGCCCCAATTATTGGGCACGGCGCGCCGTGTGGCGACGTAGTAGGTGCAGTTGCCGAAAGCGTAGCCGTTTCGAGCAGTACCGGGTTGCTGGGCAGCCGAACCAGCAGGCGACGACGTGTCTGAAGGTAGTTTAATAGAGGCCGTCTGAACAACCGGGACAGGTTCGGCGGGCTTGCCTACGGCGATGGCGGCGGCTTGTGATAACACCGGCAGCCCGTCAGCCTGGGTGCTAGCCCCTGCCACAGCGGCTTGGCGGTCATAGCGAAACCAAACCAGGGCAAATACTGCTAGAAAAACTAAGCAGATCTCGCGCCAACGGGCTAACAGGCGGCGATGTTTAATGCTACCACCACGGTTTAAGTAAACCCAAGTATTTAACTGCAAAGCCTCAGCCTTGGTCACTTTTACTCCAAAAAAAACGAATAGTCTATGATATCTAAACTAGTATGTCTTGCAAGCACAGCCGGAATTAAGAGTTGACACAAAAAGAGACCGGAATTAAAATACATTAGCAACTAAACTATTTAGGAACTAATGTGACCGAGCAACGTTCAGAAAAAAGTCGGCAGGTTTTTGAAGCAATTGGTCGCTTGCACCGGTCATTTCAGCTTGGTTATGGACCCTTGATGGTAAAGCATCGCTGGGGGTCTGCTACTTTTAGAACTCTGCTTGAGCTAGCCAGCCAAGAAACAGGGGCTTCTGTGAAAGAACTTGCCGAAGCTGCCAATATTACCTCAGGTGCTATGAGCCAGGTAATTGAACAGCTACATAAACACGACTTAATTGAGCGTCTAGAAGATGCTTCGGACCGGCGTATTGTTCGGATCAGGCTGACTAAAAAAGCCAAGGATCGGCTGCTTGATTTTAAGAAATCTCAGGCTAACAGGTTAATAAAAGTATTCGAAGATTTATCCGATGAAGAAATCGAAAAGCTATCTGAACTCGTCAGCCGGCTAAAGCTAGAAGAAAAAGGTGATTGGACCGGTTGGGGTCATTGGCGCGGCAAGAGAGAGGCTAAGTAGTGGCTCGTTCGTTAGACGGCATTAAGCGGAGTTCAGCCCAGTCGGTAGGCCAACCACTAATAGCGCCACCTGCTGCGGTGTTGCCGGAACGACCGGCAAGCAGACCCAAGGCTGTTGCCGAATCAAAGGTTCAAGCAGGCCCATCAAAGCTGCGTCAATTTTTTACCGTCCTCATTCTCAGTTTGGCACTGGCTATTATCATTATCGACACAACACTGTTAAACGTGGCCCTAGCGCCGATCATTAAAGATCTGCACACCAATATTCAAAGTCTGCAGTGGGTTATTACGGCCTATGCTCTAACTTTGGCAGCATTAACTATTACCGGCGGTCGCCTGGGGGATTTATACGGTCGCAAAAAACTGTTTGTTGGTGGGGCGGTCATTTTTGCTGCTGGTTCGTTTTTGGCTTCAATAAGCCAGCATCTGGGTACATTATTGATTGGTGAGTCGTTAATTGAAGGCGTCGGTGCAGCGCTGATGATGCCGGCGACAGCCAGTTTGCTGATTGCCAACTTCACCGGTCGCGCCAGGGCGTTGGCCTTTGGTGTCTGGGGTGGGGTGGCCGCCGCCGCCTCGGCCATTGGCCCACTCTTGGGAGGGTATTTAACCACTCACTACAGCTGGCGTTGGGGGTTTCGCATTAACGTCGGGGTGGCAGCCTTGCTAGTGCTGGGGTCGCTAATGATCCGTGACAGTCGCGATGAGGTCGAAAAACCGGAATTAGATTTGCTTGGCGTGGTTCTATCAGCTACCGGCCTGTTGGCTATCGTCTTTGGCATCATCGAGTCGGCCAATTACGGCTGGTACCGTGCCAAGGCCGCCTTTGCTATTTTTGGCCACAGTCTCGGCAACCAGTTCTCGGTATCATTTTGGGCTCTACTGAGCGGCGTGATTCTACTGGCGGCGTTTGCAGTCGCGCAGTGGCGGCGTGAGAAAAAAGGCCGCACGCCACTTGTCTCACTAGCCATTTTTAAAAATCGCCAATTTGCGACTGGCGCTGTGACGACGATGATAATGTCACTCAGCATGGTCGGATTAATATTTGTCGTGCCGGTTTTTTTGCAGTCAGTACGTGGCCTAGACGCTCTACATACCGGGCTGGCGCTGTTGCCAATGTCGGCTACCATGCTGCTAGTTGGACCATTTTCGGCTTGGGTCAGCCATTACATACGACCAAAATACTTAATCATGGTCGGTTTGATGGTTAATGTGGCGGCTGCCCTGGCACTGCGCTCTAGACTTAGTATCGATGCCACCAGTGGTCATCTGGCACTGGCCTTGGTAATGTACGGCGTCGGTATGGGCTTGGTGATGGCTCAAATAAGTAACCTAACCCTATCGGCCGTTTCGCCACAACAAGCCGGCGAGGCTTCCGGTGTCAATAATACTTTGCGCCAGGTTGGCTCGTCACTCGGCACCGCCATCATTGGCGCCGTTTTGATTGCCGAATTAAGCTCGCGGGTGGTTACTGGCATTAATGACTCAACCGTTATACCGGCTCAGATTAAACCAAAGATAGCCCAGGCCGCGGCGGCGTCTTCGAGCGGCGTGGCTTTTGGCGGCGTGGCACCGGGCAACTCACAGTTACCGCCGGCTGTTCAAGTAGAACTGACCCGTATTGGCCACCAAGCCGTTGTCGACGGGGCCAAAAAAGCCCTGGCCTTTGGCGCGCTGTTTGCCGGTATTGGGTTTTTGGTTTCATTCTTGCTGCCAGCTCACAGAGACCTAGAAAAAGGTCAGACCATGGCTGGTAGCCATTAACGCCTCAAGCGATTATTAGTTAATATAGGAGAGTTATGCCAAACGATATCACCAAAGTAAAACGACCCACCAGTACTGACCAGGCCTTATTAGTAGTTAAAGATCTGCGCAAAAAGTATGGTGACTTCGAAGCAGTCAAGGGCGTTAGTTTCGAGGTCAAGGCTGGCGAAGTTTTTGGCATTCTTGGCCCCAATGGTGCTGGCAAGACCACCACGCTAGAAATGATCGAGGGCATGCGGCCGATCGATAAAGGCAGTGCTACCCTCGACGGTGTCAGCGTCGCAAAACATCCCTTTCAGATAAAAGAAATGATTGGTGTGCAGTTACAGTCATCGTCATTTTT
>DATIHE010000066.1:0-11653 GCA_035481015.1 Candidatus Nanoarchaeia archaeon
GGACAGCTCGCCTACGAGAAGCATCATTATGAAGTGCGACCTCCGAAAGTTCCGCTTTTTTGAGTCTTAAGAACATAAATGCGAACACCGGCAAGGCCACCAACAGAGCCGCCGAGGCAACCGATACGCCAGCTTCGTAGAAACTACCTCCACCGCTAAATACCCCATCAGTTAGGCTGTGCAACACCCAGCCTAACGATCCAGCTAGAATACCCATTGATAAAAACATGATCCAGTACTCAAAACCACGAGTTGAAAGGCTAGTAACCACCGCAACGGGCGCGGCCGGTCCTGGTGAAGCAGTGGCATTACTAGGTGGCGGCGGAGGTGGAGGTAACAGGGACTCCCCCTTCAATGCAGCCTGTGCCACCGGTTTAGCCCAGCCCGCCTCCACGAGCATCTCCAATATATCTTGGTCTGAGGCGCCAGTTTGGCGGGCCTTGTCTATGTAGTTAGCTAGTCCTTGATTCATGGCCCGATATTTTACTACATCAATGGTAAATAAAGCGCTTATGCTTGTCAATTAGCTTTATAGAGCTTAAAACGTGAAACGACCCCCGGGGTTTCCCCCGAGGGTCGTGTGTTCCAAGCGTCTACTCGTCGCTGAAGTACACGTGTTGGTTATTGTCCAGGAACCGGCAGAAGCCAACGACGGCAGCCGTCAGGGCGATAGCGGCGATGATCAGTCGCTTCATAGGCCGAAGTGGTTGGGTGTTGGCAGACTGGCCTGCGAGAACAGTTCCCTATCGGCCGGCGTTGCCGTGCGATCGCTCCACTGGTACCAGATGTATATCCAGTACCAGGCCAGCGGAATCAGCGCCAGCCAGGCCCAGCCGACGCCGGTGTAGACCACATGGCCGACGATCAGCGCGACGTAGAGCGTCGACCAGCGGAGCTTGCGGCGTGCCATGATCCCCACCGGTATGGCCAGCGAGATGATCAGGGCAGAGGCGATAGCCCTAATTGCAATCTCCCACAGTCTCGGACCGCGATCGACGAAGATGTATTCGCCAGTGGCCATCACGCCGCCTTGGTCAGACCGGGAACCAGTCCTACCAGGCAGTCGCGCAGCAGCTCGATGAGCATGCCAGGTACCTTGCGCAGCTCGCCCAGACCGGGACGATCGTCGTAGGTGGTGTCGTTGTTGGACAGCTCGGCAGTTGTCATGCCGTCACTCCTTCAGTGTTGCGGCCGGCGACCCAACGGCCGAGCAATCCGGCCTTGTCGAGCAGCGTGCCAGCCGGCCCGTCGCCCGTCTCGGTGTCGAGCAACATCAAACTGATGCTGACGACAATCAGCAGCAGTACGAGCAGCAACACGAACGGTATCGCGGCTGTGCGAACGATGATCATGTACTTCCTCCCCCACGGGTGAGATTGGTCTCGGTAATAATACTGCTGATGCTAGTGATTAGTCCAGTTCAAAACGCTAAGCAAGCATTCTATCTTTGTGAGTTTGCACAGTTTTACCACTTACACTTTTCATTGTAAGATACCCAAAAGGAGTCATCATGCCAGGCGAAGCACCACAACCAAGCCCAGAGTCTGAACGGCCGCCAGAGTTCGGACCAGTCTTCGAGTACCCGTCCGAGACTGAAGCAAATCTCGAACAGCAAACCGATCAAACTGCCGAGCAAGCGCCTGCTTCGCCTGCTTTTCTCGATAATTGGCCAGTGGCGGTGCTAAGGAGCAGCGGCGTAGTTGAACATGACTGGAAAGTAAGTGCAACTCTAGATAATGGTAATGTGCGTGTCACCAAAGAGGAAGGCAAACACCTGATAGACAAGGAACTACCGCCAGGTGTGCTAGCTGCGATGCAACCTCATTTTGTAGTAGGGCAATCAGTCGAAGTACCCAGAGTACACCTTGAAGATCAAAGAGTAGTGCGACAGAACCCTAATGGTTCGGTAATAATCGCCGGCACCAGCGGCAGTGGCGAACAAAGGATCGTTAGAGTATCCGCAGTCGAGCTATTTGGAATTTTAAACCCACCCCATCTGCCTCAAGGACCCAAAAAGCGCTGGTTCCGCCGCGCTAGCTAGCGAATCTTTCTCGCTGTCATCGCCTCTTTAATTTCCTCGATCTGGTCTCGCAAGGCGGCTGCCTTTTCGAACTGCAGATTTTCGGCTGCCAATGTCATTTGATTCGTTAAGTCTTTCACGAGCTGCTTGCGTTCGTCTTTGGGAATCTCTTCGATATTAAACGTCTTAACGTCGGCCGTCTCGGCGTCTTTTTCTTGATTCATGCGCTCAGCGATGGCTTTTTGGATACCGGCCGGGGTAATGCCGTGCTTGGTATTGTATTCTTCCTGCACTTTGCGCCTGGTATTGGTCGTATCAATCGCCCGCTGCATGCTGCCGGTAATGCGATCGGCATACATAATCACGCGACCCTCGACATGCCTGGCAGCCCGGCCGATAGTTTGAATTAAGGCCTGCTCGCTACGCAAAAAGCCTTCCTTGTCAGCATCCAGAATGGCAATCAGCGACACCTCTGGCAAATCCAAACCTTCGCGTAACAAGTTTATACCGACCACAACATCGTAAACACCCAGCCGCAAATCGTGCAAAATATCCGTCCGTTCCATGGTCTGCACTTCGCTGTGCAGGTATTGGACTTTAATGCCAAGGTCTTTTAAATACTCCGTTAAATCTTCGCTCATTCGTTTTGTGAGGGTTGTTACTAGTACCCGCTGACCTTTGGCGACAGTGGCTCTTATTTCCGCAATGAGGTCATCAACCTGATGCTCAACTGGCCGAATGTCTATGCTTGGGTCAATTAGCCCGGTCGGACGAATAATCTGCTCGGCTACCTGGGTCGAATGACTTATTTCGTAATCGGCCGGCGTGGCTGAAACGTAGATTGTTTGGTTCATATGACGGTCAAATTCCGGCCACTTCAGAGGTCGGTTATCAAGCGCACTAGGCAACCGAAAACCGTACTCAACCAAAGTTTCCTTGCGTGCCCGGTCGCCATTGTACATGCCACGCACCTGTGGCAATGTCATGTGGCTTTCGTCGACAAACATCAAGAAATCGTCGGGGAAATAATCCATCAGCGTACCAGGCTGCTCGCCCGGTTCACGCTCGGTCAAATACCGCGAATAGTTTTCGATGCCCGAAACAAAGCCAGTCTGCTCCATAATCTCTAGGTCATATTTAGTGCGCTGCTCTAGCCTCTGGGCCTCGAGCAGTTTTTGATTGCCCCGTAACTGAGCCACTCGTTCTTCCATCTCGGCTCTAATTGATTCAATTGCCTTACGCAACTTTTCTTGCGGGGTTACGTAGTGTTTAGCAGGAAAGATTTTTAAGCTTTGGCGCTCGCTCATAATCTCGCCAGTCAGTGGGTCTATTTGTCGGATACGCTCTAACCGGTCGCCAAAGAAATCGAGCCGATAAGCCGTCTCTTCACCAATCGGAAAGACGTCGACTGTATCGCCACGTACCCGAAAACGGCCGCGCTCGAAGGCCAGGTCGTTGCGCTGGTACTGGATGTCGTTGAGCCGGCGTAATAGTTTGTCGCGTTTTGTTACGTCTCCGACCTTGAGATCGATTGTCAGCAGTGAATAATCTTCGACGCTACCCAAGCCGTAAATACAGCTTACCGAAGCCACAATCAACACATCACGCCGGGTCAAGAGCGACATAGTTGCTGCGTGACGCAGCCGGTCAATCTCTTCATTAATAGAAGAGTCCTTCTCGATATAAGTATCACTACGCGGGACGTATGCTTCGGGTTGGTAATAGTCGTAATAGCTAACAAAGTACTGAACGGCGTTGTCAGGAAAAAATTGCTTAAACTCACCGTATAGTTGGGCGGCCAAGGTCTTGTTATGGCTAAGTACCAGAGTAGGCCGATTAACTTTCTCAATAATATTGGCCATCGTAAAAGTCTTGCCGCTGCCGGTCACACCCAACAGCGTCTGCTCGCGATCGCCTCGCTTTAGGCCCTTGAGCAACGTTTCGATCGCCGTTGGCTGGTCACCCGTCGGCTGGTAATCAGACTTTAATATAAATCGCTCTGCCATCAACTAATTATAGCAAGGCGAGTTTACTTTAGGATATTAACGACGTAGAATACGCCCAGCAAAAAGCCTGTTAGCATTGAGACCGTAACTAGGAACAATGGTGTTGGAAATTCTTTAGCAGGACGTAGGAAGGTTTTGCGTTTTGGCATTATTGACTTAACTCCGCTGAACTTAGAGCTTTTACTAAAGCTGAAATCTGGGCAGTTTGTAGGTCTTGGACTGACTTAACATCCGAGCAGGTTGCTTGAGGGTGGGAATAATATAGGTACTTACTGCCAAGCTGCTTAATCAAACTTGGTGGCGAGCCCTCTGAATCATCCGGTTTATCTAGGACATCGATTGCTCCAATTGGACCCTCGCTAGCAGTGCAGAATTGATCCGACTTTAATAGGGTCGTAGTAGAAAAATAAGCTGAGGTAACTCCACTGTGAGTTTGGATAACATAGGATAGGTCCGTGATGTCGGCTGTAAGGTTAAATTTAATGCCGAGCTCTTTAACAACAAACTCATCGCTTGCTGGCGGTGGAGCAGCAGCTTTTTTCTTAAAGATCGCCGCTACCGGATTGGGATTAACGTCGTACTTGCTGTTTCGCTGCTGGATCACGTACGTGCTAACGGCTGCAAGAGCGAGCGCGACGACCAGAATCACCAATATTAGGTCGAGGCCGCCCTTTTGATTGTTCATATGTTTCATAATTTCTCCTAGCTTAATGTAAAGCTTTTTACCACTAAGTCGAATTGATCAAACAAGGTGGTGTTGGTGGACGGTGCGGTTAGCTCGAATTTGTAGTATTTACCGCTTTTTTGGAATTTGTATTCAACTAACTCGGTTCCCCCGCCCTGCCAGACAGTCTTATCAGCTGACTGGCCAGCGATCGTTACTTTAGTTTGCGAAGCAACCGGCCCCGGTGTGCCATGACCAAAATCGTCGGTCATGATAGTAACCGTGCCTTTGCTTTTAGCGGCATCGTCGGCGGTCACGGTTAAGCTGAAGCCATTAGAGTCGTCAACTAAATTGCGCGACCAGCTAGGCGGCACCTTAATAGTTACACCGTACTTGCTGTCGGTTACCAAGGCCCAGCCGGCGTACGGATCGGCCGGCGGTGCCGGCTTGGTCGTATCGGCAGCTTTCTTCTGTACAACTACCGGCGCCGGGTTGGGTGTAGCCTTTTGGCGCGAGTTGTAATAAACCGCACCACCAACAGCCACCAGCCCAACCAGGATCAAGATTTCGATCACCGGCACGTTGCCGCGCTGGTCAGATGAGCTCATCCAGCATTCTCTCGATTGGCGTACGCAAATCTATAACGCAACGAAACACCCGGCGACCATTAACGGTGCCAGGTGACGGCTTTAAAGTTTTTACTGTGCTCATTTTTGTTTTATGCAACCTTCGCAGTTAGTCTACGATATTGCGCTTATGCTTGTCAAGCTAGCAGTCCCTTAATTCCGATTTAATGTCAAAGCTAACTGGCAGCTTGCTGAATGGCAATCGGACCACATTATAATAATTAGCTTCACGTTGCGGCAAGGCTGTCGTTTTACAATTCTTGCCAGGTCCAAAGGCCGTGGCGCCCACTATCAACTGGCTGCTGGTCTGGGTTATGTTATTGATCTTGGTCGAAAAACCACTAGTTGGCCTGGCGCCATCAGCCACCGCCACCAACATTTCTTTTGTAAAATCTATCGGCAAGAGCGGCGGCAACGGATCGATGCCGGCGTATAACCTACCCCAAACATCTTGCCATTCGGCCTGTGATCTAACGGCTGTGGAAAGCTTGGTCGAGGACGGCCCGGATGATTGCACAACTACAACAAAGTCGATGTTTTTGACATCAGGGGCACCGGCTGTTGCTGCGCTGGCGACTGGCTTAAAGTCTATTTTGGCTACAAACACCCGGCCATCTGGCGACACACAGCGCTGTGGATCTTCTTCTTCAAACACCTTGTAGCCAGCTGCGACACAGTCGTCAAAATTGCTGACGCCTTTTGACTCACTCAGCCTGAGAAAAACTAGAGCTAGTAATATAAAAATCGACACTAGAAGCAGTAGTGTTTTCTTAGCGGGCTTGCGACGTTTTTTACCTAACCGCTTCACGTTCCAATTTTACGGTATTTAGTGTTAACTATATCGATCAGCCGGGTGACTAGAGTGGCCGGGTTTTCGTCAAAGATAATATTCGTTCGGCCGCGATGGGCTGTCTTTAAGACTCGCTGCACCTCATTGGTCATACCGCCAGAGCCCATCAGGACGCCGATCGGCTTCTTTTCTTCGAGGGCGATGGTAAATTCGTTAAGTGTGCCAATGCGACCGCCAACCATAACCACGGCATCGGCCGAGCGGACGAGCAGCAAATTACGGCCGGTGTATTCAAAACCGGTGTAGACAATCAAGTCGAAGGCATCGGTTGGTAAAAGGTATTTTTTAACGTGAGCTAGTTTGGTCGCTGCTGGCGAGAAGCCGATCGAGGTTATGTGTTCGCTCTTGACGTCCTTGGCCGCTTTGGCGGCAGCGTAGGGTAGGGCTTTAGTTGCGCCGGTTATGACTACGTGGCCTTGTTCGACTATTTGGACGGCTACCGCCCGAGCCAAGCCGTAAGCCAGTCTCTCGTCGACACCCTTAGCAGCTCCAGAGATACAAATCTGGTACCTTGGCCGACTCATAGTTTTAGCTCCTCGGGTTTAATGAGGGCATTGTCTAGTTTCTCGAGTAGCTGCTCCTCCAACACCTTTTGGCCAAAGTAACGCGCAAAAATTTCATTCCATAGTGATTCGCGGAAATGGTATATGTAGCGATCGGCGTAACTCAGCTGGTTGGAGTAGCTAAAAGCAACATCCAAAACATTAAAGGTCACGGTATCTTCGCCCTTTAAAACTGCCACGTAATCCAGATCGCGCCAAAAACCCAGCTCGGGGTCGATGTCGTATAACACCGATTCAGCCTTGCGCCAATGCAAATCCTCTGGCTGCAGGTGGGGTTCAAAGATTTCGGGGTGACCATCGGGGTGCTTGCCAAAGTAGCGCTGAATGACCCGCCAATGAATGTTCTGCCCAGCGATGACGTTGGCGTGAGAGGGGTCGGCATTTAAAGTCGTGGCGATAATTTGACCAAAATTGCGCTTGGTTTTCATTAATTTAAAGAAAGCACTATATAGGCGAATCTCATTATAGTAATGAACGATCAACGATAAGTCCTTAATAGCCACCCCTGGCATATGCTTAATCGTCATCGGCGTCATAGCGATAGCACCGATCTCTTTAGAGTTAGTAATGTTGTGGAATTTTTGCTCGATGAAGTGTTTGGCAATATCGCCCCATTTGTCTGGATCGTAGCGAATTAAGCGGATATCACGCACTTCGAAATCATCGGCCGTTAAACCAATGGTTAGCTCATTAAATTTATTTAGCCAAGCCGGCTCCTCGGCAAAACGAAGAGCTAGATAAATTTCTGGCAGGTCTTCGTGGGCCAGCATGGTGCGTACATCGTCATAGCCCAGACGAGCCAGAACGCCAGACGGCGGCGTCTTTTGCAACATGTCGGCCGCGACTTCGTACTTTATGAAGAAGCCGTCTTTGGCGATATGTAATTTCTCAGCCTGGGTCTGAATAATTGGTAGTAACCGAACAACGTCAGTAGGGTCATCGCCACCGCCGATTAGCTTGACCAGATGATGGTCGTGTTCTTTGACCTTTTCGATTAAGGCCCTATACAGATCCTGTCCGCGACATTCGGGCGGCAAACCCAATGCCTTGGTTTTCTCCGCAGCTTTTGAAGCGATCTCGGCGGCCAATGCAGCGTCAACGCCTGGCTTGTGGCTACGCAGTTCTAGCTGCTGCAAGGCATGATCGAAGAGCGGTTCTTTGGCAGCCAAAAATTTTGCCAGTGTCGTCATAGTGATATTGCCTTTACCTTCATGGCCTTGATGCGATCGGTTTTTAGTATTCCAGATTTTGCGCCGTGGAATTGGACAACGCTAGTAGCATTGGCGCTACCGAGCGTAATGGCATCCTCGATGCGCCCACTTTTGGCTAGGGCCGCGACAAAACCCGACCCAAAGGCATCGCCTGACCCGGTGCGGTCAACAACACGCACCTTTTGATATTGGCCGGCGTGATAAACCCGTAAGCTGTCGGTGGCATAGACGCCATCGGCGCCGTCGGTCATCACAATAAACGGGCAAATTCCAAAAGCCTTACCCATAATCTCCCGAGGGTCCTGAGCGCTAAACAACAATGCCATTTCGTCACGGTTAGCAATGAGAGCTTCCACGTAAGGTAGCAGTTTGCGAAGCTTGCTGGCTGCCGCTAACTCTCTGGCACCTGGGTTTAGGGCTACCTTAATACCCTCTTTGTGGGCATGTTTTAAGATTGCAGCCAACAGGCTTAAATTCCCAGCCAGTGATGATATGTAGATCCAATCGGCCTTCATCTGCTCAATCGGGAATTCCCTAGTTTGCAGATCGTGCGAAGCTCCTCGGTAATTTAAAATAGTCCGCTCCCCGTTGGGGGCGACCAAGAGAGTCGAAAAGCTAGTCGAAAGCTTGTTGTCGTAAACAACATGTTCAGTGCTGACGCCCTCACGATGCAAGACGCGCAAAACTTCGGCGCCGGCTGGATCACGACCCACCTTGCCGGCAAAAGCCACTTTAAAGCCTTGACGAGCAAAGGTGACCGCCGCATTGGTGGCGCCACCGCCAGTATCAAAATGAACCTCGTCAATCTCGACTTTGGCGCCCAGCGGGAACTGCTCAATGTAGTTGTGGCTGCGCACATCACGCTTGGCTTGCAAGGCTTTGCCCATCAAAAAGACGTCCTGCACAGCCGCGCCAAAAGTTATGACCTTGATGTCGGTTTCCACCATATTACTGCAAGCATAACAGGTTTAGGGCTGCAGTAAAAGTTCGAAAAAGCTTAGCCGAAAGCGCTAGGGCTTGGCCTTGCCAGCCGAACCAAAGACTTGGATGCGGCCTTCAACGACTTTTTGGACCTCTTCTATGACAGCTGGCATTAGCTTAACAATGGCAAATTCGTCCGGGTTAGCCTTTAAGACTTCTTCGAGTTTGGTTCTGAAAGCATAACGCATATCGCTGTTGATGTTGATCTTGCTTACGCCGACCTTAATGGCTTCGGTAAAGTAATTGTCGGGTGTACCGCTACCACCATGCAGACTAATGGCACAATCTATCGCCTGGCGGATCTGCTGCAAAAGTTCGATGTCCAGTTTTTTTGGCACCGGATATTTGCCGTGCAAGTTGCCGATGGCTGCCGCAAAGGTATCGATGCCTGTGGCGGTAACAAACTGCTTGGCCCCCTCGGGTGTGCTAAAGGTTTTACGGATTTCGTCATAGTCGATCGCTTCTTTATGGACATTTGAACTGCCACCAAAGTAGTGCGGTTCAGATTCTACTAGAGCTCCGGTTGTCTTGGCATACTCAACAACCTCTTTTGTAGCAGCTACAATTTCTTCGTCACTAGCGTCTTTTTTGGCTTGAGACAGATCTATGTGAATAAATTCAAAGCCAACATCGATGCCAGCCTTGGCAGCTTCAACGCTGGGTGAATGGTCGAGGTTAATATACATTTCCAGTCCAAACTCGGCCTTATAATTGTCGACCATGCAGCGAATGTTGTGCAAACCAATAGCCTCGACTTCACCGTGCGACACCTCGACTAGTACTGGCGCTTTTTGGGCTTGGGCAGCTTTGGCAATTGCAATCAAAGTATCTTGGTTATCAACATTAAACGCGCCAATTGCGAACCGCTCGGTCTTGCTACGCTGCCATAGCTCGCGTGCTTTTTCTTGGTTAGTCATTGCCGCCCTTTCTTTTTACTAGCTCGTGAGCATGTTTAACAATATGTGGTGCCGTCAGCCCGAAGTGTTCCAGCAGTTCATCAGGGGCACCCGACTCGCCAAAACGGTCAGCCATGCCAACGCGGATTAGGGGCACTGGGTAATGCTCGCCAAGCAGCTCGGCCACTGCTCCGCCCAAGCCGCCATTGATTTGGCCTTCCTCAACAGTCATAACGGCACCAGTCCTTTTGGCACTAGCAAGAATGGCAACCCAGTCGAGCGGCTTCACCACCGGACAGTTTATGACTTCAACGTCAATCTTCACCTTGGCTAGCTGATCAGCGGCAATTAGTGCCTGGTAAACCATTGGGCCGCAAGCCACGATAGTTAAATCTTTGCCATCACGAAATATTTGAGCTTTGCCGAGTTCAAAAGGTGTGGCAGTAGTGGTAATAATTGGAGTTTTTTCGCGAGCTAGTCTAAGGTAGGCCGCACCGTCGATGGCCGCCAAGGTCTGAGTAGCCTTTTCGGCTTCGATAGCGTCACAGGGTACTACCACGCGCATGTTGGGCAAAACCCGCATCAAAGCGATATCTTCCAGCATTTGATGAGTTGCTCCATCCGGACCGACCGAAACGCCAGCGTGAGAGCCGACAATTTTTACATTGGCTTCGTTGAGACAAATGGTGGTGCGAATTTGCTCCCAGTTGCGACCGGGCGAAAAGGCCGCATAGGATGACACGAACGGCACCTTGCCCATATGAGCCATGCCAGACGCAACCGTCACCAGGTTTTGCTCAGCCACACCGATCTCGACAAAACGTTCCGGAAATTCTTTGGCAAATAGATCCATCTTGGTTGAGACAGTCAGATCGGCACACAAGGCCACTACACGATTATCGCGTTTGCCGGCCGCCAGTAAACCACGGCCAAAACCGGCCCGAGTTGGCTCCTGCTCGACATCTTTGTCGTATAGCTTTGGATTCAGATTTAGCTTTTTGCTCACTCGTGCTCTCCCTCGATGCGGCCGCCCAAGGTGCGCAAATCGTGCAGGGCTACCCGAGCTTGATCGGCCTTGGCAGGATCACCGGCGATTTCTTGGGTACCCGGTGGATTGCCATGCCAGCGGTAATCGTATTCCATATAGCCAACGCCCTTACCGGGAATGGTGTGGGCAATTATTAACGATGGCTTATTCTCGATAGCCTTAGCCAAATAACAGGCATCAATAATTTCTTGCATATTATGGCCATCGATCTCCTGCACATGCCAGCCAAAGGCCTCCCATTTGGCGCGCAGATCCTCGAGCGGCATGACCTGCTCGGTCGGACCGTCAATTTGAATATTGTTGCGATCGATAATTGCCGTCAGATTATTTAGCTTATTTTTGCCACCAAACATGGCCGCTTCCCAAATGTTGCCCTCATCTAATTCACCATCCCCCATTAGGCAGTAAACCCAGCGTTTCTGGTCGTCCATGCGCAGCGCCAAGGCCATGCCGCAGGCTTGTGATAGGCCAGATCCCAAGGGGCCACTGGTGGTTTCCAGGCCCGGCAACTTGGTACGCTCGGGATGGCCTTGCAGTCTGGAGCCGAGTTTTCTTAAGGTCATAAGTTCTGAAACAGGAAAGTAGCCGGCTCTTGCCATGACTGCATATCGAACTGGCGTTATATGCCCGTTCGATAAAACTACCAGGTCACGCTCTGGCCAGTCTGGCTGTTTGGGACGGTGATGCAAGATATCAAAGTAAAGCGCGGTAAAGACATCGGCCATGCCGAGTGGCCCAGCCGAGTGACCACTGCCCGCTTCTACGAGCATCTTGATGATGTCTTGGCG
>DATIHE010000067.1:0-5961 GCA_035481015.1 Candidatus Nanoarchaeia archaeon
GGCGTTGTCTCAAGAAAAGGTTACATGGGTGTCAAGGCAGCCTTGGATCTGCTGGGACGAGAGTTCCATATCGAGCCGACAGTTAAGCCGCGTAAGTCGGCGGCCTTACACCCAGCACGAGCCGGTCAAGTTTGGTTAGGCTCAAAACTACTGGGCGAGATTGGCGAAGTCCATCCAGATTTAACGCGGCGTTACAAAATTCCAGGTCAACTGGGGTATCTAGAGATTAGTTTTGACGAACTAGTGGCAGCCAGTGGTGACGTGAAGTATCAAAACATTAGTCGCTTTCCATCGGTTCACCGTGACTTGTCATTGGAGCTAAAAGATAGCATTGCCTGGGAGAAGGTTAAGGAAGTGATTGAAGAGACCGGTCTGGGGCGCCCGCGCTTTTTAAGCGATTATCATGGCAAGGATTTGCCAGCCGGCGCCAAAGGCTTGGCGGTCAGAATTGAATTCAGCTCGACAGAACGGACATTGACCGATGTCGAAGCCGACCAGCAGTTATCCCAAGTTTTAAAAGCCTTAGAACGCAAACTGGGCGCCAAATTACGCTCCTAACAAACCTGTTGTTCAGATAAGCATAAGTGGTATAATTTGGGTAATGGATCCCAATGTGAACCCCAACCAACAGCCAGCGCCCGTCTCGCCAGAGCCTCAAAAGCCAGCTCCAGCTGGGCCGGAATTGCCAGCGGCGCCAGCTCCAACTCCAACGGCTGCTCCGGCCTCAACGTCTGCCGTTCCACCAGCCTCTGCAGCAACATCACCGCCGGCCGCCCAAACTCCGCCGCCGGCCGCGGCACCACTTAACACGCCAGCTGTGGCTGACGACGTCGACGTAATAGAAAAAGAATGGGTCGACAAGGCTCAGCAAGTGGTGGCAGATACGGCCGATAACCCCCGTGCCGAAGAAGGCGGTTTTGAAAACCTGCAAGAAGACTATCTTAAGAAGCGCTACGGCAAAGATCTAAAGAAAGCCCCGGAGGACTAAGCCTTGCTAGGCGGCATAATCGTAGCCGTATTTTTCTTCATTGCCGTTGGTTCCGGTCTAGGCATATTTGCGTTTGTGGCCTATCGCCGTGTTTTGCGTCGAGCAAAGGCGGTCGAGCGCGGTTTGAAGATGGTGCCGATGTTAATCCATTTACCGCAGGCTGAATCAGCTTTGGCTGGCGGCCGCGACCCACGCGAAGTTATGCGCGAGACGGTTTCGCAGGCTGGCACGCTGTACGATTTGTTGGTCGGTACAACGCAGAATGGCTTTAAAAGTAATTTTTACGGCCAACGTCATATCTCTCTAGAGCTAGTTGCTGCCGGTGGTGTGATACATTATTACGCCGCCGTACCAGTGGCCTTGGTGTCGGTGGCCAAACAAGCAATCTTGACAGCCTACCCTGGGGCGCAACTCGAGGAAACCCAGGATTACAACATCTTTAACGCTCAGGGTAAAATTGCCGGCACTTCCGGCGGTGAACTGGTGTTAAAGCAAGAGTCGGCTTACCCGATAGCAACCATTGATTCGATCGAGCACGACCCTATGGAGGCAATTTTAAACGTCTTAAGCGGTTTGGGTGCCGAAGAAGGTGCAGCGGTGCAAATATTACTGCGGCCAGCCAACCAGAGTTGGGTAAAACGCTCGATAGAGGTGGTAAAAAGCAAACGTCAAAAAGGCGATAGTAGTCTAGCTTTTACGGCCACCGATATGGCCAAGGCTGCCGTCAAAGCGCCCGAACCAATCAAGTCGGGTGAGGTCAAGCAGTTATCTGGGCTAGAACAAACGGCAGTCGAGCAAATAGAAGGCAAAACTCAACACGCTGCCTATGAAGTATTGGTGCGAGTGGTGGCCTCGACCGAGACGCCGACCAGAGCCCAAACAGTCGTTAGGGATTTGGTATCGGCTTTTGCGCTGTTTGACGCACCTGGTCTGAACGGCTTTAAATATTTGCCCGCTGGTGACATGGAAGGCTTGGTAACTGCCTTTATATTTAGATTTTTCCCGCCGGAGCTTGATAAAACCATTCTAAACAGCCAAGAATTGGCTACAGTATTCCACTTACCATCAGCCGCTGCGACGCCGACTTCACAAGTTGAGCGACAGGCGAGCAAGGAGGTGGACAGCCCACCCAACATGCCAACCACCGGCTTATTGCTCGGCTACAACGAATTTAGGGGCGTTCGTAAAGAGGCTAAGCTAACACCAGAAGATCGCCGCCGCCACACCTATATTGTCGGTCAAACCGGTACTGGTAAAAGTACCATGCTGGAAAACTTGGCGGTGCAAGACATGCTGGCCGGTAATGGCTTTGCTTTTATCGATCCGCACGGCGATACGGCCGAACGACTGCTGGGCATGGTGCCAAAGAGCCGGACCGAGGACGTCATTTACTTTAATCCGGCCGACACTGATTACCCGCTGGGTCTGAACTTATTTGAATTTAGCGATCCGGCGCAAAAAGACTTTTTGATCCAGGAAACTATTGGCATGCTGTATAAGCTGTACGATCCTGGACATACCGGCATTATTGGCCCGCGCTACGAGCACTGGTTCCGGAACGCTGCTTTGACGCTGATGAGTGATCCTGCGGGGGCGACTTTCCTGGAGGTTCCAAAGGTATTTACTGACTCGGCTTATTTAAAAAATAAGTTCCAATACGTAAAAGATCCGACGGTGGCCGATTTTTGGAGCAAAGAAATGGCTCAGACTAGCGACTACCACAAGTCGGAGATGCTGGGCTGGTTTGTTAGTAAGTTTGGCGCTTTCCAGTCTAATGAAATGATGCGCAACATTATTGGCCAGCCGAAGAGCGCCTTTAATCTGCGCGACGTGATGGATAACAAGAAGATTTTGATCGTCAACTTGAGCAAGGGCCGGATTGGCGAGCTAAACTCGCAGTTGCTCGGCATGATATTCGTTATTAAGTTCCAAGCGGCGGCTATGAGCCGAGCGGAAGTAGCCGAGGAACAGCGACCGGACTTTTGTTTGTACGTTGATGAGTTCCAAAACTTTTCGACTGACAGCTTTGCTTCAATTTTGTCTGAGGCTCGTAAGTATCATCTGAATCTAATCGTCGCCAACCAGTTTATTGGTCAGCTGAGCGATCAGATACGTGATGCTGTATTTGGCAACGTTGGCACAATCGTTAGCTACCGTTCTGGCCCTGAGGATGCCGACTTTCTTGTTAAGCAGTTTGCACCGGCTTTTGATGCCCGCGACATTGTTGGTCTGCCAAACTACCACGCCATTACCCGCTTGATGATTGGCGGCTTGCCGTCATCGTCGTTCTCGCTGACCGCTTTGTCGCCGCTGGGAATGGCTAATCCGGAATTAGGCCTAGCAGTTAAACAGCTGTCGGCGGCAAAATTTGGTCGAAACAAGTCGCAGGTGGAAGCCGAGATATTTGGACGTCTGTCGAGTTCGCCTTCTACTCAGGCCGGTACACCTGCTACACCTACAAATCCGGCCTCTCAAGCTGCTCCCGCGCCCGCCGTTTCAGTTGCAACCGCTACGTCAACTCCGCCTCCGGCCCATAATGTCGATCTCTCGACCGTTATTAATAGTGATGTTGGCGAACCGGCCAAAGCCAACGATTCATTGGTAATTAAGGACATAGTTAAAGATCAGCCCACGTCGCCGGCAGCCATCCAAACCTTCCATCAGGCAGAGGAGCCAACGACGCCAACACCAACTATGCCTGCGCCACCTGCTCCGGCCGCCCCGACCCCAAGGCCAGCTGTTCCGGTGCCTGCTCAGGCCGTGCCCACCCCAACAACCTCAGTCCCAGCAGTTCCAGTCTTGCCACCATCCCCACCACCAGCCCCAGTTTCGGCGGAGCCTGCGCCAAAGCCAGACTCCACCGAAAAGCCGTTTGAGAGTAAAACCGAGGCCCCAAAATCGGAAGGCGAGAAAGTAGAAGATGACATTGCTAAAGAAATTGCAGCAGCTGGTTTGAGCTCTACCGTCAAGATTGTTGATCCTAAGAAAACCGCCCCCGTGGCGACACTCCAGGGTTTTATTCCGATCGATCCAAAGCCTCAGGCTCAACCAGTGGCCACGCCAACGCCAGCCACAAAGCCCGAGCCGGCTACTGCTCCCGTACCGCCGCCAGCCGCAGCACCCGTTCCTGCGCCGATTCCGCCGGTCGTGGCTACGCCTGTGGTCACTAGCCCAATTCCGGCGCCGCAGCCGCCAGCACCGCTGCCGAGCTGGTCAGCCGATTTGTCGCAAGCCGGTACAAAGCCCCAGTTGAGTGGCAATAAGCCTCAACCCGATCCTGGTGAGGTAATGGTCGACGAGCACGGTAACGTGCATGTAGCGGTGTAATGGCTGAGGTCGTAAGCCCTCCGGCTATCGTCCAGATAAGCGGACCTGTCATTTTCTTAGCAGGACCGATTCAAGGCGCACCTGACTGGCAAAAGGTAGCTATTAAACTAATACAACAAGCTTCTAGGGCAACAATAGCCAATCCTAGAAGGCACTATCTAGACGGCGAATTTGATTACGCCAAACAAGTCGATTGGGAGACGAATCTGTTAAACCAAGCGGCCGAAAACGGCGTCATTTTGTTTTGGCTGGCCAAGGAAGAAATCCATGATTGCGATCGGGCTTTTGCCCAAACCAGTCGATTCGAACTGGCAGAGTGGAAAGTTAGACATCAAACCCAAGGTACTAAACTGGTAATCGGCATTGAGCCGGGTTTTACCAATGAGCGCTATATTCGCCGCCGGTTTGGCCAGGACTGTCCTGGGGTTCAAATATTCGCCACTTTAAAAGAGACGGTTAAAGCAGCCACCGAGTTAATTAACGGCGCTTCTTAAGTAGCTTACTAACCAGTTCCAATACAAAGCCGAGTAGTCCACCGGCAACCAGTGCCAACGGTAGTTCTGAGCCGCTCAAGGGGAAGCCGTAACGGCGTGAGACCAAGTAAACCAACCCGACTAGCACGAAGGCAGTAACAGTCGCTCCAAGGGTCACAGACGGTCTAAGGACCGTTTTGCCAACTATCTCGCTGGTCGCATCGACGACTGGATGATGGATGATTTTACTAAAGGTCCGGCTGGCTGGCTTTAGCTGTCGCTGCAGGCTGCGCATGGTTTGCTGGTAGTTGACGTCCTTATCGAGCCTGGTAGGTTGATGATCTGGTTTGTCCGGCGCTTTCTCTTCATAGGCTGGCGGTTCTTCGGCTTGGGCTTCAATAGTTGTTCGTGCTTCGTGAGCTCTCTCGGCTTGCTGTTCGGGTTTCTCGGTCTGGTTTTCAGCCTTATTCTCGGCGCGTTCAGTAGCCTGCTCTAGTTCAGCGCTTTCTACTTTTGGTAACTCTTCTGGGCCGTGTTCTGTTAAATGCTCACTCATTTAAACTCCTGGGTTATAGTCGGCCCTAAGAATTTGGACCTCGGTGGTTAGCTGACGGTTGCGCAAGAAGAAGTAAACGCATAATGCCACGAATAAGCAGGTGATTACTAGGCTCGTATTGGCCCCGGTCTGCGGTAATTCTCCGGCCTTAGTTTCAACCTGCTTGGGCAAGGGGGGAGCAATCGGAATCTGAACAGTTTGGCCGTAGGTGTTGTCCATACGCAGGTCGAATGATAGCGGATCAGAAGTTGATTTAGCGGTCGAAGGCACCGGATCCTTAACTTTTATGCTGAATTTCTTAACAACTTTGCCGCCGGCCGCGATGTCTTCTCCGGGCCAAGTTAGGACACCATCTTTTAATGATGCACCACCGAGGTCAGTGACGTCTGCATATTCTAGTATGTCGCCAATATCTTCACTAATCAGGTAGCCATTATAGGCTCCGTTGCCCACATTGGAGGTGGTCAGGGTGTATTCTATCTGGTCGCCAGCAACGGCTGGTGGGTTGGCGTGATTAGCATCAAGCGGTTTACCGTCCTTGGTGCGGTTAGTGAAGATAGCCGACTTTGCCTTGGTGATTTGAGGCGTTAAGACTGGTGGAGGTGGCGGAGGAGGTG
>DATIHE010000068.1:0-3851 GCA_035481015.1 Candidatus Nanoarchaeia archaeon
TAATCGAGTACCGTGACACCGAAAAGCTATTTAAACTGGGGCTTAGTAAGATAAAATGAGCGATATAGCCGAGTTCGAAGCCAAGTTAGGTATTAAGTTTAAGCAACCAGAGCTACTAGAGCGAGCTTTTGTGCATCGCTCATACCTGAATGAACACCCTAAACTTGGTTTGGAGCACAATGAACGACTAGAATTCTTGGGTGACGCAGTGCTTGAGCTGGTAGTTACCGATTTTTTGTATCGAAATTACAAGAACCCCGAAGGGGATCTAACCAACTGGCGCAGCGCCTTGGTAAAGACGGAGTCATTATCGTCGGTGGCCGAAAAGCTACAGATCGATCCGTACTTGAAGCTAAGCAAGGGTGAGGCCAGGGGCAATGACCGCAGCCGGGCTTTAATTTCGGCTAATTGTATTGAGGCTATAATAGGGGCGATTTATTTAGATCAGGGTTATGATATCGCCGCTGAGTTTATTTCGGAGCAAATTATTTCGGCTCTACCGCACATCTTAAAAGTCGGTAGCTGGATTGATCCCAAGAGTCGTTTTCAAGAACTGGCTCAAGAGCGCCAGAGTATGACACCACACTATAAGGTTTTGGAAGAAATGGGGCCAGATCACGACAAGGTCTTTGTGGTTGGCGTTATGCTGGGCGATAAGCTTTACGGCAAGGGCCAGGGTAGCAGTAAACAGGCTGCCCAGCAAATGGCAGCCGATGATGCCCTCAAGAATTATACTCAAGGCGCTTCTACCGAACCGGCTACTTCTTAGTCATTATTACAAAAAAAGCATCGTAAAAGCATAATCCTATTGTGGTTTTGCTTGCCGAGGTGTATTACTTAAGTTAATAGTTGCACCTTCAATAGCCCGAAAGGGGGCTCTCGTGACCCAGACAACCCGTGGGTTCCTGATCGGTGGGACGGGGCCCTGGGCTCCCGACTGGTTCGATCCGCTGCGCATTGGTCATCGCATGGCCACTCGCTATTACCAGCCCATCCTGTCGGCACTCGACCTGGAACTGATCGATCTGCCGCTCGGTGGCTGGCAACATCCGGAAGCTTGCTTCCAGGGTGTCAGCCGAGCCATCAACCGTAAGCGCGGCGACTCGTCAGAGCGCATCGTGCTGGTCGGCCACTCACAGGGCGTGTTGCGGGCGGTGGAGTACTCCATTGCCCATCCAGACGCCGTCGAGATGGTCATCGGCCTGATGGGCCCGCTCGACGGTTCGTACCTGTCAAGCTTCCAGGTGCCAATGTCCGGTGGTCGTGGCATGGCACCCGGTGCCAGACGGCTGGTCAGCCTGACCGAACGGCAGATGGCCATGGTGCGTCAGCGCGAGTTGACTGGCCAGCATTTGCCCGATGTCCATCTGCTCTCAGCCCACCACGACTTGTTGGTGGAGTGCCGGTCAGCGCTAGCCCCAGACTGCGAGTACCCGCGCATCAGTCGCTACTGCATCACGGCCGGCGACCACGATCACGGACCTGGCGTCGAGAAGATCGACGTCTACCCATGGCAGGACAACCATCTGCTCGGCGTGCGCGCCAAGCCCGTGATCAGGCAGTTGCAGATCATCAGCGGTCGTCAGCCCCGGCGCCGTCTGCAGGTCGTTCGTTCTGCCGCCTAGTTCTTTGCCCCTCCTCTTGCGTCTACACAGACGCGGGGGAGGGGCAGCTCTTTTAAGGGCTATTTTTTTATGCCCCGACAGATTACAATAATGCTAATGTTTGTAGGTGTTGAGTGTATTTAAAGCGTCTAGAAATCGGCGGATTTAAGTCTTTCGCGGCCAAGACTGTCTTGAATTTGGAGCCGGGTATTACGGCAATTGTTGGACCTAATGGTTCTGGCAAAAGCAACATTGCCGATGCTATTCGCTGGTCATTGGGTGAACAATCTGGCAAACAATTACGACTAAAGAAAAGCCACGAGCTAGTTTTTGCCGGTACCGAAAAAAAAGCTCGCGCCGGACTGGCCGAAGTCAGCCTGCTGCTTGATAACAGTGACGGGCTGGCCGAACTTGATTTTAGCGAAGTGGAATTATCACGTCGCCTGTACCGTAGTGGCGAAACCGAGTATTTGTTAAACCGCCGTAAGGTTCGCCTGAACGAAGTCCAACAGCTGTTGGCGGCGGCTGGTTTCGGTGCCAACAGTTACTCGGTGATTGGCCAGGGGGTGATTGATACGTTTGTACTGGCCTCCCCAGCCGAGCGGAAACTACTGTTTGACGAAGCCGCCGGTATTCATCAGTACGAGATCAAGCGTGAGCAATCGTTGCGCAAAATGGAGGCAACCAAAGATAACCTCTCTAGGGTGAAGGATATCTTGGCCGAGCTGGCACCACGACTGGCTAGTTTGAGCAGACAGGTCGAGGCCACCAAAACTCGTCAAGACGTAGCCAAACGTTTACAGCAAGCCAGGGCCGAGCTGATTTCGGTAGCAAATAAAGACTCAGCTCAGCAACAGTCGGCGTTGCAGAAGGCCGTTAAGGAGTTAACTGACCAAGTAAAACGGCTGACCAATGATGTTAAACAGCTGGAACAACAGAAATTAACTATGGCCAAGCAGGCTCAGTCACGCGACCAGGAGCGCGCCAAATCAACCGAACAACTGCGCCAGCTCGAGGTTGAGCGGGATCAGCTGGTGGTTCAGCTGAGCGCTAAAAAGGCCGAGGTTCAGCTGCTAGTTGAACGGAATGAGGCAAATTCGGGCTTGGCCGAGACCATTGAAAATATTAGGACGTCACAGTTAAAGCTTGATCAAGAGCAAAAGACAGTACAACAGTTATTAGTGAGTGCTAAAAAAATTGAAACCGAAACGCAGTCGGCAATGGACGCCTGTGCTGCAGAGATTGCCTCGTCTCAAGCTAAGCTGTCCAAGCTAAGGCGCGAAACCGACCCCTCGGACCGTCAGGCTTTTATCGATCACGCTTTGGCCGTTTTAAAACTGGCGGCGCAGGAGATGGCCGAAGCAGTTGTCGATCAAGAACGTCTGAAATTATTGGTGCATAAGGCTGGTCGGCTGCTTGCCGGGGCGGCCAAGGGTCAAACCGAAACCCTAGCTGAACTGAAGCAAATGCAAATGCAATTAAACCAGCTACTAAAACGTCGCGACATTGCACACGATGGCTACACTAAAGCGGTTATCAAGGTTCGATCACTCGAGCTCGACATTATTCATCTAACGACGCAGGCCGCCACACTGCAGGCGCAGTTAACAGATGCCAGTCAACGAATGACCGAGGAAGGTTTGCCAGTTGTTGTTTTGAGGCAGCGGCAGGCCCAGCTAGTGAAGGACGAGACAGCACTTGGCCGGCTCGATGAGCGTCTAGCAGCCTTGAGGCGTGTCAGCGCTAGCGAAGAAGTAGGCGCCGATAGCGCTAGCGTCTTTGCGTTGGCGGCTAAATTGGAAGCTGCCAGATCCGAACTACAGCAGGCACACGCGCATCTGGAGCAAGCCGACCATACCAGGGCTCAACTAGCTGCCAGTGAACAGCACTATGCTAGCTTGGCAAAGCAGTGGTTTGACGGGCAGGTCCCACCTGCTTCAGCGACAGCTGAGTTAGCGACTCTAGAAAGAGAGGTCGACATACTTCAATCCAAACTAGAGGCTTACGGCGAAGATAACCGCGAACTGAACGAAGAATTTGCCGAGGTAAGCAAACGTCACGAGTTCCTGAGTTCGCAGGTAACTGACTTAGAAACCGCTCAAGCCGACGTCGCTAAGGTCGTTGCACAACTGGAACAGCTAATTCGAGCCAAATTTGAAAGTGGCTTTGCCGAAATTGCAAAATACTTCAACCAGTATTTCCAGCAACTGTTCGGGGGTGGTCGAGCCGAGCTAGTGCTGAACAATG
>DATIHE010000069.1:0-4480 GCA_035481015.1 Candidatus Nanoarchaeia archaeon
AAAGTCGGCAAGCCAGCAACTGCTTAACCGCTTTCAAGCTATTCCCAGCCTAGCTTCCCTGGTATAATCGCCTTTAGTGAACAAGATTCTCGAGAAATTTAACCGCAAAACCACCACCGGCGCGGCCGCCTTTTTAATTTCGGGTGCTTATTTAGCCAGCCGAATCCTTGGTCTATTGCGCGACCGCTTACTGGTCAGCCACTTCGGCATTGGGCCGCTGGCCGACTCTTACTCGGCGGCCTTTCGTTTGCCCGAGCTGCTATTTACGCTGTTAGTATCTGGCGCCTTTGCGGTAGCCTTTATTCCTGTTTTAAGTGAACATTGGCAAAGAAACGAGCAAGAGGAAGCTTGGCAGATATCGTCCAGCCTCCTTAATCTGTTGGTGATTGGTACGATTGTTATTGGCGTAGTGATCTTTATTTTTGCCAGTCCCCTGACAACCTTAATAACGCCAGGCTTCGACCCTTACCGGCATCATCTGACCGTACAGCTAACCCGCATCATGCTGGCTACGCCGATCCTGTTTGCTATTTCGAGTGTCTTTGGCAGTATTCAGCAATCCTTTAACCGCTTCTTCTTTTATGCCATTGCCAGTATTTTTTATAACGCCGGCATTATCTTTGGCATCGTTTTTTTGAGCCACAGGTACTCTATTTACGGCGTGGCAGTCGGTGTCGTGCTAGGGACACTGCTACAAGCTTTAATTCAAGCGCTGGGCTTAATTGGTCTGGGCTATCGCTATAAGTTCGTGATGAACTTGCGGCATCCCAGCGTCGTTAAAGTCATCAAGCTCATGGTGCCCCGCTCGATTGACCAAGGCATTGACCAGATTAACTATACCTTTCAAACAATTATCGGCTCGAGTTTGGCGACGGGTAGTTTGACCGCCTACTATATCGCTAATAACTTGAAAAACGTGCCGTTAGTTATCTTTGGCTCGGCGATTGCGACGGCGGCTTTTCCTAAGTTAGCTGCCCATGCCGCGGCTGGCCGACGCGATAGGCTCATCGAAGATTTTGTGACAACGGCCAGGCTGATCTTATTCTTGGCCATTCCTTCGGCTACCATCGCTGTTCTGATGCGCGGTTATATTATTCGTTTGTTGTTTGGCTTTGGCAACCCACTAACAGCCAATGTTTTAGGTTGGTTTGCTGGCACAATTATTTTTCAAAGTCTATTTTTCTTGGTTTGCAGAGTCTACTACGCCACGCAAGATTCACGCACGCCGCTATATGTTAGTTTATTTGCTATCACGCTAAACGTCATTTTGAGCTTTGTCTTATCTAAAAGTTATGGTGTTGTTGGCTTGGCTATGGCCCAATCAATTGTGGCCATCCTTGAAACCCTAGTTTTAACAATCATCTTGCGGCTCCGTTTGGGCCGCATCGGTCTAGGTAATATCATCAGCAGTTTGTGGCGGGTATTGATTGCCAATACCATCATGGCCAGCGTTGTGTACTTGCTAGTGGCTCGGGTACTGCCGCTTTACTTGCTAGATCGCGGCTTTTTGGTAGTTGGACCAAAGTTTATGTTAATTGGTATAGCTGGCATATTGGCCTATTTAATACCGAGTTATTTGCTGCAAATAAAAGAAGCCAAGCAAGCCATTGACCGCCTGTGGCAGCAACTGTTGCGGCCGCTGCGCTTAACTTAAGAACATGGATCAAACTAAAATCCGAAATTTTTGCATAATTGCCCACATTGACCATGGTAAGTCGACCCTGGCTGACCGGTTATTAGAGTTGACAGGCACCATAGCTGGCCGCGATATGAAAAAACAAATTCTGGATAGCATGGAGCTGGAGCAGGAAAAGGGGATTACCATCAAGCTGCAGCCAGTCCAAATGAGCTGGCAAGGCTACCAACTTAATTTGATTGATACACCGGGGCACGTCGACTTTAGCTACGAGGTGTCGCGCTCGCTAGCAGCTTGCGAAGGAGCGATTTTAGTAGTTGACGCCTCGCAGGGCATCCAGGCTCAGACGCTAGCCAATGTTTATTTAGCCATTGAGGCAGGCCTTACCATCATACCGGTGTTAAATAAAATTGACCTGCCAGCAGCTGATCCAGACAGAGTAGCCGCCGAGGTAGTTAATTTACTGGGCTGTGGCCTGGCCGACGTTTTAGCAGTATCGGCCAAGGAAGGAACGGGCGTTGATCGACTTCTAACGCGTCTAGTTGACGAGGTACCACCGCCCACTGGCCAAGTCGATCAGCCACTCCGCGCGCTAGTATTTGATTCTATTTACGATGAATATCGCGGAGTAATTCTATTTGTGCGTGTCAGCGACGGGCAGCTGACCAAGAATGACCAAATCCAGATGATGTCCAATGGGCAGACTGGCTTGGCGGTTGAAACCGGTATCTTCAAGCCAAAACAGACGCCGGTTGAAACATTGCTAACAGGGCAAATTGGCTATGTTGTCACTAATTTAAAATCGGTCGAGGAAGCCAGAGTCGGCGACACAGTAACCTTGCAAAGACGCCTTGCTCATCAGCCGCTCGACGGTTACAAACAAGTCAAACCGTTCGTGTTCGCCGGCTTCTTTCCGGCCTCGGCTGAGCAGTACCATGATTTAAAAGAAGCTTTGGTAAAGCTAAAACTAAACGATGCCTCTTTAAACTTTACGCCAGAGTCTTCGCAAGTATTGGGCCACGGTTATCGCATTGGCTTCTTGGGCCTGCTGCACCTCGAAATCATTAAAGAGCGTTTAGAGCGCGAGTATGGATTAGAGCTAGTGGTCACAAGCCCGTCGACCGACTACATTGTGCGCACGACTGATGGTAACGAGGAAACAATCCGTTCAGCCGGCGATCTGCCTGATATCGGGCGCGTGGAGCAGATTCGCGAGCCCTGGATTAAAGGTGAGATCGTTGTACCCGGTGAATATGTCGGTGGCTGTATCCAATTAATCAATCACCTTCGGGGTATTCAAACCAACCTTAGCTACATCGACGAGTCACTGGCACTGATCGACTTCGAGGCGCCGCTGGCTAACGTTTTAACAGATTTTTACGATGATTTAAAAAGTTTGACCAGCGGTTATGGCTCGTTTAATTATGAGCTGGACAATTACCGGATCGAAAACCTGGTAAGGCTAGATATTTTGGTCGGTGGCACTTTGGTAGATAGCTTAAGCCAGATAGTCCATCGCGACGAAGCCTACCGCGTTGGCAAAGCGATAGTTGAAAAGCTAAAAGAGGTTGTGCCCAGACAGTTCTTTGAGCTTAGTCTGCAGGCGGCCACCGGCGCCAAGATTATTGCTCGCGAAGACATCAAGGCTCTCGGCAAAAATGTTACAGCCAAGCTGTATGGTGGCGATGTGACGCGCAAGAATAAGCTATTAGACAAACAAAAGAAGGGTAAAGCCCGCATGAAAAAGTTGGGCAAGGTTGAAATCCCGCCCGAAGCTTTTATGGTACTGGTTCGGAAAGACTAGTTGCAGCCCATCAAGTGTAGAACGTGATGTGACAGTCCTAAACTAGCCAAGTAGTTGCAGGCATAGTTGGCACTGGCGACGTTTGGAGTATTGGATTGAGTACTAGAGGTATTGGTAGCTGGTGCACCCTGATGGGAGTGTCGGGCGGCCTGTCTGGCAGCTCGCCTGGCCGCAGCGTCGTTGCCACCAGTTCCGCCTGACCCACCGCCACCAGTATTACCACCGGTTGCCTGGCCAGAGCCACTGGTACAAATGACGAACAATGTACAGTTACTGCCACCACCACCAGTCCCACCACTGCCCCCACTCGAGCTTGGGCTAGTTGCTCGGAAGAGCCAACGGATGTCGACAGTCGGACCACTTGCTAGGGAGGTGTTAATGACCACGCTATTACTGTTGGAGTCGCAAATACCGCCAGGCGTACAGCCGTAGGTGCCCGGCGCGGCCGATTGTTGATCGTTACTGCCAACGCAGCCGGTATTTTGACATTGGATACTTACCAGCGTGTAGCCGGATGGTACGTTGACGCTAATACGGTGGTCGCCTTTGCGCAGACCATTAAAGAAGAATGGGTTGGCTGAAGTGTTAGGGATGCCAGAATCACAGCAAACGTAGTTGACGCTGGCATCACCTGGGGGGGCTGGAGTGCTACCATCTTCCAGAACCTTGTAGCCTTCTATGATCGAGTTGGATGGTGGCGGCGCGGCCGAGCAGGGTCCGACAGCGAACTTAGCGCTATTGCCAAGTGCCGGGTTGGCGCCACTTGGAACGTTAATGCCGTAGACATAAATTGGGTATGTGCCGCCATTCTTAAATTGGTCGGGCACTGTCCAGTCGAAGCCGTGGTTACCCACATCACTTCGATTGACATTGGCCGTGACTGGGAAAGCCGGCGCACCACTGCTAGAGGTACCACCAACGTAAATGTGTACTGTGATTGGGTCACCAGTATCGCCGTCTTTTGCCCAGCCCACCACATGGTTACAGTCAGCCGAGTCGACGAATCCAACCGGCGCATGGTTGCCAGGAACAGTAGCAGT
>DATIHE010000070.1:0-15415 GCA_035481015.1 Candidatus Nanoarchaeia archaeon
TACAAATCCTGCTATAAGTATTAGTCAAAGTGACTAAAATGGTGGTAGTTAGCTGACGTTTGTTCGACCGTTCGTCTGGTCACACTCGTCTGGTAGCTACCTATAATTTTCTTATGGCTAAGGAAACGCAAACTAGCGAGCTGGAAGACGAGTTTTATGAGGCGCTGCCACAAGCAGGCGAATTTAAAGCGCCCATCGATCTCGACCATTTAGGCGAGGCGATCGTCGACGGTTATTTTGTTGCCAAAGACTGGTTTAAAAAAGTTGCGAGCCATATTAAAACTATAGCTACAGAAGTATCACCATTCGCCCGCGCCGTAGTGATTGATACCGACCATTACGGCCGGATTGCTATAAAAACGGCGACTTCTAAAAAAGCTGCTCGCATTTATCAGGTTGTGGTCATCCTGGCCACTGTAGCGGCCGCGACAGCTTTCGCTTTTTTAGCTAGAGCCACCTATGCACTGTACGCCAGTGACTTGGCCAACCCGACGGCACTTTTGGCGAAGAAAAACGTTGGTACGACAATTTTGGATCGAAATGGCCAGGTGCTGTACCGTGTTTACGGCGCCAACAACAGTAGCCCCATCCATCTGCAAGATATGCCTGCGCCACTTGTACAAGCCACTCTAACGGCCGAGGACCCCAACTTTTATAACCATGATGGGGTCAGTTTTCGAGCCACAGCCCGAGCCGTGCTGGCCGACCTAACCGAGCATGGCAAAGTACAGGGCGGATCGACCATCACACAGCAGCTAGTTAAGAACGCCTTGCTGACGGCTAATAAAAGTTATATCCGCAAAGGCCAAGAAATTATTTTGGCGACCGAGCTGGAGCGCCGCTATAGCAAGGACCAAATCCTGGAAATGTATTTAAACCGTATTTATTACGGCCAGGGTTCGACTGGCATCGAATCTGCTAGTCAGACTTACTTCCACAAACCCGCCAAAGACCTGAACCTTTCCGAAAGCGCCCTACTGGCCGGACTGCCGTTGTGTCCATCGAGCTGCGATCCCAACCTCGATTTAGCCACCGCCACCGGACGGCGCAACTACATACTGCAGCGCATGCAGGAGCTAGGCAAGATCACTCCCGATGAAGAAAAAGCGGCCGAGGCGGAGCCAATAGCAGCATCAGCCCAACAGATTGAAATCCATGCCCCGCACTTCGTGTTCTACGTACTCGACCAGTTGAAGCAAACTTACGGCGAGGACCAGGTCGAGCATGGTGGTATTACCGTTTACACGACGCTGGACTTAAAAAAACAAGAAGCCGCGCAAGCCATTGTGCAACAGCAAATCAAGAACTTAGCCGGCCACCACGCCACTAACGGGGGATTGATCGCGCTTGATCCGACGAATGGCCAAATCCTTACCATGGTGGGCAGCGTTGATTACAATGCGCCCGGCTTTGGCAATGTCAACGTGACCCAGAGCGACCTACAACCGGGTTCGAGCATTAAACCGATTATTTACGCCGATGCCTTTACCAAGGGCTGGAACGGCGCCACCACGGTCGACGACCTGCCGATTAGCTTGCCCGACGGGGTTTATGGCGTTTACCGACCACAAGATTATGACGGCAAATGGCGCGGTAAAAACATTCGACTGCGCCGCGCGCTGTCAAACTCGCTCAATATACCGGCTCTTCATGTTATCCAGTTCACTGGCATCCACGACGCCATCGCTATGGCACACAGTTTGGGCATTACCACTCTTAACGATGAATCACGCTACGGTGTTAGCTTGGTGCTGGGCGGCGGCGAAGTTAAGCCGATCGACATGGCGGCCGCTTATTCGGCCTTTGCCAATGGCGGTAACCGCATCACGCCGACCGCTATTATGAAAGTCCAAGATCGCTACGGCAATGACATCACTAAAACTAACAAGAATACCCCCCAGCATACGCTCGATCCACGCATTGGCTACATGATCACCAACATATTGAGCGACAATGGCGCCCGAGCTGAGGAATTCGGTCCCAACTCGCCACTCAAGCTATCGCGCACGTCAGCAGCCAAAACCGGCACCACCAATGATTTTCGCGATAACTGGACAGTTGGCTACACGCCAGATCTGGTGACGGCGGTTTGGGTGGGTAACAACGACCACACTGCTATGTACAATGTCGACGGCATCACCGGCGCAGCCCCGATATGGCATAACTTTATGGAGATGGCGCTAAAAGGCCAGCCCGACAAGCCCTTTCCACGACCAGCCGGGTTAGTAATACTAAAGGTCTGCGCCAACGATGGGGGGCTGATGAATCCTTGGGACCAAGGTGGTATCGACGAGGTTTTCTTGGCCGAGGCGCCACAAACCAAGCACTGCACTTCCGCGCCACCACCGCCGGCACCTGATGCCACCAAGCCAGATGACAAGCAGAATGGCATTCCTGTGACACCAGCGCCAAACCCAATCATCGATCCGCTCAACCCGCCAGACAAACGAAAAGGCTAATTGTTGACACTAGTTGCAACATGTTTTATAATTTAGAACTGTTAAGCGATATTTCTTGTGCCCGAAAAAACTCCAATTCAGTCGTTCAATTTCAAACAAGCCGCCGAAGCCGTCTTAAAGACACTTAAGCGTGACCGTGACCGCCAAATCTTGGCGCGTCGTTTTGGTTTTGATTTGGCTAAGCGACAGACATTGGAGCAGATTGGCAAGCACTTTGGCATAACCCGCGAACGCGTACGCCAGATCGAAAAGGCTACGCTGGCCAAGGTCAAAACTACCCAGTCTGGTGAAGTACGCCAGGCAAACTCTTTACTGCTTGATTACTTGGCAGGCGAGGGGGGATTAAGTTCCTTGGCCAGGGTAGTTGAGTTGGTCGGCTTGCAGGCCAATCAGCAGGCTTATGTGCAGTTTTTAGCGACACTATCAAGTGACGTTGAGGTCATCGAGGAAGACGATCAACTACGTCAGGCCCTTGCCGCACTGCCGAAATTTTCAAAAACCAAGGTACGCCAGCTAAGCCAGCAGTTAGTTGATGTTTACCATCAGTTGGGCAAGCCAGCGCCACTCAGTGCGATTGCTAGCCAACTGCCAGCTGATTTAAATCCGGCTGCCATCGTTAATATTGCCCAGCTTTCTAAGCGCCTAGCCAGTCACGAAAACCAGTGGGGCTTGGTAGAGTGGCCGCAGGTTAACCCCAAGAGTATTCGCGATAAGACTTACTTAGTCCTAAGTAAACACGGCAAGCCCCTACACTTTGGTGATATTGCCGAGCATATCAAAGACTCTAATTTTAGCCGGCGCGATGTTACGATCCAGGCCGTACACAACGAACTTATCAAAGACTCCCGCTTCGTCTTGATTGGCCGCGGCATCTACGCCCTGGCCGAATGGGGCTATACCCCAGGTACCGTGGCTGATATCATTATAGAGATATTAAAGGGTGAGGCCCCGCTCCATAAGGACGAGATCGTGCGTCGGGTATTAAAGAAGCGCCAGGTTAAAACGACCACCATTGTTCTCAACTTACAGGAAAAGGACCATTTCGAGCGGGTAGCCAAAGCTACCTACAAGCTTAAGGGTCAATGAATCCCGTTTGAGCTTTTAGAGGGTAACCGATAGATATGCTGCATTTAAGTCCACAACCAATCCCGGAGCTCTAACGGGATGAACTTCTTCTTAACCGTAATAGCAACAATCTTCCAGCTACTGGGGCTGGTACTGTTTAAATTCTGGGGCTGGGTTGGCGTTGTCCTGGTGCTGTTGTATTTGATATGGCAAAATCGCCGGCGCGAACAATGGGTGTCAAAGACTGAATGGACGCTACTACAAATCGAAGTACCTAAAGAGAACGACAAAAAAGAACAGTCAGCTGAACATATGTTTGCCTCGCTGCACGGTATTTTGCGACCAAAGTCGGAGTTACTAAAAGAAGGTTCGCTGCAAGAGCACATGAGCTTCGAGATTGCCTATGTTGGCGGCCAAATTCAGTTTTTTGTTTGGACACCCAAGCACTTAAAGGACTTCGTTGAGGGTCAAATCTACGCCCAGTATCCAAATGTCCTGATCCGTGAGGGAGTGGGGGATTATGCTCACACCGAGCCAGGTGGTAGAACTATTTACGGCGCCGAGCTCGCCTTAACCAAGCCCGACGTAGTGCCGATTAAGACCTTCGTTAGCTTCGAAGTTGACCCACTGGCCAGCTTAACTGGCGTCTTGGCCAGCATGACCGAAGTAGGAGAGGAAATGTGGATCCAGGTGTTAGCCCGACCACTTGAAGACAGCTGGCAAGACAAAGGCTACAAATTTATCGATGAAGTTAAGCAAGGCAAAGCTCCCAGTCTGGGCAAGACCTTGCAAAAGGAATTGCTGGCTATCCCGGCTCACATCATAACCAATGCCTTAAACAGCTTGGCAACACCACCCGAAGCACCCAAAGACGACAAGGGCGGTAAAAAGGAACTTTCGACCGGCCAGCAGGCAATAGTTAAGGCCGTCGAAGAAAAAGTCGCCAAGCTGGGCTACCAGGTTAAGGTCCGCATCGCTTACATGGGGCCCAATCCGACCCTAGCCAAGCAGCGTATGCAAGCCATCATTGGCGGCTTTAAGCAGTTTAATACCACCAATCTAAATGGCTTTGCGGCCAAGGGTTACAGCTCTAGCCCAGATGTGCTCGACGAATACCGTGCCCGACTATTCTTAGACGATGGCGACATTTTGAACATCGAGGAGCTGGCTAGTCTGTACCACTTGCCGCACGCCAGTGTCTCGACCCCCAACATCCTATGGGTATCAAACAAAACGGCTGAGCCACCACAGGACCTGCCTTCGGAGGGCAAGGTGCCGAGCACCGATCTTAGCTTGTTTGGGCTGACCAACTACCGCGGCCACCGTGTTAAATTCGGCATAAAGCGCACTGACCGTGGCCGCCACTTGTACATCATCGGCCAAACCGGTACCGGCAAAAGTATGTTGCTGCAGCTTTTGACGTTATCAGACATCTACCATAACCACGGCTTTGCCGTCATCGACCCACACGGCGACTATGCCACCGATATTATGAAGTTCATCCCACCACACCGTGTCAAAGACGTTATTTACTTTAACCCGGCTGACTTGGAATTCCCGGTAGCTTTTAATCCATTAGAGATGATCGACGTTAACAGTAAGAACAATATTACGTCGGAACTCGTTGGCGTCCTGAAGCGTATGTTCGAAAGTTGGGGACCACGCCTTGAACACATATTGCGTTTTACTATCCTGGCACTCCTGGACACACCTGGTTCGACAATGCTTGATATTACCAGGATGCTAACTGATAAGAACTTCCGCAAGAACATTGTCGCCAATATCCAAGATCCAATAGTGCGGCAGTTCTGGGTAAATGAATTCGCCAGCTGGAATGATAAGTTTGCCAACGAAGCAGTTGCACCGGTATTAAACAAGGTGGGTGCTTTCATTGCTAACCCCCTAATCCGCAACATCGTTGGTCAGCCCACCAGCACCATCAACCTGCGCAAGGTTATGGACGAGGGTAAGATATTAATCGTCAACCTCAGCCGCGGTATGGTCGGTGAAGATAATGCCGCCATTTTAGGAGCCTTGATGGTTACCAAGATCCAGCTAGCAGCGATGAGCCGCGCAAATGTCGATATGAGCCAACGTCGGCCGTTCTATTTATATGTCGACGAGTTCCAAAACTTCGCCACCGATTCGTTTGCTGTCATATTGTCTGAGGCCCGTAAGTACCAGCTAAACCTCACCGTCGCCAACCAGTACATCACCCAAATGCCTGATACCGTAAAGGACGCTGTGTTCGGTAACGTTGGCTCAATGATTACCTTTAGAGTTGGCGCAACCGACTCCACTTACCTGGGCAAGTATTTTGAACCAGTCTTCCTGGGGCCCGATCTAGTCAATTTGAATAATCAGCACGTCTTCATTAGCATGAGCATTGACGGCGAGAAGACTCTGCCATTTTCGGGGACCACTTTGCGCATGCCAGACGCACCGGAAGATCAAACCGCAGCCATTGTCGACCATTCTAGACACACTTACGCTATTCCTCGGGCCGAGGTGGAGGAATCTATCCGCCAACGCTCAGGCGGTGGCTCTAGCGGTCCAGACGGCGGTGGTCCATCAGAGGGCGGCCCAGCTCAGGACCCGTTTGTGTCTGAACAAAAACCGAACACGTTCCTTGGTGGCTTAAAGAACCCTGAGGCGCCGGCGCAACAGCAGCCGAGCAGCGGCGGACAAGGGCAGGGAAATCGCAACCGGAACGACCACGGACGTGGCCGAAACGATAGACGCGACAATAGGCGAGAAGATAACCGGCCGGTTATCCGTCAACCACAGCGTGAACAAAACCCGAACGAGCACCGGGCTAGTAGTAACGAGCCTCAGCAGTCTGACAGCCAGCAGGAGCTGCAACAAGGGGAAGCAGTCAGACTTCATTAGAGCCCAGGGCGGTGGCAATGAACGAAACCAGAAAGCCTGGATCGTGAAGAAACATACTTGGTCGCACAATGTATATTTTGCGACATACCCATTATTTAGAGTTAGGGGTATGACAGGACCTATAATTGGCTGGATTTAAGCTTAACAAAGCCCATATCCCTCTTATGTATTGCTGTTGCCATACATAATGTTGCATGTCTCAAGTTGCTCTTATTAAGTGGTTTTTGGCGGCGTTGCCCTACTAGCCTTTTGTGGGGATACTTCTCAAATTTTGATTACTGCAAACAAAATTGTAAACTGGTTTAGAAAACAAAAACCGAACATAGGGGAGAGTGAGGGAACGCTACCGATAGTAGGCGCGATTTTCAACACGCAGGTCTATATACTCGGCCGGCGTCTTTTTTATGCGACTTAGGGTGGCAAGCACGTTTACCAGATCATCGATCTGCTCACTCGCCTCTCTGGTCGTGTCGAACTTAATTAAATAGCCCTTGTTGGTGGTTACATAAACCTCACTCGTCGTGTCCGGTACACGTAAGCTAGCCACCGCTACCCCTGTCCGCTTTGGCATCTGCTCTACTATATCAGTGCAAAACTTAACAAACTTGGCTGGCACTACCTTATCCCCTGCCTTGACTGGCAGATTGGCGCTATCCAGCACTGTTGGCAATGGACTGCCAGGCTCCGCTGGGCCTATCAGACTACCATCAACATCAAGGGTGTAAGTTTGGCCACCAGTCTGCCAGTTAAGCGATGGCTGCCTTTCGGCTACTTTGATCTCTAGGCTTTTTGGCAGGTGCCGGACAAAACTGACCGACTTAAAGCGATAGTTAGAAGCTAGCAGATCCTTACGCAAAGCGGCCTCGTCAAGCGTTAACAGGTTATTCCTCCAGGGCCGATGTGACGTGCTGGCTTGAGCTGTTTTTATTATTTCCGACTTACTCAATTGTTTATTGCCTGTAACTGTAATATTTTTGATGCCAAAGAAGCCCCAAACAACCAAGACAACAATAGCCCATAAAAATAACTTGGCGTAGCGTTTCAGACGGTCCTTGTTAATACGCACCTCTGGCGAACGCCCAGCTGGACGGCCATAAACTGGTCGCGGTTGCCGCGTGACCTGGCGGGCCGGCACTGCTACTCTCCCCTGCTTTGGGCAGCAGCCAAAATTAATTTAGCTAGTTGCTCGGCGGCGTCATTAACGGCAAACTCGGCAATATGCTCTGATAGCCTACCTCTCTCGGAATCGTCCTCCAGTACAAGCTTAACCTCACTAACAAGCCTCTGCGAACTTAAACGAGCTTCGGGAATAACCCGAACAGCTCCAGCCCTCGCCAATACCTGAGCGTTGGTTTCTTGGTCGCGCAGATGCGAAGCCGGTACCAAGATAGTTGGTTTTCTCAATGCCGCCAGCTCGGCAATGCTATTGGCGCCGGCCCGACTAATCACCACGTCGGCTGCAGCTAGCGCCCCGCCAAGCTCGTCCATCAGGAATGAGTGAGCTTGGTAGCGTTCTGGTTTGGGCAACTGCAGTCGTTTAACCTCAAAACGTACTCTCTCGATGTCTCGCTCCCCTGTTATATGGATCACTTGGCAGAACTCTGTCAGATTCCGCAGAGCCTCAATTATGGCGTCATTAACTCGTTTGGCGCCCAAGCTACCGCCCATAACTAAGACCACTGGCAATTTCGAGTCGAGTTTAAATTTGGCTAAGCCCTCTAGCCGATGGACGCCCAGAATGCCGGCCCTGATCGGGCTGCCGGTAAAGACTAACTTCTCTTTGGGCAGTTCGTGATACTTATCGACCGGGAAACCAGTCGCCACTGTAGTCGCCTTTTTTGACAGCGTCTTGTTGGTCAGTCCAGGTACAACATCCGACTCATGTACCACATAAGGTATTTTTAATAGCCCGGCTGCCAGCCCAACTGGCAACGCTACATAGCCGCCCTTAATAAACACTACATCGGGGGAGAACCGTCTGATTATCTTGATACTTTGAGTAACACCTACCCCAAATCGTCCTAAATCCCGAATGTTCAAAGCTGCACTTGACAAGTCAGTTAATTTATTGAATAAACTAGCATTTCGATAACGTCTGAATTTGCCAGCCTGGATCGAAGCAAACTGAATACCCGAAGCCGCCGTAATCTTGGCTTCCAGGCTCCCCTTTTGGCCCACGTAAAGGATCTCGGCGTCTTTATCGAGCCGCTTTAACGCGTCGACCGTTGCCAGTGTTGGCGAAATATGACCAGCCGTTCCGCCGCCCGACACGAGAATTCGCATCACTTACCTCCTTTACTGTGTATTTCGAGATGTTTAACAAAATACCCGCCCCGACCAGCGAAAATACCAAACTTGACCCACCGTAACTGATAAATGGCAGCGGAATACCGGTTAGTGGTAATAGTGACAGCATAGCGGCAATGTTAATCAGCGCTTGAAATAGTAACCATAAGCTAATACCAATAGCAGTTAGACGACTAAAACTGTCTGGCGCAGACTTGGCAATTTGAAGGCCGCGGTAAACCAGGAAGCCGAATAAACCAATTATTACCAGGCAGCCGATTAAACCAAACTCCTCGCCTATGACAGCAAATATCGAGTCATTGGCCGCCTCTGGCAGATAGCCATATATTTGGATACTGTGGCCTAGCCCTACTCCCAGCAAGCCGCCAGAGCCAATCGCTATTAATGCTTGCGAGATATGGTAGCCTTGCCCGCTAGGATCCTTGCTGGGGTCTAGAAACACTGTCAGGCGGCTCAGGCGGTGCGGGAATGTAACAATAGCCAACCAGCCTAGCATGGCGCCGCCAGCGACGATCGAAAACACATGACGTAGTTTGCTGCCAGCGGCATAAAACATTCCAATCGCCGCTAGAACTAGCACCATCATAGTGCCCATATCACGCTGCAAGACTACCACCACGAAGCTGGCTACCGCCAGCATTATGCTAAACGGAAACAGCCCTTCCCAAAACTCTCGTATATACTGACCACGTCTCTCAAACCAAGCAGCTAGATAAACAATTAGCGACAATTTAAGCAGTTCGGCGGGCTGGAATGAGGCGGGACCGAGCTTTAGCCAACGCGTAGCACCATTCGTACTGAAGCTTAGGCCAGGCACTACCAGGCCTAGTAGCGCAATGGCAGCCCCGGCTATTAGCAGGGGTGACCATTTCTGCCAAACCCGATAGTGAATCTGTGAAGCCAGAGCCCAAAAAAACAGCCCAACCGCAATATTACCAAGTTGGCCATAAAAATAATAATTACGGCTGGTAGAGCCCAAAAGCTTAAAACTTAATACCGGGCTGATAGAGTAAATCATGATAAGCCCAATCCCTAACAGCAAAAAAACTGTTAAGGCCAGTAAATAGTCAGGCTTGTGCCCTCTGCCCGCCGCCGCCTGAGATTTCAATGCAGTACCTTATTACCAAGCAGACCGATGACTAGGCCTATGGCGGCTACAATCTGGCCTATCACCCATAGTCTCATCGTAACCTTGGTTTCTGGCCAACCAATTGCCTCTAGATGATGATGCAGCGGCGCCGACAGAAACACCTTACGATGGAATACTTTTTTGGAAAATATCTGTAGCAAGCTCGATCCTGCCTCGAGAACGAAAACA
This sequence comes from Candidatus Nanoarchaeia archaeon, assembly GCA_035481015.1. Lineage (GTDB taxonomy): Bacteria > Patescibacteriota > Saccharimonadia > UBA4664 > DATIHE01 > DATIHE01. The sequence continues at coordinate 10,039 of DATIHE010000070.1, forward strand.
CCGGCGATGATCGGCAGTACGAAGACTGCATTCGTAAGCATGGCGATAACCCCCAATGTGGCACCTAGCGCCGTCGAGCCAGTTTGTCCCATGAAGAATCTGGCAGGAAAAATGTTAAACCAGGTGTACGCCAAGATGGCACCGACGATCGTCGCGCAGAAGGCGGCAATGCCATAGCTGCCCTGGAAATAAGCTATAACACTGTAGGCACCAAAGGCCGTGGCAAGCAAGCCACCCGCCAAGCCATCCAGACCATCAGTTATCGAGACTGCCTTCGTAGCCGAAACCACCACCAAGACAAACAGCGGTATGTAGAGCCAGCCAATACTAAAGTCACCCACAGCCGGTACATGAATCAGGTTGTAGCTAAGCTTGTAGTAGAACCACCAAGCACCCAAAAGAGATAAACCGATCAAGGCTAACAACTGTGTTCTAGCCCTTAAACCGCCTGTCTTATTGCTGAACACAAAGACGTTAAAGATGTCGTCCATCAAGCCAAGAGCACCAAAAACGACAAGCGTGGCTACAGGTAGCCAGGTTTGGTTGCGATTGAAATTCAATGCCACAGTTACAGCTACGACGGCTATGATGATGATCATGCCAGCCATAGTTGGTATGTTGCGCTTGTGTTTTTCGGCGTGCAGTTTATAGAATATTGGCGCTTTTTCACCTGTAACAGCTTGCTCTCGCGGCTTTCGCCACCACCTACGATTAAAAGCCACGCGCGTATAAATAGGCGTCAGCAGCATGGCCAGGCTAAAAGCCAGAAAAGCGTCAAAAAAAATGTGCGACAGCGGCTGAAATTCGGCGGCTCTTTGGGCTAGCAGATTAAGGTTCATTTGGCTCTATTTTAGCATAATTAACAGATATGGCATAAGCTTTTTAGCTACTCGGCGGTACAGCGTAATACTTTAGCATCCAGTCGGCTATATGAGCGAAAACGGGTACCGTGGTGGACTCAGCAAAGCCCGAGACGTGCGGCTCGTTGATGCGAACCATGATAACGAAGCGTGGATCTTCGACAGGTGCAAAGCCGACGAACGAACCGATGTTCTTGCCATCTTCGTAGCCCTGACCATCGGCTCGCGGGACCTGAGCCGTGCCGGTTTTGCCGGCGATATTATAGCCTTTCATGCGTGTCATCCACCCAGAGCCATGCTGCACCACCGTCTCCATCATGGCGGTCATTTGTTGGGCAGTCTCGGGTGAAATGACTTTAGGGTTAATGACTCGTGGGTTGCTCTTGTGCTCGGTACCATCGGCATCGATCGTTGAGTCGACTAGGTAGGGCTGGTACAGCTTGCCGCCGTTGGCGATGGCCGCCACAGCATTAGTCATCTGCATCATCGTTACCGAAATACCCTGCCCAAAGGTCATATTGGCATAATTAACATTGTTGCCGTTAGCACCCTTGTTTGGAGCCACCACGTTGCCCGCCGCCTCTCCAACTTGTTCAATGCCGGTCGCTACACCAAAGCCAAAGTGCTTGGTTATATAGTCGTATAAAGTTTTTTTACCGGTCAGGTTAATAGCATTGGGGTCACCACCTAGACTCTTTAGAACAAAGATAACTCCGGTGTTGAGCGACTTGGTAATGACATCGGTCATGGTCTGAATGCCGAATTTGTGATTTTCGGCATTATGGATAATATAGCCGTCCTGTTTAAACTCGCCGGTATCCTCATAAGTCGTATCCGGCTTGACCTTGCCGGTATCGAGGCCGGCAGACATGGTGATAACTTTAAAGCCTGAACCTGGCTCAAATTGGTCGCTGATGACCGAATTGGAAAATAACGAGTAATCTTTAACCGAACCGTAGTCATTGGCATCATAAGTTGGCCAGTTGGCCATGGCTTTAACAGCACCAGTCTTGGGATCCATGACAATCACGCTGCCACTCTTCGCCCCTACCGCCTCGACGCCTTCCTTTAAGAACTTTTCACTCTGAGCCTGGATGTTGCGGTCGAGCGTCAAGACATAGCTCTTGCCATTAACCGGCTGCTCGACTATGTTGTCCGCCGTCGCTATTGGATTGCCGGCAATGTCAGTTTTAGCGCTCAGCTTACCGGGTGTGCCGGCCAAATCGTTATCCAGAAAACCTTCGATGCCGTACTGTCCCTTGCCGTCTTGATTCACAAAACCGACTACCTGGCTAGCTAGTTGGCCTTCAGGATAAATGCGATACTGCTGATCTGATAAGCCGACGCCCTCTAGATGTAGGGCGGTTATTTTATCGGCTAGCTCAGTAGTTACTTTTTGCTTTAAGACGGCGTACTCACCGGGCGCGCTTAAGGCCTTTAAATAATCGTCGGCCGAGTCGCCAGTTACAGCGGCTAATACTTTTGCAGTTTTCACCTTATCGGTAACCTGCTTAGGGTCGCCATATAATAGCTTTAGATTCTGATTGAGTGCCAGTGGCGATTTATCGTCGCCATCACGCAAGTAGATCTGGCCACGGTTAGCTGGGATCTCGTACTTGCGGTTGTGCTCGCGCGTAGCTAATACCCGATACCGCTGATGGTTGACTATTTGCAAGCTGAACAATCGTCCCACTAAAACAATACCAACCGCAACCAGCCCCAGGTTGAGCCAAGAAATACGACGGCGTTGTCTTAATAGTTCGCTGTAGCTTTGCATGATATTTAGCGCGTACTGGCGTAAACTGGCGGCGTTTCGGGCACCATCTTAGCAACTACTGGAGAAGCTTGAATTTGTTGGATAGACTGCAAACGGGCGGCTTCGACCTCTAGCTCTTGTTTTGCGGCCAGGATCTGGTCGCGCCTGGTTTTAAGCTCACTTACTTTATAGCCAAACACGTTGGTCTTGGTGATCTGGGTTAGGTACAGTAAAGCTAGCACCACAATAGTTGCCACGGTTAAAAAGCTAACCGAGATCGGGCCTAGGTGGACTTGTGATTTTTGGCGGTACAGGTTTTGGTTACGTCTGACGGCGTAAGTTGCGGTAGACACTTTAATTCGCTCCTTTGTTTTGGTTTTTGGTTGGGCGGCCCGGCCTGCCGCCCATACTTATCATCTAGCGGTGTTTTGAGACAATCCGGACCCTGACGCGGGCTGGTCTGGATAGGTCTTTGACTTTAACAGTCATGCTCCTCCTTTTGTTTTGGTTTTAATTCTCACAGCGGCTCGCAGCTTGGCGCTGCGGGCACGCGGATTATTGCTATCTTCGGTGCCTTTTATGGCACTTCGGGTTAATTTGGCTAAGGTGGCGAGGTGGTCGCAGGTACAAATTGGCTGCTTGGGCGGACAAATGCAGTCTCGGCTCTCGTGGTCAAGGAACTGTTTAACTATACGATCCTCTAACGAATGGAAGCTGATAACCGCTAGCCGGCCGCCAATCGCAAGCAACTTAACTAACTGTGGCAAAGTCTGCTCGAGCTGACCCAGTTCGTCGTTAACCTCGATACGGATCGCCTGGAAGGTCCTAGTCGCTGGATCGATGTCGCCGCTCTTGGGAACTGCCTTGCGCACAATCTCGGCTAGCTGTCCTGTGCTCTTGATCGGTCTAGCAGCCACAATGGCCCTAGCTACCCGCCTAGCAAACCGCTCTTCGCCGTACTGGTAGATAATATCGGCCAGCTTAGTTTCACTGTACTCATTTATTACCTGCTCGGCCGTTAGGCTTTGCTGCCGGTCCATGCGCATGTCGAGCGGGCCGTTCAGCCTAAAGCTAAAGCCGCGCTCTGGCGTGTCGACTTGCGGTGACGAGATGCCCAGATCGAGCAATATCACATCAAACCGCTCGCCGTCTTCTACCAAACGATCAGTTGCCTCTTCGAAGCTTGTGCGCATAATTTGGGCACGGTCGCCGAAAAGCTGCTCCAGGTGCTTGGTAGCCTCGTTATCCCGGTCGTTTAGCACCACTCTGCCTCCGTCGCCAATGCGTTCTAAAATAGCGCTGGCATGGCCCCCGTACCCGGCTGTGGCGTCAAAATAAGACTCGCCGCGGTTGGGTGTTAGGACCCGCAGGACTTCTGGTACTAAAACTGGTTGGTGTTTTGTCATTTCAAAGATCACCTATTCGGCAGCCAACTTTTTGTTTGATCGTTTTTGTTTTAAGAGTTCGCTGGCTTAACCCACGATGTGAGCATGCCAACGAAGAGTGTGGAGTTTGTTGTGGCAAGGAATTATTCAAGAATAATTCCTCAATAGAGTTTGTTGTGAGGTGGAGTTTGTGAAAAAAAGGTGCGAGGACAGTAACGGGTCCCAGTTCCGTTGCTGTTGCCTGCCGAATAGCTGTTTTGAAATTTGTTTTGGGAGTTTTTGTTTTTGTTTTTAATGAACTTGACGCTGGCTTAGGTTATTTGGCTTCGATCGCCCAGTAGCTTCCGTCGGTTGAGGCGATGCGGGTGGCGGTTAGGTCTTTCTTTATACCGGCCCAGTCGAGCAAATGCTGCTCGATAGTTACCCGACCCTGCTTGGTATCAAGCGAGGCCAAGGTTTTGCCGGCCCGCAGTTGTCGGTTCAGTCTAGCGCCTTCTTCACTGATGATGCTGAAGCCCGCTAACTCTCGTTCGACTGCTTGGTCCCACCGTGCCTTTGGATAGAGATGGATGGCTTTGTCGAAGCCACGCGATATTACAGCGTGGCCTTCTGGAAACTCTGCACGAAGCTCGGCTGGTATAGTTAGCCGGTTCTTATCGTCGAGTTTGCGTTCGAAGTAGTCCATCTCGTTTCCTTAGTGTTTCAACCCTCTTGATGTGCTAAGCACTTCACTGCAAACATCTTACTACCCACTACTACCCACTGTCAACTACTTTATTGTCCGTTTGACTATTATTTTTGTACACCAAAAAACGGCCTTACTAAGCCGTTAAATCGCACTTTTGAACAAAAACTTACCTCACTCGCCTACTTTTCCACAAGACCTAATTCCACCAATTTAACTTCCAAATCGCCTGGCTTCTTATAAAGAAGTACTCTCATCCCCAGTTTCTCGGCACCTGCAACGTTGCTTTCGTTGTCGTCCGCAAATAAACATTCGTCAGGCTTAACATCCAATGACTTGAAAGCAAGCTCATATATCCTTTGGTCTGGCTTCTCGAAGCCAACTTCGGCTGAGTTGACAGTGAAGTCGAAACGATCCTTGAGCTGAAATTGATCTAAATAGCCTCGGAAGAGTGTTTTTAGTCCATTGTTAATAATGCCGACTTTAATTTCTGGGTTTAACTTGTCCAATATCTCAAGAACATCTGGATCGGGTTCGCGTCGAGAAAAGAACCATGATTTTACAATTTGCGTATCAACGTTGAATCGTTGGGCGATATTCTCAAAAACCGTTTCGTCGTCGACCTCCCCAACTCTCGCCCGCACCCATAAATCCGGGTCATTACTTAAATTACCAACGGGACCGTCGAAGA